>JAIBAC010000269.1 GCA_019695375.1 Acidimicrobiia bacterium
CGAGGACTTCGCGCCCGAACAGCTCCGCGGGCTGCTCATGGCTCTCGAGATGATGGGCGTCGACGTGCGCGGCGACGCGCGCCTGGTCGGCGATGGCGGCCGGCCGGATGCGCCGCTCGCGCAGCCGGACCCGGACCCGGACCCGGTTCCGGCGCCTGCGACGGGCGCCGTGGGCGCCGCGGCGAGCGAGGAGACCGAGGCCGACGCTACGCCACGTCCGGACCTCGATGCCGGCGCTACCGGCTCGTCCGAGGACCCCGTCCGCATCTACCTCCAGGAGATCGGCCGCGTTCCACTGCTGACCTTCGAGGAGGAGAAGAGCCTCAGCCAGCGGATGGAGCGTGGTCTCGAAGCGGAGCGGCGCCTCCTCGCCGAGAAGCACTTCCTCTCGCCCGAGGCGCGCGCTGCGCTCGAGCACGAGGCCGCCGACGGCCAGGCCGCCAAGACGCACCTCGTCGAGGCGAACCTGCGGCTCGTGGTCTCGATCGCCAAACGCTACGGCGGGCGCGGGATGCAGCTCCTCGATCTCATCCAGGAAGGCAACCTCGGCCTCATCCGCGCGGTCGAGAAGTTCGACTGGCGCAAGGGCTTCAAGTTCTCGACCTACGCCACGTGGTGGATCCGCCAGGCGATCACACGTGCGCTCGCCGACCAGGCACGCACGATCAGGATCCCGGTGCACATGGTCGACACGATCAACCGGCTCCTGCGCAGCCAGCGTGAGCTCGTGCAGAAGCTCAACCGCGAGCCGACAGCGGAGGAGATCGCGAGCGAGCTCGAGATGGAGCCCGACCGCGTGCGGGAGATCCAGCGGGTCAGCCAGGAGCCGATCAGCCTCGACGTGCCCGTCGGTGAGGAGGAGGACTCGTCCCTCGCCGAGTTTATCGAGGACGGCCAGGCGGTCATGCCCGACGAGGCCGCCGCTCGCAAGCTCCTCGCGAAGGAGATCGAGACCGCGCTCGGCAACCTCAACGACCGTGAGCAGAAGGTCCTCAAGCTCCGCTTCGGGCTCGAGACGGGTCAGCCGCGCACGCTCGAGGAGGTCGGCCAGGAGCTCAGCGTCACACGGGAGCGGATCCGCCAGATCGAGGCCAAGAGCCTCTCCAAGCTGCGCCACCCCAAGTCCAACAACCGCCTCAAGGACTTCCTCGAAGAGGGCGAGTGACCCCTCTTACTTGCGACGTGGGGACGCGAGCGTGCGTGTCAGCGCGTTCTACGTCCCCACGTCTCAGATGGTGGTGGCCCATGTGCAGAGGCGCGCCGACCCGGCGGCGGACTCGCCGCCGGACGTGAGGCTGGAACCGAGGGCGGTCGCGAGGCGGGCCACGTGAGCGTCGACACCTCCACGGTCCCCGGCGCCGTCGCACTCCAACAGGACGAGCTCGGCACGGATGTCGCCCTCTGCCACGAGGTCACCGATCGCATCCGCTCCCGGCTCGACGCGGGCGAGCAGGCCGCTGAGGGCCGTGCCGGCGTCGGCGGCGCTGAACTGCAGCGCCCATCCGTGGTCGACTCGACGCATGCGTGGGCTGCGGCGCCGCGCGAGGGAGTCACCCGGTTCCCACGAGTGGTCGGGTTCGAGCTCGAGGCGTCGCGTGACGGCCTCGGCCGGCACGGTCTTCGAGCGCAGCGTCAGGGTCGCGTCCGCATGCATCTCCATGCACGATCGGCACGCGCGCACATCTGATGATGGGTCGGCCGGCCCCTTGGCTCGATGCCGGATCCCGCGAGGGTCAGGCCGGCGGCGGTGAGCCGAGGAAGGTGTCGGGCATCTGCGATCCGGTGCTGCCGGCGGGGTTGGCGTGGCGGTCCTCACGCCCGTCGTTGCCCAGAGGATCACGCCAGGCCTCGTCGGCGGCAGGTGGTCGCCGTGGTTTCGGCGCGGGGCCGCGGCCGCGGTAGCCGGTGTCGGCGCACAGGAGCTGGCCCATGCTCGCAGTGGAGCCGACGATCGCGCCGGCCGCTCCGCTGCGGCCCACGAGTGCTGCGAGCACGCTCTGGGCACCGGCGGTGAGCGAATCGCCTGCAGCCGCGATCTTCGCTGCGGTAGTGCCGGCTGCCGGGTACTTGACCCATCCAAGCGCGTCGGCGGCGGCGCACGCCACGCGCATCGGTGACGGCGACATGTCGGGCGGGCCGCTGCCGATGTGCAGCGCGCGGTGGTAGAGCACGCCGTCGTTGATGTCGGTGGTCCCGCCGGCGTAGTCGGCACGACGCGCGAGCACGGCAGCGAGCCCCAGCAGGTCCTTCAGCTCGCCTGTCTCGCCTGCGAACCTGCCGGCGGCCGCAGCGGTCACCGACAGGACCGCGTCCGCGCCCGCGATCGCTGCCGCGTCGGGCGGGAGCGAGGCCACATCGTCGGTGAGCGACGCGACTGCGGTTTGCAGCTCGCCGGCAGTGGCGTGGATCGCGGCGCCGAAGGCTTCGGCGGCGTCGGGGTCGATCTGAACTCGACTCACGGGTCAACCCGACCAGGTGGCGGCGGCCTCGCGCGCCGCGAGGGCGCCCGCCTCCGCTCGCAGCGATCCGACGACTTCGAGCCAGCCGCTGTCGAGACCGCCGAGCCCGCGGACGCGGCCGCTGAGCTCGGGCCAGCGGGTGCAGATCGCGGCGGCCTCGGCGGCGGCCGCCTCGATCGCGACGATGCGAACCGCGAGGATGGCTGCCTGCTGGCGCAAGCGCTCGGCAAGTGAGCGCAGTTCGGCGGCGGTCGCTGCGACGTCGGCGCCGCGTTCGAGGAGTCGGGCGCGGACGACCGCGACGAAGGGGCCCTCGAGGCGGTCGCCCGGATCGGCCGCCGACACGCGATCGGCGCTCACGTCGGCAGTGGCGGCGACGGCATCGGTGTGGTCGGCCGCGGCACGGATTCGCTCGGGGTCGTCGATTCGGTAGACGGTCATGCTGACACAACGCGGTCGCGGCACGAACGTGACGGTCTTCGCGCCCGGTAGTGTCTCGACCCATGACCGATGTCGTCGATCTCCACGATGCAGCAGCCGAACGCTTCGGTGAGGCAGTCACCGCCATCCGCGACGACGAGTGGCGAGCGGTGACGCCGTGCACCGACTGGAACGTCGCCGAACTGCTCGAGCACAACGTCGTCGAGTGCCTCTGGGTGCCGCCGATCATGGCGGGTGAGACCATCGAGTCCGTGGGCGACCGCTTCGCCGGCGACGTCCTCGGTGGCTTCCCGAAGGAGGCGTGGGAGACGGCCATGGAGGCGGCCTGCAACGCGATCGCGGTGCCCGGTGTGCTCGAGCGCATCGTGCACCTCTCCTACGGCGACGTGTCGGGCGAGGAGTTCGTGCGTCAGCGCTTCATGGATCTGCTCGTGCACGCATGGGACCTCTCGCGCGCGGTGCACACCGACGAGACGCTCCCGGCCGATCTGTGCGAAGCCGCCCTCGCCTACGTCGAGCCGCTCACACCCGCGCTCGCCGGCACCGGCCTGTTCGCTCCCGCGATCGAGCCACCCGCAGGTGCCGATGCGCAGACCCGCCTGCTCTGCGCGACCGGGCGACGCCCCTGACTCACCGGGTCCCGGTCCGCCCGGTCAGGGACCGGAACAGCGCGACCTCGGCCTCGTCATAGGCCGTCCCGTCGGCGTGCAGGAGGTCGTGGAACCACATGTCTCCGGGACGGCCGCGCCGCAACCACGAGGTCCACGGGAAGCGGGTCTGGCTGCGGCCGTCGACGAGGCCCCAGCAGATGGCGCCGGTGCCGGTCTCGTGGAGGACCTCGAGCAGTGCAGGCGGCGACTTGGGCCGCGCGAGCCACTCGGTGCAGATCAGCGGCCGGCCCAGGACCGCGAGGTGCTCGATGGCCCGGCGCAGCTCCGC
>JAIBAC010000270.1 GCA_019695375.1 Acidimicrobiia bacterium
CGACGACCCGCTCGCGTTCAGCCGTGCACGGTCGGTGGCGCTGCGCGAGGCCGACGCCGTCGTCGTCGCCGGCACCCCCCTCGACTTCCGCCTCGGCTTCGGCGACTTCGGCGGCGCCGCCGTCGCGCACCTCGTCGACCACCTCGACGGCGTCGCCGCCCACGTCGATCTTGCTGCGAAGGCTGCCGGCGACCTCGGACTCGTGTTCGAAGGCGTCGCCGCCGCTTACGGCAGCGCGACGCACACCCGTCACGACCACACGCCCTGGCTCGAACACCTCCGCGACGTCGAGTCGGCCAAGCGCCGCGACGAGCGCGCAGTGCTCGAGGCCGACACCGCTCCACTGCACCCGGCGCGGGTCTACGGCGAGCTGCTCGCGCGTCTCGACCGCGACGCGATCGTGATCGGCGACGGCGGCGACTTCGTGAGCTACGCCGGCAAGTTCGTCGACAGCTACGAGCCCGGCTGCTGGCTCGACCCCGGCCCGTTCGGGTGCCTCGGCACCGGCCCTGGGTACGCGATCGCGGCACGCCACGTGCACCCCGACCGCCAGGTGGTGCTCCTCAGCGGCGACGGCGGCTTCGGCTTCAGCGGCCTCGACCTCGACACCCTCGTCCGCTACGACCTCCCCGTCGTCGTCATCGTCGGCAACAACGGCATCTGGGGTCTCGAGAAGCACCCGATGCAGGCGATGTACGGCTACGACGTCGCCTGCGACCTCCGCCACGAGACGCGGTACGACCTCGTGATGGAGGCGCTCGGCGGGCACGGCGAGCTCGTCTCGACACCGGCGGAGCTCGGCCCCGCCATCGACCGCGCGTTCGCGTGCGACGCGCCGGCGGTCGTCAACGTGCTCACGGATCCCGCCGACGCGTACCCGCGTTCGTCGTCGCTCGCCTGAGCGCAGGTCTGGTCGGGGGCACCCGCGGGCGCCGGTAGCCTCGGGCCCCGATGCACGACGAAGCCGGGACCACGACCGTGGTCAGCGCGCCCGACGGCCTGCCGAGCTACCCGTACCTGAGCGCGGTCGAGGACCGCAGGCGGCGCCGCCGCGCCGGTGTCGTGTCGCTCGTGCTCGTCGCCACGTTCGCGGTGGTCGTCGCCGCGGTGCTGCTCCTGACCGGTGGCTACCACTCCGATCTCGACGCCAGTGGTGAAGTGGCGCCCACGAGCGCGACCCCGCGCATCGAAGGACCGGCGACGTCGGCCACCACGTCACGCCCGTCGTTCCCCGGCAAGTACGTGGCACCCGTGGTGCCCGCCGCTGATCCCGCGGCCACCGGCCCACCGCCGCTGCCGACGGTCACCATGACCGCGCAGGCGCCCGCGGTGGTCTGCAACGAGGAGGTGGGCGAGACGGCCACCGTCGTCGCGTGGACGTCCACCGACGCAACTGCCGCCGTCGTGAGCGGCCCCGGCGGCCAGATCTCGACGCTCGTCGAGGGGAGCCGCGAGATCGTCCCGAGCCGGCCCTGCGCGGAAGCGCCCTTCGAGGACGCCTACTTGGTGTCGGTTCAGAACGCGACCGGTGCCGCGACGGCCGGTGTGACCGTCATGTGGACCGCCAACACAGACGTGGACGGCACCGAGCCCGTCGTCGAATCCCTCGAGCCGGCGATGCGCTAATACGCTTCAGCGGATGGCCGTCGCGGAGCTCCGCATCTATCACAGCCGGCAACCGTCGGCGACCAGGCGAGTGTCGCCGGACCCCATCCGCGCCGTCGGACCCCGCGCCGACGACGCGTCGGTGTACCTCGGCTGCCTCGTCCTCGGGGCCAACGTGTGCGGGCTCGACGCGGCCGAGGCCGAACACCTCGACGCGTTCCTCGCCGCCCTGCACGTGCGCCGGCACCCGCCACGCGCGCTGCGCCACCGCATCCAGACCGACCGCCACGGACTCGACCTGAGCGTGCACCGGCTGCTCGCCACCGAGACGGGCTGGCGCCTCGACCTCGACGTGCACGGGCCGCCGGCACCGCAGGTCGTCGGGGCGCTCGTCGCGCTCGACCGCCTCGACGCGACGGTGCGGGTCCGGGCCCTCGAAGCGGCAAGTCAGGTGTGCGCCCTCGCGGCCACCGGCGGCTTCACGACGGCTGCCGAACTGCACGACAAGGTGGCGACCATGCTCTTCGACGGGGCCGCGGTCGCCGTCACGGACAGCCGCCTCGTGTGGGCGCTCGAGACGCTCGAGCTGCCACCCGACAGCGGCGCCGTCGAATCCGACACGGTCCTGCGCGCATACCGGCGCGGCGTGCGCGCCGCGCACCCGGACCACGGCGCCGACGACGACGGTGCCGCCGACCGGCTCATGGCGCTGCGGCGCGCACGCGACCTGCTGCTCGAGGTCTGACCCCACGGAGGCGCAGATGCCGGAACTGACGTCGGATCCAGCCACCCGCGGTCGGTACGCACCGTCGCCGACGGGGTACCTGACCGTCGGCAACGCGCGCACCGCGCTGTTGGCGTGGCTCGACGTGCGCAGCCGCGGAGGCCGCTTCGTGCTGCGTCTCGACGACACCGACACGGCGCGCGAGTCGGTCAGCGCCGCCGACATCTGCGCCGACCTCGACGCTCTCGGCCTCGACTGGGACGAGGGCTGGGACGTGGGTGGCGCGCACGGCCCGTACGAGACCTCGAAGCGCTCCGACCGCCACCGCGCGGTCGCCGACGACCTGATCGCGGGCGGCGCCGCGTACTGGGACTACACCCCGGCGATCGCCGACGTGTCGGCGCACAAGGCCGGCCGGCGCGAGGCCAAGGCCGGCCGCAACGTCCACCGCGGGACCCCCGACGCCGTCGACGGCGTCGACCCCGTGCTGCGGCTGCGTGTCCCGGATGCGGGCAGGATCGAGGTCGTCGACCGGGTCTACGGGAAGATCTCGGTCGATGTCGCCGACGTGTCGGAGGTCGCGCTGATGCGGTCGGACGGCCGGCCCACGTACCACCTCGCCTCGTGCGTCGACGACGCCGACATGGGTGTCACGTCGGTCGTGCGCGGTGCCGATTGGCTCAACTCGCTGCCCCAGCACGTCCTCGTGTTCCGCGCGCTCGGAGCCGACGTGCCCGCGTTCGCGCACGTGCCGCTGCTGGTCGGCAAGGACGGGCAGAAGCTGTCCAAGCGCCAGGGCGACCTGTCCATCCGGCATCTGATCGTCGACGAAGGCGTGCCCGCCGGGGCGCTGTGCGCGTACCTGGCGAACCTCGGTTTCGAGGAGCGCAGCGACCTTCCGACCCTCACCGAGATGGCCTCCACGTTCGATATCGGCCACCTCGGCAAGGCGTCGCCGCGCTACGACCCCAAGAAGCTGGAGGCGCTGAGCCGGCGCTGGCTCGCCGAGCGCGAGAGCAGTGAGCGCCTCGCAGCGGAGCTGCGTGTGCGTGCGCCGGTGGAGCTGAGCGACGAGCAGGTGGCGGTGCTTGTAGACGGTGTGCGGACCAGGATCCCGACGTTCGCGGCGGCAGGGGATCTCGCCGGCTTCCTCGGCCTCGACGACAGCCCCGGCCGCGATGTCACCGTCCTCGCTGACGACGTCGTGGCGCCGGTGCTCGGCACGCGGCCGTGGGACGCCGACGCCCTCGCTGCCGCGATCGACGCCGCCGTCCCGGCAGGCCCAGACCGCAAGGCGCGCCTCGGCGCGTTCCGCGACGCCCTCGCTCCGGGGTTGCGCGTCACGCCGCCGCTGCACGTGATGCTCGCCGCCCTCGGCCCCGACCGCGCCGCCGCCCGCCTCGCCCCCACCTGACGCCGGGTGCCGCGGGCGTGGGGACGTAGATCGCGTTGTGAGCGCGTTTCGCGTCCCCACGTCGGGGGGTGCCGGGG
>JAIBAC010000039.1 GCA_019695375.1 Acidimicrobiia bacterium
CCGCCGACGTCGCCTGCGAGCCGGACGGGATCGACGGCGGCCGGGAGCACCCGCCCGCGCGCGCCGAGCAGGTCTCCGGCGCGCGCCAGCGCGTCGGAGATCGAACCGGTCTCGTCCACGAGGGCGTCGAGGACGAGGTTGCCGAGGGCGTGGCCTGCGAGCTCACCCGCCTTGAACCGGTAGGCGAAGAGGTCGGCCAGCTCCGACGCGTCGCTCAGCGCGAGCAGGCAGCGGCGCGCGTCGCCCGGCGGCGGGATGCCGAGCTCGCGCACGAGACCGCCCGCCTCGCCGCCGTCGTCGGCGACCGACACGATCGCGGTGATCTCGGCGCCGTCAACGATGCGGCGCAGGGCCCGCAGCGCAGCCGCGAGGCCGTGACCACCCCCGAGCGCGACCGCCTTCACGAGCCGACGTCCCGGTGCGCGACGTTCACCGTGTAGCCGAGCGAGTCGACGTGGTCGGCGAGGACCTCGGCGAGGTAGACCGACCGGTGACGTCCACCGGTGCAACCGAACGCGACCGTCAGGTAGCTCTTACCCTCGGCGAGGTAGTGCGGCAGCAGGAACTCCACGAGGCTGAAGAGGTGCTCGAGGAACTCCTCGGTCTCCGGCAGTGCGGCCAGGTACTCGCGCACCGCTTCGTCACGCCCCGACAGCGGACGTAGCTCCTCGACCCAGTACGGGTTCGGGATGAACCGCACGTCGAGGATCATGTCCGCGTCACGAGGTGCGCCGTGCTTGAAGCCGAAGCTGCGCACGGTTACGTGCAGCGCGTGCGGGCCCGACTCGGTGGCGAAGTAGCTCTTCACCTTCGCGCGGAACTCGTGCACGTTCGTGTCGGAGGTGTCGAGGATGAGGTCTGCACGTGACTTGAGCCCGGCGAGCATCTCGCGCTCGCGCCGGATCCCGGCGGAGACACCTTCGCCGCGCCCGAGCGGGTGCGGGCGCCTCGACTCCTCGAAGCGCCGCAGGAGCACCTCGTCGGAGGCGTCGAGGAAGAGGATGCGGACGGCGACGCCGCGTTCGGCGAGCTGGTGCAGCGCCGCGTCGATCTCGCTGAAGAAGCGGCCCTCACGCACGTCGCAGCCCACCGCGATGCGCGTGTGCTCGGGTCGGTCGGCGGCGAGGTCGACGACGCGGGGGATCAGCGGCGGCGGCATGTTGTCGATCACGAACATGCCGATGTCCTCGAGGGCGTCGGCGGCGGTGGAGCGGCCCGCACCGGACATACCCGTGACGATCACGACCTCGGGCTGGGTCGCGCCTGCCTCGGTCTCGGACTCTTCACTCAAGGTGTGCCCACAGTCTCGGGGTGCAGCTTCTCGTACACCGCCCTCGCCACGGTCTCGGGTACACCGGGCGTGCCGACGATGTCGGCCAGCTCGGCGGTGCGCATCCGGTCGACGCTGCCGAAGCGCACCAGCAGCGCCCGCCGCCGTGCCGGTCCCAGCCCTGCCACGTCGTCGAGGACCGACCGGGTCATGGCTGTGTCCCGACGGGTGCGATGATACGTGACCGCGAACCGGTGGGCTTCGTCACGAACGCGCTGCAGCAGGTACAGGGCCTCCGATCCGCGGGGCAGGCGCAGCGGGTCGGGATCGGCGGGCACGTAGACCTCCTCGAATCGCTTGGCGAGGCCGGCAGCGGGGATCTCGGCGTCGAGGCCGAGCGCCTCGAGCACCTCGAGCGCCACGTTGAGCTGACCGCGTCCACCGTCGACGAGAAGCAGTCCCGGCGGGTACTGGAAGCGCGATCGCTCCTCCACCGGCTTCGCGCGCTCGCGCAACAGGTTCGTGAAGCGCCGCGTCAGCGCCTCGCGCATCATCGCGAAGTCGTCCTGGCCCTCGACGCCGCGTATCGCGAAGCGTCGGTAGTCGGACTTCTTCGCGAGCCCGTCCTCGAAGACCACCATCGACGCGACGGGGTTCGAGCCCTGGACCTGGCTGATGTCGAAGCACTCGATCCGCAAGGGCGCCTCGGCGAGGCCGAGCGCCTCCTGGAGGTCGTTGAGCGCACGAGCACGGGCGTTGTGGTCGGCCTGGCGCCGCAGCCTCGCGCTCCGGAACGCGGACTCGGCGTTGGCGGTGACAGTCTCGAGCATGGTGCGCACCTTCCCGCGCTGGGGGACGTGGATCGCGACGCGCCCGCCACGCGTACGGCCCGGCTCGTAGTTCGCCATGCCGGGATCGCCGGTCGTGAGCGCGAGCGATCCCGCTCGCGTCCCGTCGCTGCCGCTGGCTCTGGCACCGTCGAGCACCGCTCTGCGCTGGGTGAAGAGCTCGGCGAGCACCGCGGCCTCGGCCGGCACCACCGGCACCTCGATGCGTCTCGGCACGTCGTCGGAGCCGGCGTAGAGCTCGAGCAGCACGTCACGGAGCAGGTCGGGCGGGTCCTTCTCCTCGACGTTGTCGACGAGGAAGCCCCTCTGGCCGGTGATGCGCCCGCCGCGGATGCAGAACACGTGCACGGCGGTCTCGAGCTCGTCCCCGGCGGTGCCGACCACGTCCATGTCGGTGCGGCGGTCGCTCACGAGCTGCTGGCGCTCCGACGCCCGCTGCACGCTGTGGAGCTGGTCGCGCAGACGTGCCGCGTGCTCGAACTCGAGCTCGTCGGACGCCGCGTGCATCTCCGCCTCGAGACGGTCGATGACGGGCTTGTGGTCGCCCTCTAGGAACGCGATCAGGTCGGCGGTCAGCTTCGCGTAGGTGTCGTGGTCGACCTTGCCGACGCACGGTCCGCAGCAGCGCTCGATGTGGAAGTAGAGGCACGGGCGTCCGAGGCGTTCGTGCTGGCGGAACTTGCCGTCACTGCATGTGCGCACCGGGAACGTGCGCAGCAACAGGTCGAGCGTCTCGCGTATCGCGTACGCGTGGGCGTAGGGGCCGAAGTAGCGGACACCGCGCCGTTTGCGGCCCCTCACGACCATCGGCCGTGGCCACTCCTGGTTCAGCGTTATCGCGAGGTACGGGTAGCTCTTGTCGTCGCGCAGGCGGACGTTGAAGCGGGGACGGTGCTGCTTGATGAGCGAGTACTCGAGCATGAGCGCCTCGACCTCGCCGTCGGCGAGGACCCACTCGACCTGCTCCGACGCCTCGACCATCGCGGCGGTGCGCGGGTGCATCCGCTCTGGCGCTGCGAAGTAGTTCGAGAGCCGCGCACGCAGGTTCTTGGCCTTGCCCACGTAGAGCACGCGGCCGTCGGCGTCGCGGAACAGGTATGCGCCGGGCTCGGTCGGGATCGGTACGTCGGGCCGGCGCATCACAGCGCCATCGTATGCCGGATCAGGCGCGGCAGCTGTCGAGGACCATGTCGACCATCGCCGCGAGCGACTCCTCCGGCGGGGTGCGGCCGAGAACGACGCTGCGGTAGAAGAGCGGTGCCGTGACCATGTCGAACACCAGCTCGGGGTCGAGGTCCGCCCGCAGCTCCCCGCGGTCGACGGCCCGCTGGACGATGCCGAGCACGAGCGCGCGCCGCGGCTCGATCACGTGCTCGCGCACGATCTGCGCGAACTCCGGCCTCCGTAGCTGTGCGCTGAGCAGTGCGGGCAGGATGCGTCCGAGCGGCCCACGCGTGTAGCGCTCGCGGATCACCTGCGCGATCGCGATGAGGTCTTCGCGGATCGAGCCGTTGTCCGGGAGCGGCTCGTCGGCTGTGACGATGTTCGAGACCGCCTCGACGAGGAGGAGCTCCTTGTTCGGCCAGCGGCGATAGATGGTCGTCTTGCCGACTCCGGCACGGGAGGCGATCCCCTCCACCGTGAGCGCCTCGATGCCGCTCTCGGCGAGGATGTCGATCGCGGCGTCGAGGATCGCCTGGTGAGCGGCTGCACTCCGGGGACGCCCGCGGCCTCTGGTCGGGGCGGATTCGGGCGGACTGGCGACCTGGGCCGGCTCCAACGTCGGACTCATGGGCACATGATCGCGCGATCGCAGCACTCAGGAGACCGCATCGAGCTCGACGGCGCGCTGCGGCCCGACGAAGACGGACTCTGCGTCCTCGTGGCCGCTGCCGACCGCCACGTCCTCGCCCGGACGTGCCTTCGCAGGCAGGAAGAGCGCCGCCACGAGCGCACCGAAGCCCGCGATCACGGCTCCGACGACGACGGCGACGTTCTTGGCGTCGACGAACGCCTGCATGGCGACCGACGAGATCATGGCTCCCTGTTCGCCGCCCATGGTCTGCGCGACGTGCAACGCTCCCGCGATCGAGTCGCGCGCCGCCTGGGCGGCCTCCGGTGGGAGTACGGCCACGGCGGCACCGATGTGGTTCACGTAGTAGGACGCGAAGATGCTGCCGAGGACGGCGACACCGAGCGCCCCGCCGATCTGGCGCGTGGTGTCGTTGACGGCGGATCCGACACCGGCCTTCGCCCGCGGGAGCGTGCTCATTATCGACTCGGTCGCCGGTGACATCGCAGTCCCCATCCCGGCGCCGAGGAGCACGATGCTGACGAAGACAGGCATGTAGCCGGAGTCGACACCGGCGGTAGCGAGCACGAGCATCGAAGCGGCGACACCGAGGAACCCCAGCGCCACCACCGGCCGTGTGCCGATCCGAGCCGCGAGGCGCACGCCCACCTGTGCGAAGACGACGATCGTGAGTGCGACGGGTGTGATCGCGATGCCGGCGGTCAGCGCGTCGTAGCCGAGCACGAACTGCAGGTACTGCGAGTTGAGGAACATCGACCCCAACATGGCGAAGAACACGAGGGTGATGGCGATGCTGGCACCGCTGAAGCGCCGGTTCCTGAACACGGCGACGTCGAGCATCGGCTCGTCGCAGCGCCGCTCCCACATCACGAAGGCCACGACCACGGCGGCCCCGACTGCAGCCGTGCCGAGCGTGCGCGCAGATGTCCAGCCCCAACTCGGCGCTTCGATGATCGCGTAGACCACGGTCACGAGCCCCGTCACCGACAGCGCCGCACCCATCCAGTCGACCTTCGGTGCCGCCGGGTCCTTCGACGTCGGCACGATCACGCGGCCGAGCACGAGGGCGACGGCCACGACCGGCACGTTGACCAGGAACACCGAGCCCCACCAGAAGTGCTCGAGGAGGAAGCCGCCCATCACCGGTCCGATGGCGATGCCGAGTGCGGAGAAGCCCGCCCACACCGCGATCGCTCTGGGCCGCTCCCTGGCCGGGAAGACGTTGGTGATGATCGACAGCGTCGTGGGCATGATGAACGCGGCACCGATGCCCATGATCCCGCGGGTCAGGATGAGCTGGTCCGGGGTGGTCGTGAGCGCCGACAGGGCGCTGCCGATCCCGAAGACGAGGAGGCCGAGTGCGAGGGCGCCCTTGCGGCCGAAGCGGTCGCCGAGACTGCCTGCCACGAGCAGGAGGCCGGCGAAGATCAGCGTGTAGGAGTCGATCATCCACTGGAGCTGACCCGAGGTGGCGCCGAGGTCGCGTGAGATGGTCGGGATCGCCACGTTGAGGATCGTGTTGTCGATCCCGATGATCAGCAGGCTGAAGCAGAGGACGCCGAGGATCAGCCACCGGCGCGGGTTCGCATCGGCCTCCTCGGTGACGAGGGCGGGTGTGAACAGCTCGGTGGTGCGGCTCAAGGAGTCTCCAGGTCGGCGCAGCAAGAGTTTCGGTACGTCTCCGTATCGCTTCAGGCACCCTAGTGCGGCCTTCTACCGAAACGCAACGTTATCGTTTCGATGGGTGGGGTCGCGGCGGTGGTATGGTCACAACCAGAGCTCGTTCCCGCTTCGGCAGAGCTGAACGATCGAGTCCCGGGGCCGACATCCCCGTGAGGTGACGGGAACCGCCTCACCGGCCGACCGGGACGGCCGGCACCCCGCCGGCAGCGCCGGACTCGGCGTGGACATACAGACGGCCGGCACCCGCACCGGCGTCGAGGAGGGCATCGACATGATCCGCCTTCAGAGCCAGCTGCCGGCGGAGTACACCTCGGCGACGGACGCCGAGCTCGCCTCCCGCATCGCTGCCGCCAAGGACCGCCTCGGGAGCCGCCTGCTCGTGCTCGGCCACCACTACCAGCGCGAGGAGGTCTTCCGCTGGGCGGACGCCACCGGCGACTCGTTCAAGCTCGCCCGCCACGCCGCCGACCACCCCGAGGCCGACTACGTCGTGTTCTGCGGCGTCCACTTCATGGCCGAATCGGCGGACGTCCTGACCGAAGCGCATCAGGTGGTGGTCCTGCCCGACCTCAACGCCGGCTGCTCGATGGCCGACATGGCCGACCTCGACCAGGTCCTCGACGCATGGGAGGACATCGACGCCGTCTGCGGGACCGACGGCGTGATCCCGATCACGTACATGAACTCCTCGGCGGCGCTTAAGGCGTTCGTGGGTGAGCACGGCGGCGCCGTGTGCACGAGCTCGAACGCACGCGCGGTGCTCGAGTGGGCATACGGCGAACAGGGCGCCGGAAAGGTCCTGTTCTTCCCCGACCAGCACCTCGGCCGCAACACCGCGGTCGCGATGGGCTACTCCCTCGACGAGTGCAAGGTGTGGAACCCCCGCGAGCCCCTCGGTGGCCTCGACGAGCGCGAGATCAAGGAATCCCCGATCCTGCTGTGGCGCGGTCACTGCTCGGTGCACCAGCGGTTCCGGCCCGAGCACGTGCACGCCGCCCGCGACGAGGACCCGAACGTGTCGGTGATCGTGCACCCCGAGTGCTCACACGACGTCGTGTCCCTCGCCGACCACGTCGGCTCCACCGAGGTCATCCTGCGCACGATCCGGGAGGCGCCGTCGGGCACACGCTGGGCGGTCGGCACGGAGATCCACATGATCGACCGCCTCCGGCAGGAGTCGGCCGCACGTGACGTCGAGGTCTTCTCGCTCGATCCCCTCGTGTGCCCGTGTTCGACGATGTTCCGCATCGACGCCCCCCACCTCGCGTGGGCGCTCGAGAGCCTCGTCGACGGCGACGTCGTGAACCAGGTGAGCGTCGACGCCGAGACCTCGCGGTGGGCGCGTGTGGCGTTGGAGCGCATGCTCGCGATCACATGACGCCGGTCAGCCGGCGCGGACGTCCTCGGCCGTCGTCCCGGTGCCGGTCGTGGCGGCGACCAGCTCGGCGAGGGCTGCCTCGAGGAGCTCGCCGAGGTGGTCGAGGTCGGGGATCGCCTCCGGGCACGCCACGATGCCGACGTAGAGCGTGTCGACGTAGCTCCAACCGGTCAGGTTGAGGCCGATCCCCTCGAGGATCGGCCCGACCGAGTAGATCTCGACGAGCTTGGCGCCGCTGATCTGGAGGGGCTCACTCGGGCCCGGGACGTTCGAGGTCACGAGGTTGATCGGTGCCCGGTGGCGGTCTGCGAGGCCGTGGCGGGAGTAGGTGCGCATCGCCCACGAGGTCAGCTTCGGCGGCCTGTACTCGGCGAGCTCCTCGAGCATCGACTCGCCCTTGATCGCGAGCTCCGCCTTCTCGCCGGCGGTCGCCTCGTGCACGATGCGGATGCGCTCGCGAGGATCCGCCTCGTTGGTGGGCAGCGGGCTGAAGATCGTCGACACCTTGTTGCCGACCAGCCGCGGCTCGTCACCGCCGCGGTCGGTGCCGACGGGCACGCTCGACACGAGCGGCGCGTCGACGGCCATCCCGATCGAGAGCAGGTACTCCCTCAGAGCGCCGGCGCAGGTGGCCAGGAAGACGTCGTTGAGGGACACGCCGAGGGCACGGCGCACGGCCTTGAGGTCTCCCAGCGGCAGGCGCGCGGTCGCGAACACGCGGTTGACGGTGAGCGAGCCGTTCCACGGCGTCGGCGGCGTGTGGAACAGCGCCGCGCCGCGGCGGATCCCGCGCATGCGCCTCAAGAGGATCCGCAGCCGTCCGCGCAAGGCACGCCACATCACCACCGGGAAGAGCATGATCCGCTGCAGCACGCCCCGCAGCGCCATCCGGGTCAGATCCCTGTGCGACGGCATCTCGTCGGGCGTCCAGTCGTCCTCGCCCGACGGTCCGCTGCCGGGCTCGGCGGTCAGCACGTTGTTGAGCATCGCGACCGCGGCGCCGCCGTCTGCGAGGGCGTGGTGGATCTTGACCGCGAACCCGACCTGGCCCCCTTCGAGGCCGTCGATGACGACCATCTCCCACAGGGGCCGGTCCTGGGGAAGCTGCGTCGCCGCCATGTCGCCGACTGCACGGCAGAGTGCGGTGTGGTCCCCCGGAGCGTCGGCGCGGACGAAGCGGATGTGGTTGTCGAGGTCGAAGTCGGGGTCCTCGATCCAGACCGGATGGGTGACCTCCCACGGGACCCGCACCACCCGGCGCCTGAACCCCGGCAGCATGGGCAGCGTCGCCGCCAGCAGGGCCTTGACGGCATCGGGCGTGTATCCACCCGGGAAGCCCGCCGGGTCGACGATCGCGACCTTGAGGGTGTGCATGTGCAGGGTGGGCGTCTCTAGATAGAGGAATCCCGCGTCGACCCCCGCCATCTGCCGGACGGCCATCGCCGCCCCCCCTCTGCGTCAGGCCACGTACAAGCCGCGGGTGTCTCCACCGCCGGCGGAATGCGTGGTCAGGACCTCGTCGACGAAGCGCCTCACGTCGCCGGACCACATGTAGCCCACGTGGTTGCCCGGGTACCACTCGATGCGCGGCTCCTCCCAGTGCTTCCACAGGGTGTGGGCCTGCTCCGGCATCGCCATCCGGTCGCCGATGCCCGCGTACATGAAGAGCCTGTCGTGGTCGACGAGTGCGGGGAACGTCGTCGGACGCGCGACTGCGAGAACGGAGTCGGTCTCGTCGGAGAAGATGCCGTGCTCCTCCGCGCGGCGCATGACGTGACGCGGGGCATGGGCGCGGTAGAGCGCGAGGAGGTCGGCGACGGGGATCCCCGTGAGCACGAAGTCGAGGTCGCCCACGAAGCCTGCCGTCAGCGCAGTCGTGTACCCGCCGAGCGAGACGCCGTACATCCCCACGGACGCGGGGTTCTGGGTCGCGATCCAGCTCAGCAAGCGGCGCATGTCCCACACGGCGTGGGCCATGCCGATCACGCCGTTGAGCAGGTCGAAGGAGATGAACGCCTCACCGCCCAGCGGTGTGACCTTGCGCGGGCCGTGCAGGGGCAGGACTGGCATCACGACGTTGTAGCCGAGGTCCTTGTGGAGGTGTCCGGCACGGAAGCCGACGAAGTCGGCGACGGGGATGCCCATGCCGAAGCCGTGCACGCACACGACCCACGGCCTCGCGACGTCGTCGTCGTGGCGCAGCACCCACGCGTGCGCGATGTGGTTGGGCACGTAGCTGTGCCAGCGCTCGCCGCCCGGTTCGCCCGCGTGGGGCTCGAAGCCGCTCTCGAACATGAGCTTCTCGAAGTGCTGGCCCAGGATCGTCATACCCGGGATCAGGAGCGGGTCGCGCAGCACGGGTGGGCTGCGGTGGTACGAGCGTGGGTCGTCGATCCAACCCTTGCGCCGGAAGTGATCATGGGCGTCCTCGAGCTCGAGCGCGACCCGCGGGTAGTCGCTCGAGCGCGGGAAGCGGTTCGGGCCCATGGCCGCTGCCATGATCGTCTCGTCCATCGCGACGTGCGCGAAGAGGGACGGGCTCAGGCCGGGCCGCGGTGGGCGGTCGGTGCTCGCCCGCCGGGGGATCAAGGCCTCGAGCGCGAAGCGCATGGTGCGTGGCAGCGCCTTCGACATGCGCGCCGGGGCGAGCCTCGCCAGCGACCTGTTGATGTTGCGTCCGATGCGAGCGACCTTGTTCGTACGCACCCCCCTGTTCGCTGCGGCGAGTCTAGATCCGTGCTCAGACCCGCGTAAGGGATGTCCCGTCCCAGGCGTACACGCGGGGATCACCGGTCGCGAGCTCGAGCGCGAGCACCTCCTCGGTGCTGAGACCGTCGATCTTCATGACTATCGACCGCAGCGAGTTGCCGTGGGCCGCCACGAGGACGCGCTCCCCGCGGACGACGCGCGGCAGTATCTCGGCCTCGAAGTAGGGGATCGAGCGGGCAGCGGTGTCGGCAAGCGACTCCCCGCCCGGCGGCGGCACGTCGTAGGAGCGGCGCCAGATGTGGACCTGTTCCTCGCCGAACTCCTCGCGTGCAGCGTCCTTGTTGAGGCCGGTGAGCCGGCCGTAGTAGCGCTCGTTGAGCTCCCACGCGCGCACGGTCGGGACGTGGGGGTGGCCGAGCTCGGCGAGCATCAACGACGCCGTCTCGCAAGCCCGCCGCAGCGTCGACGTGTACACGACGTCGAAGCGGCGGTCGCCGAGCTTCTTGCCCGCCTCCATCGCCTCGACCTCACCGCGTTCGGACAGGGGCACGTCCACCCAGCCGGTGAACAGGTTCTCGAGGTTCCAGGTGGACTGGCCGTGGCGCACCAGCACGAGCTCCGACATGGTGGCGAGTATCGCGAACACGCCGGGCCGCGCCCGAATCACCGACATGTACGATGGCGCCCATGTCATCGTTCAGCTGGGCGGACCTGTTCGAGATCGTCGCGGACGCAGTCGGCGAGAGGGAGGCGCTCGTCGTCGGGGACCGCCACCTCAGCTACGCCGAGCTCGACGCCCGCGCGAACCGTCTTGCCCACCACCTCGCATCCCTCGGCGTCGGCGCCGGAGACCAGCTCGGCCTCTACCTCCAGAACGGCGTCGAGTACGTCGAGTCGATGCTCGCCGCCTTCAAGCTGCGGGCGGTGCCGGTCAACGTCAACTACCGGTACGTCGAGGACGAGCTGCGCTACCTCTTCGACGACGCCGACCTCGTGGGCGTCGTGTGCGAGGCCCAGTACGTCGATCGCGTCGACGCGGTCCGCGCCGACACGCCGCGGCTGGCGTGGGTGCTCGCCGCCGGCGACGACTACGAGGCGGCCCTCGCGGCGCAGTCGCCCGCTCGCGACTTCGGTCCGCGCAGCGGCGACGACCTCTACGTGATCTACACAGGCGGCACGACGGGGATGCCCAAGGGCGTCATGTGGCGTCAGGAGGACGCCTTCTTCGCGTGCCTGCGGGGCGGCAACCCGATCGGGGAGCCCGCACGCACGCCCGAGCAGCTGGCCGTCATGGTGACCTCGCGCCCGGGCCTCAAGCAGATGGCTTGCGCGCCGCTCATGCACGGCGCCGCTCAGTGGACGGTCTTCATGGCGCTCTTCGGCGGCGACACGGCCGTCCTCGTGCCGGGCGGCTTCGATCCCGACGCGGTCCTCGACACCGTCGCCGCCGAGAAGGTCAACGTGATCACGATCGTCGGCGACGCGATGGCACGGCCGCTCGCCGAGTCGATGGCGCGCACCCCACGCGACCTCTCGTCGCTGTACATCATCGGCTCCGGGGGCGCGATCTTCTCGGCCGCGGTGCAGGAGCAGATCAAGGCGCAACTGCCCCACATCACGATCCTCGACAGCTTCGGCGTCTCCGAGACCGGCTATCAGGGCTCGAAGCCTCCCGGCGACGACGACGCCGCGCCGCGCTTCGCGGTCGACGACACGACCGCCGTTCTCGACTCCGACCTGCGCCCGGTCGAGCCCGGCTCGGACACGGTCGGCATGCTCGCACGGACAGGTCATGTGCCGCTCGGGTACCACAAGGATCCCGACAAGACGGCGAAGACGTTCGTGACCGACGAGACCGGACGGCGCTGGGCGCTGCCGGGCGACATGGCGACGGTCGGTGCCGACGGCGTCATCACGCTGCTCGGACGCGGAAGCCAGTGCATCAACACCGGCGGCGAGAAGGTGTACCCCGAAGAGGTCGAGTCCGTGCTCAAAGGCCACCCCGACGTCTTCGACGCCGTCGTCGTCGGTGTCCCCGACGATCGCTTCGGCCAGCGCGTCGCGGCCGTCGTCGCACCCGCGGGTGGAAGGCATCCGACCCTCGACGACGTCGCCACGCACTGCCGCGGCGCCCTCGCGGGGTACAAGGTCCCCCGCGACCTCGTCGTCGTCGACGAGGTGCAGCGCTCGCCGAGCGGCAAGCCCGACTACCGCTGGGCACGAGAGACAGCAGAAGGAGCGATCAGTTGAGCGAGCCCGCCGTCCTCGTCGAGCGCGACGGACACGTCGCCACGGTCACGTTGAACCGTCCCGACAAGCGCAACGCCTTCAACGCCGAGGTCCTGTGCCGTCTCTGCGACGCGTGGGACATGATCGACGGCGACGACGACGTGCGGGTCGCGATCCTCACCGGTGCCGACGGAAACTTCTCGGCCGGGGCGGATCTCGACCGGCTCGTGTCGGCGATGGTCCAGGGCCTCCCGCCCGAGACCGAGTTCGAGCAGCGCATCCGCGACGACTTCACGCTCATCTTCAAGGGCTTCCTCAAGACGCACACGCTGTCGAAGCCGCTCGTGGCCGCGGTCGAGGGGTACTGCTACGCCGGCGGCATGGAGATCCTGCAGAACTGCGACCTGCGGGTCGCGGGCGAGAACGCGAGCCTCGCGTTGACCGAGGTCTGCC
Organism: Acidimicrobiia bacterium; assembly: GCA_019695375.1. Classification (GTDB taxonomy): domain Bacteria; phylum Actinomycetota; class Acidimicrobiia; order UBA2766; family UBA2766; genus JAIBAC01. The sequence continues at coordinate 12,384 of JAIBAC010000039.1, forward strand.
GCAGCTTGTTCCCGATGGCGGGCTCCACCGTGCGGTTACGGCGCCAGATCTCCTACGTGGACGCGATGGAGATCCTCCTCGTCGGCAAGCCGTTCTCGGGACGCGACGCGGAGCGGTTGCGGGTCGTGAACTACGCGGTTGCGGACGGCACCGCCATGGCGCGTGCCCGTGAGCTCGCCGACGCCATCGCCGCCAACGGCCCGCTCGCCGTCAAGGCCATCAAGCAGGCCGTCGTCGAGACCGAGTTCATGGCCGAGGCCGACGCGTTCGAACGCGAGATGGCCATCGGGCTTCCCGTCTTCAACTCCGAGGACGCCAAGGAGGGCCCCCGCGCCTTCCTCGAGAAGCGTCCCGCCAAGTTCGTGGGCCGCTGACGGCGTCTCGGCGCGCACACCGACGTCAGAGCACGTCTCGGCGCGCAGGTGGCACCATGGTGCCGTCTTCGCGCCGAGACCGGGGTTCGGTGCCGTCTTCGCGCCGAGACCGGGGTTCGGTGCCGTCCTCGCGCCGAGACCGGGGTCAGTCGGAGAGGCGCTGGAGCCGCTCGGTGGCTTCGACGTACTCCTCCACGAGGTCGAAGACGAGGTCCTTGACGGGGCGCACGCGGTTCATGCGGCCCACGATCTGGCCGACGGGGTTGAACATGACCCTGTCCGCCTCGCCCTCGGACTCGTACTGGTGCGTGCGCGCGACGCAGTCGCCGCTCACCATGAACTGCATCGGCATCGGCAGCGGGTCGGGGTTGGCGGGGTCCTCCCACGCCTCGGTCCAGTCGTTCTTGAGCATCCGGCACGGCTTGCCGGTGAAGCTGCGCGACCGCACGGTGTCGCGACTCGTCGCGCTCAGGTAGTTGCCGAGCTCACGCTGGCCGGTCTCGGCCTCCTCGACCGTGAGCCACAGGGACCCGGTCCACACACCCTGTGCGCCCAGTGCGAGCGCCGCCGCGATCTGGCGACCACTGCCGACTCCCCCGGCGGCGAGCACCGGCACCGGCGACACCGCATCGACCACCTCCGGCCACAGGACGACGCTGCCGATCTCGCCGGTGTGGCCGCCACCCTCGGTGCCCTGCGCGATCACGATGTCGACACCGGCCTCCTTGTGCCGCAGCGCCTGATGTGCCGAGCCGCACAGCGCTGCGACCAGCAGACCGTGTCCGTGGATCTCGTCGATGACGTCGGCCGGCGGGGTGCCGAGCGCGTTGGCGATGAGGCGCACCTTCTCGTGCTTGAGCGCCACCTCCACCTGCGGCGTCGCAGTCGCGGCGGTCCAGCCGAGCAGGTCGCCGACGGGCTTCTCACCCTCGGGGAACTTGGGCACGTGATGCTCGGCGAGGATGCGGTCGGCGAACTCGCGGTGCTCGGCGGGCACGGCTGCGAGCAGGTCGGCCTCGAGCTTGACGGGGTCGAGCTCACCCATCCCCTCGTACTTGCCCGGGATCACGACGTCGACGCCGTAGGGCTTGTCGCCGACGTGCTCGTCGATCCACGCCAGCTCGACCTCGAGCTGCTCCGGCGGGAACGCCACGGCCCCGAGCACACCGAAGCCGCCGGCGCGGCTCACCGCCGCGACGACATCACGGCAGTGGCTGAAGGCGAAGATCGGGAACTCGATACCGAGGCGATCGCAGAGTTCGGTGTGCACGGCGGCTTCCCCCAGGCGGTGGCATGAACAAGGAACTAGAACGGGTTCTAATTCTCGCCCACGGCAGCGTCTCCTGCAAGCACACCCATCCACCACCTCTGCAGCGCGATGGCTTACCGTGTCGGCGTGGCTACCCACGGCGGCGAGGGCACACAGGGGCGGCACGCGGGCACCGATGGTGACCGCAGCACGGGCACCTCCTACGTAAAAGTGCGCAATTGGGAGCCCGCCCACAGGATCGCCTCACCTCCGCGGACAAGGCTTACCCGTGGCACGCCGGCAGGACGGCCGGCAGGACCACCGAGTGGACCACCGGCAGCGGTCCACACCTCTCCCACCTCCCCGGATCGGCCTCCAGGCACGATGATCAAGTCCCGCGTCTCCCACGCCGGCGTCGTATCGCCACCACCAACGCGACGCCCGAGCCTGCGCAAGTCACGGCTCGCCGCACTCTGCCTCGCGTTCGTGGGACTCACGGTCTTCGCCGGCGCAGCCGTGCTACCCACGATCGCGGGACTCCTCGGCCTGCACCTCTCCGAACGTGACGGCGCCGAGATCGCGCTGCTGGCGTGGCTGCCGTCGGCGCTCTACGTCGGGGCGCGCTGCGTCGGGCTGCTGCGCGGACGCCTTCAGCGGGCCCGGCTCAGCTCCTCGGCCGTGGCGCGCGAGAGCTTGTAGTCGGCCTTGCCGTTCGGCCCGCGGAAGACCTCGTCGACGACGTAGATCTCCTTGGGCACCTTGTACCCGGCGATGTGACCGCGGCAGTGCTCGCGCAGGTCTGCCTCCGCCGGCGCCGATGCCGCTACCCCGTCGGCCATCGACACGAGCGCCACCACACGCTGGCCGTAGCGGTCGTCGTCGAGGCCGACGACGACGGCGTCGAACACAGCCTCGTGCGCCTTCAGGGCGAGCTCGACCTCCTCGATGAAGACCTTCTCGCCACCGCTGTTGATGACCTGGCTGCCACGCCCGTACAGCTTGATCGTGCCGTCCGCGAGCACCTCGGCTATGTCGCCTGTCACCGAATGACGCACGCCGTCGATGGTCACGAACGTCTCCGCTGTCTTGGCCGCGTCGTTGTAGTAGCCGATCGGGACATGGCCGCGCAGGACCACCCTGCCCCGCACGCCCGAACCCGGCTCGACGGGTTGCAGGTCGGCGTCGAGGACCGTCGTGCGCTGGTTCATCTCGAACGCGAGGCCGTGGCCGAAGCTCTTGGTCTCCCCACCCGAACCGGTGCCCTGGAACCCGGTCTCGGTGGAGCCGTAGTTGTCCATCAGCAGGCAGTTGGGGAGGTACTGCTTGAGCCTCGCCTTCACGGGCTCCGAGAACAGCGCCCCGGCCGAGGAGATCACGATCAGCGTCGACACGTCACGCGGCGTTTCGGCCGCAGCGTTGGCCTCGAGCGCGTCCGCGAACGGCCGCGCCATCGCGTCGCCGACGATCGACATCGTGGTTATGCGCTCCTCCTCGATCAGGCGCGGCATGTCCGACGCGTCGAACGTCTTCTGCATCACGACCTTGTTGCCCGCGATCAGCGAGATGAACGTGCCCAGCTGTGCGGCGCCGTGGATGAGCGGCGCCGTGTTCAACATCGACAGGTACTCACCCGTCGTCCGCGCCTTCTCCACGAGAGCGTCGAGGTCGGTGATGTCGTCGCCGACGGGGTTCCCGCCACCGAAGCACGCGAAGTAGGCGTCCTCGTGGCGCCACATCACGCCCTTGGGCAGGCCGGTGGTCCCTCCCGTGTAGATGATGAACAGGTCGTCACCGCTGCGGCCGCTGAAGTCGCGCTCGGGCGCACCCGCCGCGACGGCGTCCTCGAACGCGACCGCGTCGAGCGTCGACACGTCGGCGCCGGAGCCGTCCTCGACGTAGACGAAGGCCTCGAGCGCGGGACAGTCACCGCGCACGTTCGCGATGCGGCCGGCGAACTCGCGGTGGAACACCACCGCCTTCAGATCCGCGTTCGCGAACAGGTACCGCAGCTCGTCCTCGACGTAGCGGTAGTTCACGTTGATGGGGACGGCGCCGATCTTGAACGCCGCGAACATCGCCTCGACGTATTCGACGGAGTTGAAGAGGTAGGTGCCCACGTGGTCGCCGCGGCCGATCCCCTGGGACTCGAACCAGTGGGCTAGCTGGGTGGCGCGGCGGTCGAACTCGGCGAAGCTGCGACGCGTCCCGTCGACCACCAGCGCGTCACGGTCGGCGCAGGCGTCGCAGACGGCCTCGAGGATGTCAGCGATCTGGGACGGGGCGCTCATGGCTTCTCGTTCCGGACGATCCACATCGCGAAGAACTGGCTGCCTCCGCCGTACGCGTGGCCGAGCGCCGTGCCGGCGCCGTCGATCTGGTGCTCGCCGCACTGACCGCGCACCTGCATGGCCGCCTCCATGAAGCGCAGCATGCCGGACGCACCGATCGGGTTGGAGCAGATGACACCACCGCTGGGGTTCCACGGGATGTCGCCGTCGATCGCGGTCGCGCCGTCCTCGGTCAGCTTCCACCCCTCCCCCTCGGGAGCGAAGCCGAGGTTCTCGATCCACTTCGGCTCGAACCACGAGAACGGCACGTACACCTCGGCGACGTCGATCTCGCGGCGCGGATCGGAGATCCCGGCCTGCGCGTAGACGTCGGCGGCGCAGTCGCGGCCGGCCCGCGGGTTCACCTTGTCCTGGTGCGCGAGCATCGTCGGCTCCGACCGCCACGCCATGGCGTGGATCCACGCCGGCGGGGCCGAACCAGAGGACGCGTGTGCCTCCGACGTCATGACCATCGCGGCGGCACCGTCGGAGGACGGGCACGTCTCGAGGAACCGCACCGGGTCCCAGAGCATGATCGAGTCGCGCACCTCCTCGTAGGTCACCTTCATCTGCTTGTGGGCGTAGGGGTTGAGGAGACCGTTGTTGGTGTCCTTTAGCGCGACCCTGATGCCGATGTCGTCGGGGGCGCCCGAGCGCTGGATGTACGCCCGGATGTAGGGGGCGAAGTAGCCGCCGGCGCCGGCGACGAGCGGCGGTGCGAACGGGATCACCGGGGCGAGGGCCCACATCGCGTTCGACTCTGACTGCTTCTCGAACGCGACCGTCAGCACGCGCTCGTGCACACCCGCCTTGACGAGGTTGGCTGCGACCATCGCCGTCGAGCCCCCGACCGAACCGGCCGTGTGCACGCGGATGAGCGGCTTGCCCGCCGCCGCGAGGCTGTCGGCGAGGAAGAGCTCGGGCATCATCACGCCCTCGAACGTGTCAGGCGCCTTGCCGATCACCACCGCGTCGATGTCGGCCCAACCCATGTTGGCGTCGTCGAGGGCACGAGTGGCGGCCTCACGCACGAGACCGTGCATCGAGAGCTCGTCACGCTTGGTGTCGTGCTTGGTCTGTCCGCAACCGACGATCGCGACCCTCTCAGCCATCAGGAGCCCTCCAGCACGCAGACCATGTTCTGTTGCAGACACGCGCCCGAGGTGGCGTGCGCCAGCGCCCGCCCCGCGCTGGCGTCGAGGATGCGCTGCGCGGCCTCGCCGATGCGGGTCAGGCCCGCGACCATGATCGGGTTGGCGGCGAGCGCCCCGCCCGAGGGGTTGATCGTCACGTCCGGCCCGAGATCGAGGGCGTCCTCGAGGATCAGGGACTGGTGCGTGAACGGCGCGTGCAGCTCGGCGACGTCGAACGCGCCCGACGCAGAGGCCTTCTCGGCCGCGATGCGGGTGGACTCCGACACGGTCAGGTCGCGGACGCCGAGCTGGTGCGGCTCCACGCGGTGGTCGATGCCGCGGATCCACGCAGGATGCTCGACGAGGTCGCGGGCACGGTCACCGGCGGCGAGGATCACGGCACAGGCGCCGTCGCTGATCGGTGGGCAGTCGCTCTTGTGCAGCGGCGACACCACGTAGGGCTCGGCCATGATCGCCTCGACGCTGAAGTCTCCCGACACCTGCGCGTTGGGGTTGCCCTTGGCGTTGGCGCGGTCGCGCACGGCGACGGCGGCCATCTCCTCCGCCGTGTGGCCGGTGCTGTCGAGGACCGCCCGCGCCTGCAGCGCAGCCAACGACACTGCATCCGGCCACAGCGGCGCGACCAGGTACGGGTCCTGCTGCAGCGTGAGGACCGCGGTGATGTCGTCCGCGAGCGACGACTTGCCGAACGCGTAGACGAGCGCCGTCTCGATCTCGCCCGTGAGCAGCTTGACCCATGCCTCGTACAGCGCCCAGGCGCCGTCCATCTCGACATGGGACTCCGAGATCGGCGGCCACGCGCCGTAGCCGTCGAGGCCGCCGACGAAGCTGAACGGCATCCCGGCGAGGTAGTCGGAACTGCCCGAGCAGACGAAGTCGATGTCGGACTTCTCGAGGCCGACCTTGTTCCTCACGTCGATGAGGACGGGGCTCAGGATCTCGACCTCGTTGCGGTCGTAGTCGCGGCGCACGTTGGGGGCCTGCGCGAACGAGACGACGGCGACGTCAACCATGTTGTGTCTCCCCTCGGCGGACCGCACAGCGGTCGAGCTCAGATGTGGTTGTCACGGCGCAACTCGTCGAGGTCGACGTCGGGCTCGCCCGTCGGCCTGAAATGGGCGATCGACTCCATCGTGGGGCCCATCTCGTCGTCGGGCACCCAGACCGGCTCGACCCGCATCCCGGCGTGGACGTCGGCTGCGTCGACCTCCTGCAGCAGATGGAAGATCGGGATGTCGGCGCCGTCGAGGAGGATGTGCGCCTGCACGTAGGGGCACTCGACCGCCTGCCCCGCGAAGGGGATGTTGACGACGCAGAACGTCGTGACCGTTCCCCGGGGACCGACCTCGACCTCGATGTCGGTCGGGAGGCCACTCGCGGGGTCGGTGCCACGCGGCGGCGTGTAGACGAGCGCACCGGCGCCTGCCTTCTGGCCGACCATGCGCTTCTTCTCCACCTCGACGAGGAAGCGGGTGGCCGCCTCGCCACACGTGTAGTCGTAGGACACGCTCGACGGGCACAGGATCATGTCGACCGCTGCTGCTTCTGCTTCGGCCATGTCAGACCTCCGGCTCGAAGCAGGCGAGGTCGCGGATGCCGCCCTCGGGTTCCGGCGCCCAGCGGGCCCGGACCCGCATGCCGGTCGACATCGCCGACTCCGAGCCGGCGTCGACGGCGTGCAAGAGGGCGGTGTCGGCACCGTCGAGGCGGACCAGCGCCCACGCGAACGGCCGGTCGAGCGGGGCCTGCGGTTTCGGTGCGGTGACCCACGCCCACGTGGTCACCGTGCCGGCGTCACCGACGGGGACCCATTCGCTGAGGTCCTCACCGGTGAGCGGGTCGGCTTCCTGCGGTGGCACCAGGACGCGTCCGTCCTTCGCGCGGATCCCCTCGATGCGCCGGTCGCGCAAGCCGGTGAGGAAGCGCCCGATCACCGGGCCGGTGCTGCGCGTGTAGTCGTACGCGAGCGTGTGGGGCGCGTGCAGCGAGTCCACGTCTACTCCTTGCCGGCATCCGGACCCCCCGGACGAGCGTCGGCGACCGCTTTTGTAACAGGTTCTAATTCCGGGTGCAAGGCTGCCCTCCACAAGGCGCTCGG
>JAIBAC010000271.1 GCA_019695375.1 Acidimicrobiia bacterium
CAGCGGCGATGCGACCGGCGCCCTCGCAGCCGACGCCACCGCCAGCGCCCTCCAGGCGCGCTTCGCGCAGGCCGCGTCCGAGCCCGCCGCCGGCATCTGACGGGCACGGCGGCCGGCAGGGGCTGGCGGTACCTTCACCGCCATGACCGACAACGCCGCCGAGCTCCCCGGCGTCGCCGACCTGTCGTTGCCCGGCAACATCGCCCAGTGGCTCTACGACCGCTGGCAGCCGGCGCCGTCCGAGCGTGAGACGCCGGAGCGCCTCGCGCACCGCCGGCTCGCCGACGCGGTGCGCCATCTCGTCGCCGAGACGGTCGCCACCGGCGCCGACGCGGCCACCCTCGGCGCCGCAGCCGACACCGTCGAGGGGCTTGCGGCGTTGTTCTCGACCCAGCCCCGCGGCGCCCTGCACCCCTTCGACCCCGACCCCGAGGTGCCTCACGACCCCCACGTGTGGAGCGAGTGGTCACCGGTCATGGGGTCGTCGCACCCGCTCGCACCGCCGATCGGCCTGCGCGACGCGGGCGGCTACGTCGTCGGCGAGGTCACCTACGGCACGCAGTTCGAAGGCCCGCCGGGGTGTGTGCACGGCGGCTTCATCGCGGCGGCGTTCGACGCCATCCTCGGCGCCGCGCAGACGCTGTCGTGCCTCGCCGGGGTCACGGGCACGCTCGCGGTGCGCTACCGCTCCCCCGCGCCGCTCGGCGAGCTGCTCAGGTACGAGGCCCACGTCGCGCCCCGCGACGGCCGCAAGCTGACGTGTACCGGCACGCTGCACCACGGCGACACGCTCTGCGCCGACGCCGAGGCGATCTTCGTGCTGAACCAGGGCATGCTCGACACCCTCGATGCGGACCCGCCGCCGTGACTGTCTTCCTGGCGCTCGGCCAGCACGTCGACTTCTGGCACTCCTACCGCGGCGACAGCCCCACTGCCGACGGGTTCGGCCTCGACTTCGACGTGATCGGGGCCAGCCTCGACGTGCTCGACCGCCACCCCGCGCTCGTGTGCGACTGGGACTGGGAGTGCGCACGTGCGCTGCACGAGGCGCTCCCCCACGACGCGGCGCTGCGCGACCGCCTCGTCGAGCGAGTGCGTGAAACCGACGACGTCGTGCGCCACATGAGCTGGGCGGGCGAGATCCTCTCGGCCCTCACCGACGCCGAGCTCGCGGAGTCGTTCCGGCGCAGCCGCGCCGACCTCGCCGCCACCTTCGGTGCCGACAACCTCGTCGAGGGCTGCTACCCCCAGGAGTGCACGTACACGCCGGCGCTGCCGCGCCGCCTCCGCGCAGCGGGCATCGAGTGGGTGAGCCTCTTCTACGGGGCGTGCGGGTTCGGGGCGTTCCGCCGTGACGTCCGCCTCGAAGGCGCCGAGGCGTACAACCCGCTGCGCTTGTTCACACCCGAGGGTGACGCCTGGATCACGCTGGTGCCGATGTACAACCACGGCGACCTGCTCGACTTCGACGGGATGAACGGCTGGCTCGAGGCGGTGGCGGAGTCGTGCGGCGACTCCGACGGCCTGCTGCACGTCAGCTTCGACGCCGACTCGATCACGTGGCCGCCCTTCCTCGAGGCCGTCGCGACCGCGGTCGACGAGCTCGGCTTCGTGGAGTGCTGCACCGTCGACCGCTACCTCGCGACCCACGACCACGTCCGCGACGTGACGCTGCACCGCGACCTCGCCGACGGCGCCATGGACGGCTACGGCAACTGGTCCGAGAAGCCCGTCAACTTCCGCATGTGGACCGCGCTGCTCGAAGGCCGCCGCCGCGACGCCGCGGTCGAGCGCCGTCTGCTCGCGGCCAAGACGACGAACTTCGGCCTCGCGACGCCGTTCCTGCACGCCGACCGCGTGGCCACCGTCGACGGCTTCGTCGACGAGTTCGGCACGGCCATGTGGGACGCGCAGCCACTGGACCAGGGTCCACCGGCACTGGCGGTCGGTCGGGTCGAGGCGGCGCCGGGGGCCGTGTTCTCGGCTCCCGAGCCCTTCGGCGACGGCGGCCTCGCCGTGTGGGTGCAAGTCACGTTCGGAGACGGCGTCGACGACGACGCGGTCGAGCCGTGTGCGCTCGTGTTCGACTGGCCGCTGCCGGTCACGGTGCACAAGGCAGACTTCGGCGGCGCCCGGTCGAGCTACGAGATCACCGAGGCGCAGGACAGCCTCAACAACCACCTGACGCCGGGCTGGGCAGCGTTCGCGCCCGGCGACGGCGGCCCCGGCGTCCTCGTCGCGTTCGACGAGCGCGTGCTCGCGGGCCCGGCGGCGCTGCCGCTGCGCGTGCGCGACGGCGAGCTGCGCGTCAACCCCTTCGGCACGTACTGGGGCCGCTACCCCGACATGCACGCCGGCTTGACCGGCGGCAGCGGGCAGGCGCAGCAGGTCGTGCCCCTCGTCGGCTCTCACTACCACTCGTCGTCACCGGCGTTCGCGGGGACGACGTTGACGTTCCGTCTCGGTGTCGTCCCCTTCGACGGGCCCGAGCCGCCCGCACCGCCGGTCTGGGATTGACCGGAAGGCTCGCCGCGGACGCGAGATCGCCAGGTCCTCAGTGTGTACAGTAGTGGCCATGCGCGTGCACATCACTCTGGACGACGAGCTCGTGGGGCGTCTGGATCAGAGGGTGGGAGCACGTCGCAGAAGCCGCTTCGTCGCCGAAGCCGTGCGGCGCGCACTCGACGATCAAGAGCGCTGGGATGCCATAACCGCTGCGATCGGATCGGTGGCCACCGAAGACCACGAGTGGGATCAGGACCTCGGCTCATGGGTCCGTGGCCAACGCCGCGACGATTCCCGCAAGGTCGGCTGATCTCCAGTGGCGGCAGTGCTCCTCGACACCACGGTTCTCATCGATGTCCTCCGCGGCCGGCCCGGCACGAGCGATCGGCTGCTGCGCCTGCGCGAAGCCGGAGACTCGCCCTTTGTCACCGCGGTCAACGTCGAGGAGGTCGTCCGCGGCCTCCGAGCCGCCGAGACCGATGTGGCGCGCTCCTTCCTCGGTGCGATGCGACTGGCCCCGCTCGGCCATGCCGAGGCAGAGATGGCCGGGACGTGGCGTCGCGAATACGCCCGGAGGGGCCGCACGCTGTCACAGGCCGACTGCCTCATCGCCGCCGCATCTGTCTCGATCGGTGCACGCCTGGCCACGGGCAACCCGAAGGATTTCCCGATGCACGAGCTCGCCGTGGAGCACTGGCCGGTCGGGGACTGACGCGCTACGGGCTCAGCAGCCTGCCGCTGCGTAGGACACGATGCTCTGAGCCGACTGGAGGTCGCCGCCCATGTACGCGGCGAGGAGCTGGGAGAGCGTGGCCTGGTCCAACAGCGCGAGGTTGGAGCGGAGGCACTCGATCGAGTCGGCGGGGTACTGACCCGTAAGACCTTTGGCGATGGCATCCGCGACGGTGCCCGACGAGACGCAGCCTGCGAGCAGGTCGGCGACCTCCTGGGTGTTGGCGGTGTTGGCGACGACCGCGTCGGCGAGCGCCGAGTCCTGCTCGAAGGCGTCGACCACGCACTGCGACTCGCTGGGCGGCATGGAGACCTCGCCCAGCATCAGGCTTGCAGCCGCCTTCGCGTTGCCAGAGCCGCCGCTGTTGCTGCTCGAGGTGTTCGGCTGCGAGGCTGCCGTGGAGCTGGGACCGGCCTTCTTCTCGCCACCGAGTGTGAGGACGAGCACGACCACGACCGCGATCACGACGACCGCCGCGCCGGCGATGCCGGCGATCAGGGCTGTGCGCGGCCGCTTCTTCGGGCCGCCGGCGGCAGGCATGCCCGGTACCGGCGGTGGCGCTCCCGCTGCAGGCGCGGG
>JAIBAC010000272.1 GCA_019695375.1 Acidimicrobiia bacterium
TGTACGTCCGTGGCGGCTACAACGTCTACCCCGCCGAGGTCGAGAACACGATCGCACGCCACCCCGCGGTCGCGCAGTGCGCCGTCGTGGGCACGGGCGACGCGCGGCTCGGCGAGGTCGGCGTCGCGTTCGTGGTCGCGGCCGACCCCGCGTCCCCGCCCAGCCTCGACGAGCTGCGGCGCTGGGTGGCGGATTCACTCGCCGACTACAAGCGACCGGACCGCCTCGTGACGATCGGTGCTCTGCCGCTGACGTCGATGCACAAGCCCGACAAGGGCGCGCTCGCGCGGATGCTCGACGACAGCGACGACGCAGGGGGCGGAGCTTGAGCGCGGTGTCCGACTTGCCGACGCCGGCGCTCTGCGTCGACGCGGCCGACTTCGAGCACAACCTCACGACGATGACCGCGGCGCTGGCGGGCCCGCGCCTCCGCCCCCACGTCAAGGCGCACAAGTGCACGGCGATCGCGCGCCTGCAGGCCGCGGCCGGGCACACGTCGTTCTGCGCGGCGACGCCGCGCGAGATCGACGATCTCGCCGCCGCCGGGCTCGGCGACGACCTCCTCCTCGCGCTCGAGGTCGTCGACGCCGGGCGCCTCGCCCGCCTCGCCCGCCTCGAGGCACGCGTGACCGTCGCCGTCGACTCGATCGCCACCGTCGACGCCGCCGCCGACGCGGGACTGCGCGAGGTCCTCGTCGACGTCGACGTCGGTCTGCCGCGCTGCGGCTGCCGGCCCGCCGAGTCAGGACGGATCGCCGCGCACGCGGCGCAGCGCGGCCTCGACGTGCGCGGGGTGATGGGCTACGAGGGTCATGCCGTAGGTCTGCCCGACCGGTCCCGACGCGCGGAGCTGTGCACACAGGCGATGGAACGGCTCGCGGAGGCCCACGCCGTCGTCGGCGGTGACATCGTCTCCGCAGGCGGGACCGGCACCTACGACGTGAACACGTTCGCGACCGAGATCCAGGCGGGGTCGTACGTGCTCATGGACACCGCCTACGCGCAGCTCGACATCCCGTTTCGCATCGCGCTCGGCGTGGTCGCCACGGTCGTGAGCGTTTCGGACGACTACGCAGTGGCCGACTGCGGCCTCAAGGCCCTCGGCATGGACCACGGCAACCCCGAGGTGGAGGGTGGCGCCGTGTGGTTCTGCTCCGACGAGCACCTCACGTTCGCGCCCGACGACGACCACCCGGTGCGTGTCGGCGACCGCGTCCGGGTCGTGCCCGCCCATGTCGATCCGACCGTCGCCTACCACGAGCGCATCCACCTCGTGTCGGACGGAGTCGTCGTCGACGTGTGGCCCGTGGACCTCAGGGGCTGGTGACGCCGACGACACGGAGGACGCCGTCGCACCTGCACCGGTGCTTGCGCGCGAAACGGCGTGCAACCGCCCTTTCCTCATATGCACGGAACTCGAGACCGCAGGCACGGCACATGACCAGGAACGGCCTCCGCGCGGCGCGGCTGCCGCCGAGCCGCCGGTCGAGGACGGCGATCGCGGCGCCGCAGCAACGCGACGTCATCGCGACCTCGTCGGCTCGCCGGCGGTCGCGGTGCGCGATGGTCTCCCCGCAGTGCTCGCACACCCACGTGTACCTGCTCCCGTGCACGGGCGCGAGCTGACGCGCGAGCCGCATCGAGTCGCGCACCTCGATGCCGAGGCGGCCGAGCGCGGCGGCGAGCTCCCGTTGCCACGCGGGCCCGTGGCCCGCGCCCCAGTGCAGGACGTGGGCGAGCTCGTGCGCGAGGGTCTCGCGCAGCTCCTCGGGGTAGGCGTCGTGGTACCGGCGCGACACCTCGATGCAGGGCACACCTGACTTACTGCCGGGGCGGGTTCGCATCGCACGGCCGACCGTCGAGCGCAGGCGCGGGTTCCAGCGCACCTCGACCGCGTCGAGCTCCGTGGCGGCCACATGCGGGAAGCCGATCTCGATCACGTGGGCGAGCTCGCGGCACAGGGCCGCGTCTCCCACGAGGACGGTGCGCCGGCGCTGCTCGAAGAGCGGGAGCTGGACGGCGACCATGGCGGCGAAGCTACCTGCGGCGCGACGCTGCACCGCGGCACCCGCCGCATCGGTGGCTACCGTTGGCGGGGTGATCGCGCGCACCCGACTCGCTGTGCTGCAGGCTGCGGCAGCCGAGCTGGTGGAGCACGGGATCGCGGCAGCCGACACCGATCGCATCGCCCGTGCCGCCGGCGTCGACGCCGCCGACATCGCGGCTGCGTGGCCCCAGCGCGATCTGCTCCTGCAGGACGCGGTGCGCGCAGCCCTGCGCGGCGACGGAACCGGGCTGCGCGGGGAGCCGCGTGCGACGTTGATGGAGTCGCTCGAGCACGCGGCCGCCGGAGACGGGCGGTGGGCGGCGGTCCTCGCCGAGGTCGCAGCGCAGCAGTGAGCCGCAGACGCGAGAATCCCGAGGGCGACTCCGGCACAGCCGGCCGACCCGGACCACGGTCGAAGCCCTCGGGATCGGTGCGCTGGGTGGATTTCGCCAGAGCCCAGCGTGCCTACGGTCCCTGAGACACAGGAATGCAGGCGGGGCCGCTAGCGACCACGCACCTCTGGGGTCCAGTGACTATGGGCCAACCGGATCACCTCCTTTCTCCAGTGCCGCGAGGATATCCCAAGCGGCTGCGCTGCGATCGGCCCGCCGGGATCGGCGCAGCGCTACCGGACCGTGAGCGGGAAGGAGGCCCGCAGACGCTCGAAGCGGCCGCGGTCGGCGATGACGTCCACGCGCCATGTGCCCGCCACCGGGAGGACGACACCGAGGGCGGCGACGTGCCCGGGCTCGACGGGCGAGACCGCCGGTCGCAGTGGCCCGATGCCGGCGTCCGGCTCGCGCAGCTCGACGCGGAGGTCCTCGAGGTCCGTGGCGGGCAACCCTGCCTGGGTGACGACGGTGACATGGAGGTCGTTGGCACCGGCCACTGCCGGGCCCAGGGTCACCGACGCCACGTACGGCCCGAACCCGCCCTGAGCTGATCGAACCGGCGCGGCGGCCTCCTGCGTCACCGCCACAGGCGGCGCGGTCGTGCCGAGCAACGAGCCCACGACGACCGTCACCGCGATGAGTCCGGCCTCGACACGCACGGACGTGGCGAGCGCGCCGAACCTGCGGTGGCGCGCCCAGTGCCACCGGTTCAACGCCCCGATCCCGGCGACCACGAAGAGCAGGCCCACCTTGACGAGCCCGAGGCGGCCGTAGTCGGTCGCGAGCAGATCTCCCAACGGCACCCGGAGCAGCAGGAGGGCTACCCCGGTCGCCGCGGCGACGACCGCGCACGCAGCCGCCGTGGGTGAGAATCGCAGCACCCTGTCGACGGCCGGCCCTGGATCGGCACCGCGGCGCAGCCCGCGGGCGAGCCACACGACACCGGCACCCCAGGTCGCGACCGCGAGGACGTGGGCCGCCTGCAGCGCGTACCCGACCGCGCGGGGTTCGAGGACGAGGGCGTGCCCGGCTCCGGCGAGGAGCAGCAGCGCGGCGATGCCGAGCCACGCCGTCCATGCCCGCGGCGGCGCCGCCATCCCCACCAGCGAGGCCACGAACGCGAGCACGAGGCAGGTGCCTGCGACCCCGGCGACCACGAGCCGTGGGATGGCCGCGAGACCGGCGCCGCCTCCTGCGAGGGCACCGGCGACCGCGGCGGCGACCACGACCACCCCGGCCGACGCGGTCGCCCACGACCACGGCCCGGCGGCAGCGAGTGCCGCAGCCTCGTGGACGCGGCGGCTGAGCACGAACGAGCCGGCGGCGAGACCGGCGCCGCAGAACGCGGCTGCGAGCCCGGCCACCTCGAGCA
>JAIBAC010000273.1 GCA_019695375.1 Acidimicrobiia bacterium
GGCGGGCCTCGAGCTGCTCGCACATCTCGTCCACCGAGCCCGTCAGGGCGAGCGGCACCTCGAGGGCGTCCTCGGGCGTGATCCCGAACGCGGGGGCGATGTTCGTCGCGAACGCGAACCGGTCGTCGGTCGCGGTTACGAAGAACAGGAGGCAGCTCAGCTCGAGGTCGTCGAAGCGCGCGCCCGCGGCCTCGCGCAGCACGGCGAGCTTGTCGTCGTAGGCCGCCGCCGTCGCATCGGCAGTCGTCGTCGTGTCCACGGCGCCGGATCGCAGCGACGGGTTGACGCCCACGATGTCGGCCTCACGTGCAGCGATGCGCAGCATGCGCGGGCCGCCCGCGCCGATGAGCACGGGGGGATGGGGCCGCTGCACGGGTTTGGGGAGACCGTCGAGGCCCGCGATCGAGTAGTGCCGCCCGTCGAACGAGAACGCCCCGTCGGCGAAGAGTCCCTTGATCACGGCTAGTCCCTCGACGAAGCGGTCGATGCGTGTGCCGGGAGGGTCGTAGGTGATCCCCGCCTTCTCGTAGTCGGTGCGCATCCACCCGGCGCCGATGCCGGCCTCGATGCGGCCGTCGGAGAGCACGTCGAGGGTGGCGAGCTCCTTGGCGTGCATGACCGGGTGGCGGTAGTCGTTGTCGGCGACGAGCACGCCGATGCGCAGGTCCGTGGTCGCCTCCGCCGCCGCAGCCAGCGCAGGCATCGGCGCCAACTGGTCCTCGAAGTGGTCGGGCATGAAGAGGGTGGCGAAGCCCTGGTCCTCGGCCTTGCGGGCGAGGTCGCGCCAAGCGGCACCGCTCTCCGCCACAGAGACCTGCAGCCCGAAGCGGAACTTTCGTGGATGCGCCATGGGTCCCTCCCGGTCGCCCGTCGGCCGCGGCGAGCGTACCCACGGCGAGACAAGCGTGACGCCGAGTCGTATGTCGATTGCACCGCGCCCACTACCTGCCCGCAGGACGGTCGTGGCATGGGTGCCGCTATGGTCGCTTCGATGCCTCGCCGCTCGCAACGCACGGCTCAGGGTGACGTACGCAGCCGGGCGCTCGACGCCGCCGAAGGGTGCCTCGACCGCTTCGGCCTGCAGAAGACGACGATCGACGACATCGCGAAGGCCGCTGGCGTCTCTCGAGCCACCATCTACCGCCACGTACCCGGGGGTCGTGACGAGATCGTCCTCGCGGTCCTGCTCCGCATCTGCGAGCGGGAGCTGGCGCGTCTGCTGGTCGAGTTGCCGGCTAGCGGCCTTTCTCTCGCCGACCAGCTGGTCGAGGGCATCATGTCGTCGCTGGCGCTCACCGAGCGTGACGAGCACCTCAAGATCCTCTTCTCGCCCGAGGTCCTCGGCTTCACCGGCGGCATCCCGGGGGCTGGAGAGGCGTTGATCGGCGGGCTCGCCGACATGATCCGTCCGATGATCGACGCGGCGCGAGCCGACGGGGAGATCGATCCAGATCTCGAGGCACTCGATGTCGCTCGGGTGGTGTGCCACCTGATGGTTGCCTGCCTGGTGCTGAGGACGCGCGACACCGAGGGTGAGGAGGCGCTGCGCTCGATGCTGCGCACATTCGTCGTCCGCGGCCTGCTCCTGAGCTGAACCCCGTATCCGGCCACGCCGGTCCGCTTCTCAGGGACGGCTTGACCGTTGGTGCAACATGTGACAAAACTTGTCGCACGTCTCACAAACAACGTAGGAGCGGGTTGGTGAAGAGCCTCGATGATGGCGTGTCCGATCTCGTGCTGGGTCCCGATGCGGGGTCCACGAGCGCGAGCCTCGCCGGCAACGGCGACCGTCGCGTCGACGTCGTCGTGATCGGCGCAGGGTTCTCCGGCATCGGCGCAGGCATCCGGCTTCTCGATGCCGGAATCGACGACTTCCTCGTCCTCGATCGCGCTGACGACGTCGGAGGCACGTGGCGTGACAACACCTATCCCGGTGTAGCGGTCGACGTCACGTCAATGAACTACTGCTTCTCCTTCGAGCCGAACCCGCGCTGGTCCCGGGTGTTCGCGCCGGGGGCGGAGCTGAGGGCTTATACCGAGCACTGCACCGACAAGTACGGGCTCCGGCCGCATCTCCGTCTCGGGCACACCGTGACCGGCGCCCGCTTCGACGGCGACCTCCATGAGTGGACCATCGACATCGTCGACAGACCGCCGCTGCGCGCCCGTCACGTGATCCTCGCGAGCGGCGGCCTCGTCGAACCGAAGCCGCCCGACATCGCCGGCATCGAAACCTTCGCAGGCAAGGTCATGCACACCGCCCGGTGGGACCACACCTACGACATCAGCGGCAAGCGCGTGGCGGTGATCGGCACTGGCGCGTCCGCCGTACAGGTCGTGCCTGCGATCGCGCCTGCGGCCGCCCGCCTGAGCGTCTTCCAGCGCACTCCCATCTGGCTGCTGCCAAAGCCCGACGCCGCAATTCCCGCAGGGCTGCAGCGCCTCTTCGCCACTGTCCCGCCTGTGCAGGCCCTCCTCCGAGCGGCCCTATCGGCCGTGACCCAGAGCGTCTTCCTCGGCGGAATTCTCTACCACCGTCAACTCCCAGGCCTGGGCCGCGCGTTCGAACGGCTGAGCCGCTCCCATCTCGCCCGGCAGGTTCCGGATCCCGACCTGCGCAGGGCGCTCACCCCCGACTACTCCTTCGGGTGCAAGCGACCGAGCTTCTCCAACGACTACTGGGCGACGTTCAACCGACCCGACGTCGCGCTCGTGACCGACTCGATCGAGATGATCACCCCATCAGGGATACGGACCGCGGATGGGACCGACCACGAGGTCGATCTCCTCGTACTCGCCACTGGGTTCAAGGTTTTCGAGCGCGGCAACCTCCCGCCTTTCCCTGTGGTCGGCCCCGACGGCACGGAGTTGGGAGCGTTCTGGGACGAACACCGCTATCAGGCGTACGAAGGCGCCACGGTCCCGCAGTTCCCGAACCTGTTCCACATCATCGGGCCATACGCGATGACCGGTGCCTCCTACTTCTCGATGATCGAGGCGATGACCCTTCACGCGGTCCGCTGCATCACCGAGGCACGTCGACGTGGCGCGACGCAGGTCTCCGTTCGCCAGGAGCCGCACGACCGCTACTTCGCCGAGGTCCACCGTCGCCTCCGGAACTCGGTGTTCGTCAACGGCGACTGCACCCGCTCGAACAGCTACTACTTCGACCGCCACGGGGACACGCCGATCCTGCGACCATCGACCGGTTTCGGGTTGTGGTGGCGCCATCGGGTGTTCGACCTCGACGACTACGAGTACCGCCGTGCCGAGCCGGTGCCTGCACACGCAGCCTCGGATCCGAGGACCGTCGTCGCGATTCAGAGCTCGCGGAAGTAGCGCGCCACGGGCCAGCGCTCGTACCCGGCGCTCTCGTAGGTGGACAGCGACGGCTGGTGGCCAGGGTCGTCCCCGGTCTCCACCACGGCGCGACCTCGATGTTCACAAGCAGACGCCGTCTCGGCGCGCACGTGGACCGTCGGTCACGTCTCGGCGCGCAGGTGGCACCGTGGTGCCCTCCCCGCGCCGAGACGGGGGTTCGCGTCCCTATCCGCGCCGAGACCGCGTTGGCGTCGGGCTGGTGCGGCGGGCCCGGTCGTGGCCTCAGGTGTTGGCGGCTGACACCACGACGCCCGCCAGCGTCTCGGGGGCTGGTGACTCGACCTCGTCGAGGCGCGCCCGTAGCGCCGCGAGCTGTGACGGCGACAGCTTTGACGCCGCGACGTCGAGGACCGTCCGGAACACCGCGGGTGGGGCGCCGGCTCGCACGCTGTTGAGGACGAGGACCCGTTCCGCAGGGGTGA
>JAIBAC010000274.1 GCA_019695375.1 Acidimicrobiia bacterium
CACGTGCACGTCGGGCACCGCCCCCGCCGGCAGCGGATCATCCGACGGTGCGGGTGCGGTCACCTCGGTCGGTGCCGGGTTCGCCGACGGCACCGGCGCTTGGCGCAACGCCTCGCGACCCCACAGTCGATAGCCGAACGCCGTCGGATGGAACGACTCCTGACTCGCCGCAGCCGGAATGAAGCTGTCAGAGGACGGCCAGTCTGGGCGTAGGAGGAGGCCGTTCATCGCCGATTCACCGCTCGACTCCCTCTGGCAGGGCTGGTTGCCGTCAAACGCCGTCACCACGCTGACGTAGTGCACCCCTGCTGTCTGGGCCGCCCGGCGCAACATCCGGTCGGCGTCGCGGACCTTGCCCCGAAGCCACCCCATCTCACCGGTCGAAAGCGCGTTGCCGGACCGACTCACGAGTCCGAACCCAAAACCTACACATCGCTCCGCGCTCGCAGGGACGATGTAGGGGTAGCCCGACACGTAGACCGCCGCTGCGTCATGGTCAGAAGGTCCCGCCGGACTCGTCGCCGACCGGATCCGTCGGAACACCTCGGCCTCCCACGGGAACATCGCGTTGATCCGTCGGGTCAACCCGTCCGGGCCCTCTCGAACCAACGCAGGCTCCCGATGGCAATCGACCTCCACCCCACCCACACACCGCGCCAACACCGGCCCGAACAGGGCGTCGTTCCCACCGATCGTCACCACCACCGCATCCACCCCTGACGACGACCGGGCCTGCTCGGCCAGCAACGGCAGCTGCTCGCCCATCAAGTTCGGCGGGATCGGATCCGACCCGATCGCCTGACGCGGGTACATGATCGCCCCCGAACACGCCAGGTGCTCGAACCCCGACGCGTAGCGCGTCGGCGAATTCCGGGCCGTGCTCCCCGTCAACACCGCACGCGCCCAATAGTTCTGCCACGACGCCGGCGATTGATGACACCCACCCTCCGCCGCAGTATCAGGGGTGTACCGAAACCTGGCCCCTTCCCCCGACGAGAACGAGTCCCCCAACCCCACGATCGTCGCCCGGGCCGGCATCGACGTCGACACCACATCGTCCAGACCCCCGAACGACGCCTCCGCCGTCACCTGCACACTCGGCAACGCCGCCCAACCCACATCCACCAACAACGACAACGGCGGCGCCGGATGGGCACCCTCGATCAGATCACCAGCGGGCAACGTGCACTGCACCTTCCGACCCACCGGCGCCCCACACGACCACCCCGCATCCACCGACTCCGCCGACGGCCCCACCGACACCAACGGCATCCGCTGCACTGCGGACCAACCCGAACGATCGATGGGCTTCGGCAACGTCAACGTCACCCCCACCGGCCCCGAGTACTCGCAACCCCCCGCAGAGGCGACGTCCACGTCCAACGACCCGTACCCGACCGACGCCCCCTCCTCGAACACCCCCGGCTCGGCCCGCCGATGCACCGTCGGCCGCAACACCGACCCACCATCCCGATTCCCCACCAACGACAACCCAACCTCAGGCCCACAACCAGCAGTCCCGAAGCGAAGGACGCTTGAGGACGCGCCGGCAAAGATCTGCCCGTTCTCCGAGACCGTCAACCCCACGCGGAGCGGTGAGGGGGACGCTATGTGCCCCAACAACAGTCCATCGAACGTATATGCCGTGATGAAGCTAGAACCACTCGACCCGTTTGCCACGGTGTAGACCTGAGAGTCCGGCCCGACATCGATAGCAAACAGGAAGACAAACTCTCCGTCAGGGCTTCCAATGTCAAAATATTGCGGTTCCGATCCATCAGTGTACTTGCCCAGCAGCGGAGTGTCACCGAACGAGTACTCGGTCGTAAAGATCTCGCCTGCGGGACCTACCGCGAGAGTGTCGACAAAGAAGCAGAACCCGCAGACGACATTCCGAGTCGACATCAACTCGCCAACATCTGTGTACTGACGAACTCTGGCGCCGCGGAATCCATCAGAAGCTGCCGACGCCGCTCTCCAGACATAGACGGTCCCGTCTGCAGCCACATCAACGCCTCCGGCAGACGCAAATGTCTGCCAGGACCTCACGAACCGCCCGCGGCTCGTGAACACTTGGACGCGAGAATTCCCCTGATCAAGGACATACACCTGACCGTTGCCGCCAACTGCGACGCCATTGGGACCCTTGAACTCGCCATCGGATGACCCTCTCGTTCCCCACTCGCGAAGGAACGCGCCATCCTCACTGAAGGACTGTATGCGATCATTGCCTGTATCAGCTACGAAGAGTGACCCGGATGGACCGGCCGCGAGACCCCCAATCTCACTGAACTGCCCCTGGCCCTGCCCTGGCGTTCCCCATTGAATGGAGAATCCCGGGAGATCGTCACTCTCCCTAGCTGCAATGCTGGGACTAGAGTGCAGCAGGCTCAGCAGGACGAAAAGTAGGAACAGTACCGGACGCATCCGCGTACATGTGCCCATGTCAATCTCTCCCCCCGCTGAAGCCTTGAGCGGAACCCGTCTAGGTTCACACGCTATCAAATTCCGAATTCCGAGTGCGGGTCAGCCGGTGAAGCGGGGGGCGACGGGCACCGGCTCGGCGGCGGGCAGGGGGCACACGCCGCCCACGGCCTCGGGCACGTCCGACAGCCCCGTGGAGGTGAAGGGCGAGGCGATGGTACGGCTCGGGTCCGGCGCCGACAGGCAGGGGATGTCGGCGATCTCCGTGTCCATGCGGGTGGCGCCGTGCACGACGCGGAAGCGGGCGAGGGTCTGCGGCTCCGAGTCCACGTCGTAGACGTTCACGGTCCGGAACTCGACCGTCAGCGCGCACTCGTCGACCTGCACGACCGAGTAGCCGAAGTTGACCAGATTCACGTAGGTCTGGTGGGGGTTGAGCACCGTCGAGCCGTACCCGATGTTCACGAAGCCCTGGGTGGCGGCGTAGGGGTCGCCCCCGGCGTCGCGCACGAGGTCCGGGTCGGCCGACTGCGAGCTGGTGGTGAACGCGAAGGCCACCGCCGGGCCGTCGGGGTCGCGCTCGGGCATCACGTGGGCCGCGATCCACACGTGGGTCTCGCCGCACACGAACACGACGTCTTCGATGCCGTGGTCGGCGATGAAGGTCACGATCTCGTCGCGCTCGGCGGCGTAGTCGTCCCAGCCGCCGAAGCCGCGCTTGTTCGGGTCCAGGTTGCGCCACGCCGCGAAGTCGGTGGGGTTGCCGATGATCTTCCACCGGGCGGTCGACGCGGCCAGGCCGTCGAGCAGCCAGGCCTTCTGCTCCGCGCCGAGGCAGGTCCGGCCCGCGGTGGAGGCGCCGGCATCGTCCTCGTCGAGCTCTGGGTCCCGGCGGCTGCGGGTCTCGATGAGGAACAGGTCGGCGAGGTCGCCCCACGACACCTTGCGGTAGGGGCGGGTGACGTCGCCGCCGGGCGCCTCCACGGGCATGTTCTCGAACCAGGCGGTCTGGGCCGCGAGTCGGCGGGCCGGGTCCTCGGTGCGGTCGATGCCGTTGCGGAACTCGCCGTCGTCCCACATCGCCACGAGGGGCAGGGCGGCCTGGAGCTGCTGGAGCCGGGCGTCACCCTTGAAGTCGTGGTACACACCCCGGTAGTCGTCGAGGGAGACGGTGGCGCCGTCGTTGACGTAGACGTAGTCGCCGAGGTGCAGGAAGAAGTCGAGGCCCGCCTCCTCGGCCGCGGCCCGCTGGGCCACCCGCTCGGTGCCCCGCTGCTGGCACGCCGCGAAGCCGAACCGCAGCGACGGGGTGGCGGC
>JAIBAC010000275.1 GCA_019695375.1 Acidimicrobiia bacterium
CGAGGCGCTCCACCCGTTCGCGCACCAGTTCGGCTTCGTCGGTGGTCGCCGCTTCCTGCGATGTGGTCGCCGCTCCGGTGGTCATCGTCGTTCTCCCTCGTGAAGATCCAGGAGGCAACGCTAACTCAGCCGAACGCAGAGATCCGCTTCGCGGCTCGCTCGTCGCGTGCGAGCGCCCGGAGCACGACGGCCTCACCGTGGCGCCTCCGGGCGACGTCGACGAGCGTGTGGGTCACGAGGTCGTCGACGATCACCGGCATCGCCGGCGGGTCGACGCCGATGCTGACCGCGAGGTCGTCGGAGTGCACGCGCAGCTCGATCATCCGCGTCACCAGGTAGTCGTCGAGGGACATCGCGATCCCGGCGAAGACCGACACCGCGCGATCGGCCGCCTCGGTCTCGAAGGACTCCGCGAGGCGGTCGAGGCAGCGCTCCAGCAGGTCGACGACACCGAACTGCCCGCCTGCCGCGGCCTCGGCGCCGCGCGCGGCGATGCCCGACGACACCGCGGTGTCGCCGGCGATCGCCTCGATGGCGGCCACGAAGTAGTCGGCCGGGCCGAGACGGGTCGCATCGGCTGCGGGCGCGTCGCGGTCGAGGTAGTCCATGACCGTGGTGGCGCCGCGGGCGACATGGCCGCACAGGGTCGAGACCGGCCAGCCGTCGAGCACGCTGGGACGCAACCAGTTCGCGCCCACCGCAGGCGACGCGACGAGCTCGACCACGTTCGCCCCCGCTGCGAGGAACGCCTCTCTCACCTCGTCCACTCTGTGCACCCCCACGTCGGCATCGAGTCCGCTCAGGGTACGATTTCGCATCGCCGCAGGAGTGACCGACGAGGGGGGCTCGCCCACATGCAGCTGCGAGTGACGGTCCTGGGCGGTGGATCCTGGGGTACCACCGTCGCGAGCCTCGCTGCCCGCAACACCGACAGCCTCCTCTGGGCGCGCAGCGAGGAGATGGTCGCCGAGGTGAACGCGCGCCACACGAACGAGACGTACCTGCCCGGCTGCCCTCTTCCCGAGTCGCTGCGTGCGACCGGGTCGCTCGAGGAGGCCGTGAGCGGCTGCGACGTGCTCGTCATGGGCGTCCCCTCGCACGGGTTCAGGTCGGTGCTCACCGCAGCGGCACCGCACCTGCGGCCGTGGGTGCCGGTGGTGAGCCTCACCAAGGGGCTCGAACAGGGCTCGCTGCTGCGCATGACCGAGGTGATCGAGGACGTCCTGCCCGGCCATCCCGTCGGTGTGCTCACCGGGCCGAACCTCGCCAAGGAGATCATGGCCGGATTCGCGGCAGCGACCGTGATCGCCACCACGGACGAGCGCATCGGCACCGAGCTGCAGAAGGTGTTCCGCACGGGGCTGTTCCGCGTGTACCGCAACGACGACGTAGTCGGCTGCGAGGTGGCCGGAGCGCTGAAGAACGTGATCGCGATCGCGTCGGGGATGGCCGACGGCATCGGCGTCGGCGACAACACGCGGTCGATGGTGATAACCCGCGGTCTCGCCGAGCTCAGCCGTCTCGGCGAGGCGATGGGAGGCAGAGCGCTCACGTTCGCGGGCCTCGCCGGCATGGGCGACCTGATGGCGACCTGCATCAGCCCCCAGAGCCGCAACCGCTACGTCGGCGAGCAGCTCGGCAAGGGGCGGCGCATCGACGACGTCGTCGCCGAGATGCGCATGGTCGCCGAGGGTGTCAAGACCACCAAGGTCGTGATGCAGCTCGCCGAGCACTTCGGCGTCGAGCTCCCGATCGCGCACGAGGTCTACAAGGTCCTCTACGAGGGCTCGAACGCGCTCGATGCGTACCGCGGCCTCACACGCCACGAGGCACGCACCGAAGCCGACATCGCATGACCGCTCCCGCACTGGTGTCCCTCGACGACGTCCGTGCCGCGCGGGAGCGCATCTGGCCGCATCTGCGCGAGACCCCTGTCGAGGAAGGCCATGCCCTGAGCCGCCTCGCCGGCCGGCGTCTCCTCCTCAAGCCCGAACAGCGCCAGCGCACGGGCTCGTTCAAGTTCCGCGGCGCTCTCGAGTTCGTGTCACATCTCGAGCCGGGTGTCGACGTGGTGGCGGCGTCCGCCGGCAACCACGCCCAGGGGGTCGCGCTCGCGTCGACCCTGCACGGCCACCGCGCGACGATCTTCATGCCCAGCGACGCGGCGCTGCCGAAGGTGGCGGCGACACGGGACTACGGCGCCGAGGTCGTGGCCGTCGAGGGCGGTGTCGACGACTGCATCGCGGCGGCGGCCGATGCCGCGTCGGAGGTGGGGGCGGTGTTCGTGCCGCCGTTCGCGCACCCGTGGGTCATAGCGGGTCAGGGCACGGTCGGCCTCGAGATCGCCGACGAGGCGCCCGGCATCGAGACTGTCGTGGTACCCGTGGGTGGCGGGGGACTCGTGGCGGGGATAGGCGCGGCGCTCGCGCGGGTGCGCCCTGACGTGCACGTCGTCGGTGTCGAGGCCGCTGGTGCCGCGAAGTTGCGGGCGAGCCTCGCCGCAGGCCGGCCGGTGACGCTCGACCGCGTCGAGACCTTCGCCGACGGCATCGCGCTGCGCTCCGCGTCGGAGATCACCCTCGCGCACGTCGACGCGTTCGTGGACGAGGTCGTGACCGTCACCGACGAGGAGATGGCGATCGCGATCGTGGCGCTCGCCGAACGTGCGAAGGCGGTCGTGGAGCCGGCCGGGGCGGCCGCGGTCGCCGCCGTGATAGCCGGCAAGGTCACCGGCGACCCCGTCCTCGCGGTCGTGAGCGGTGGCAACGTCGACCCGCTCCTGCTCGGCCGCGTGCTCACCCACGGGATGGCAGCGGCCGGACGCTTCCTCGCGATCGAGGTGGTGCTGCCGGACCGGCCGGGTTCGCTCGCCGGGCTCGCACGCGAGGTCGCGCAGCTGCGCGCCAACGTCCTGTACGTGAGCCACCGCCGTGTGGGCGTCGACGTCGGCGTCGACTCCGTCGCGGTCGAGCTCCATCTCGAGACCCGCGACGACGACCACGCGGACGCGGTCGTCGCCGCCCTCGCGCGCTCGGGTTTCGAGGTGCGTGGTCGGCGTTGAGCGCCTCGATCCGTAGGATCCTCTCATGACAATTGCGATCACCGAAGAGCACCGCACACTTGCCGAGACCGTCGCGGACTTCCTCGCCAAGCGCGAGGCTCGCGCTGCGAACCGCGCCTTGCTCGACGCGCCTGACGACTCGCTGCCGTCGTTCTGGCCCGAGATGGCCGCCAACGGATGGCTCGGCCTGCACATAGCGGAGGAGTTCGGCGGGTCGGGTTACGGACTCGAGGAGCTCGTCATCGTCGTCGAGCAGCTCGGACGCGTCGTGGCCCCCGGGCCGTTCGTGCCGACGCTGATCGCGGGCGCCGTGCTCGCGGAGGCGGCCGGCGCCGACCTCGCGGCCCGCTACCTGCCGGGCCTCGCCGACGGCTCCCGCGTCGGGGCGTACGCGTTCTGCACAGACGTCTCCCTCGACGGCGACAGGTTGTCGGGTACGGCCGTCGTCCCCGGCGGCGCTCAGGCACAGGTCATCGTGGTGCCCGTCGGCGACGACGTCGCGGTCGTCGAGGTGGGCGAAGGCGTGAGCGTCGACGTCCCCAAGAGCCTCGACCCTGCACGCCCGAGCGCCAAGGTCACCTTCGACGGTGCGGCCGCGGCAGTCGTGCCCGGCGGCGCGCGTGCCGCCGTCGACCTCGCGCGC
>JAIBAC010000276.1 GCA_019695375.1 Acidimicrobiia bacterium
GCGCTCGCGTCCCTCGGGGTCGAGGACGCCGGCCTGGCCGCAGCGCTGGCGCAGCGCTGGGAGGACGCGGCGCTCGCCGCCGATGTGATCGCGCTCGCAGGAGCTGCCGGCACGCTCGAGGCGCTCACGGCGGCGGGCGTGCGGACCGCACTCGTGTGCGACACCGGTTTCAGCTCCGGTCGGGTGGTGCGGGTCCTCCTCGACCGCGTCGGCCTCCTCGACCATCTCGAGGTGACCACCTTCTCCGACGAGGTCGGAGTCCCCAAGCCGCACCCGCTGATGTTCACGACGACGCTCGACGCGCTCGGTGTCGATGCCGGCGGATCCGTGCACGTCGGCGACCTGCGCCGCACCGACGTCGCCGGCGCGCGGGCGGTGGGCATGGGCACGGTGCGGATCTCGTGGGCGAACGACGACACCGCAGACCTGCCCGAGGCCGACGCCGTCGCCGCGTCCCACGGCGACCTCGTCCGCCTCCTGGGGGTCGCATGAGCGGTGACGCCGTCGACACCGTCGTGTTCGACTGGGGCGGCACCCTCTCCATCTGGGCCGAGGTCGAGATGGAGGACATGTGGAGACTGGCCGCCGACCACGTGGCCGAGGTCACGGGCGCGAGCAACGGCGACGTGCTCGCCCGCCTCGTGGAGGTCGAGGACCGGCTCTGGACCGAGTGCGCCGAGACCGCCGGAGGCTCGCGGTCGTTCCGTCTCGTCGACGTGCTCGAGTCGGCCTCGGACGAGCTCGGCGTCGACGTGGCCGCCGCCGTGCTGGAGGAGGCGAGCCTGCGCCACCTCGACTCGTGGACGCCCCACGTCAGGCACGACCCCGACGCCGCTGCGACGCTGACGGCGTTGAAGGAGCGCGGCCTTCAGGTCGGTCTGCTCTCGAACACCCACTGGCCGGCGCTCTTCCACGAGCGCTTCCTGGAACGTGACGGCCTCCTCGACCTGATCGACCTGCGCGTGTACTCGTCCGACGAGGCGTGGATGAAGCCCCATCCCGAGATCTTCCGGTTGACGCTGGACCGCCTCGGCGCCGACGCGGCACGCACCGTCTTCGTCGGCGACCGCATGCGTGACGACGTCTGGGGTGCACAGGAGGCAGGTATGCGCGGCGTGTGGAAGCGCACGCCGCATGCCAAGGCACACGACGGCGTCGTCCCGGACGCCGTGATCGACTCCCTCCCGCAGCTGCTCGGCCTCCTCGACTGACGCTGCCGCTTGACGTGGGGACGTGGATCGGCGTGTGGGCGCGTTTTGCGTCCCCACGTTGGGGTTGGTGCTGACGTGGGGACGTGGATCGGTGTGTGGGCGCGTTTTGCGTCCCCACGTCGGGGGGTGGTGCTGACGTGGGGACGTGGATCGGTGTGTGGGCGCGTTTTGCGTCCCCACGTCGGGGGGGCGTGCTGACGTGGGGACGTGGATCGGCGTGTGGGCGCGTTTTGCGTCCCCACGTCGGGGGGGGGTCAGAGGCGGATCGTGACGATGCCGTCGTGGAGTGGCTCGGCGTCGAGCTCGCTGCAGGCGGCGAGATCCACGGACACACACAACCGGCCGTCGTCGGGATCGAGCACGCGGGCGGGGATCTCGTGCGGCGAGCCGTGCTCCGCGAGCATGTGGCGCAGCGCGCCGGCCTTGAGCGCGCCACCCGTGAGCACGATCACCCGCTGCGCGGCGTTGATAACCGGCGGTGTGAGGGTGATCCGCGGCGTCGGCGCCATCGGCGGGCTCACACCGACGACGAGGCGTTGCGTCTCGTCGATGGCCGTCGAGCCCGGGAACAGCGAGGCGGTGTGCCCGTCGTTGCCGAGGCCGAGGAGCACGACGTCGAAGCGGGGCACCCCTCCGGAACCGGCCGGCAGGCTGTTCCTCAGGACCGTCTCGTACCGCGCCGCGTCGGCTTCGGGATCGCGGCCACCGGTCGGGATCGGGTGCACGTTGCGGGGCGGCACGAGGATGCGGTCGACGAGGGTCTCGCGGATCATGCGGTAGTTGCTGCGCGGATCGACGGCGCCGACATAGCGCTCGTCGCCCATGTAGAGGTGGACGCGGTCCCACTCGACGCGCGTGCGCCACAACGGGGACGACAGCAGCGCGTAGAGGTCGCGGGGGGTGGAGCCGCCTGCGAGGCAGAGGTGGAAGGAGCCGTGGTCCGCCATCGCGGCCTTGGCGTCGCCGACGATCGCGTCCGCCACCCAGCGCACAGCACCCTGGAGGGTCGCTGCGACCACGAGCTCGGTGTCGGGCACCTGAACGGACCTCTTCTCTCGTCCGGCGCCCAACCGGGTCGCGGACCCCTGCAGGCAGCGGATGCGGCGGAGCGCCTCCTCGGTACGGTGCCGGTCGGGTCGCTCTCTAGAGTGCGGGCCATGGGCTTCGCCGCGCTGCTCCGGGATCGCAGCATACGCGTGGCTGCGCTTGGTGTCGTCACAGCCGCGGCCGGCGTCGTCGTGCTCTCGACGGGCGGAGCGACCGCCGGGGAGGCGACCGGGCGCGCCGCCACGTCGACGACGACCACGGCGCCGGTCCCGGGCTTCGCCGGCGGTGACGGACCACTCGCCGGCAGCAGCCTCGCGGTCATGTCCGGCGTCGGCCTCGACGGGAGGCCCGTGAGCACGCGTCCACACGACCGGCCGCTCGTCGTCGTGATCTGGGACGCGAACTGCCGCTGCGACCCGGTCTTCGCGGCCGCCAACGCGGTCGTGCTCACCTCCGGCGGGGCTGCCGACGTGGTCGGCATCAACCTCGACCGTGACATCGCGGCAGCAGCACAGGCGAACCTCGACCACGGTCTGCTGTTCGCGTCGATGACCGACGGGACGGGTTCAGTACGCCGGCTGGTGAGCGCGACCCCCCACGGCGCCCTGCTCGTCGTCGACCGCGACGGCACCGTCGTGGCCGACTTCCGCGACGGCGTGCAAGGTGGGCCCGAGGCGCTGGTCCACGACGTGACGGCTCTGGCGGGATCGTGACGGCGCCTGCGCTCACCGAGCGCTTCGCCGGCGAGCGCACCGGTCGCCACCTGGCAGGGCTCGTGGTCGTCGCGGTCGTGATCGTGTCGGTCGCGGCGGCGGCGCGCACGCCGGTGGCAGCACGGGTGTTCGCCGACTGGCTCGCGGCGGCCTTGCCCGCAGCCGGCTTCGCAGTCGCCGGCGCGGTCGTGGGCCACCTCTGGCGGTCGCACCCGCTCCTCGCGCGCACGCCGGAGTCGGTGCTCACCCTGTCGGCAACCGCCGAGTGGGTCCGTCCTGGCATCGCCGACCGCGTCGCGGGCCTCTACGCAGCTGCCGTGGTGTCGCCAGTGGTGGTCGCGGCGGCAGTCGTGGCGTTCGAGGGTGACGACCGGCCGATCCTCGTGTGCGCGTGGCTGCTCACGGCGCTGTGCGCCGCGGCGGGTGCCACGTGGTCGGTGGCGCCCGTGTTCGGCCGCGGTGCCGATCGTGCGACGGCTCCCGTGGGCCACGTGCGCACCGGCGGGACTACCCTCGTGGCGGGCGAGACCCTCGATCCCATTGCGCCCGTCGTCATCGCGCTGCGCGCAGCGGCACTCGGGACCGGGGTGGCCGCCCTCGCGAGCGGTGTCCTCCCCGACGCGGCGGTGGCATGGATGTCGGGACGGCCCGCTGCGGCTGCCGCCTATGCGATCGTGATCGCGCTGG
>JAIBAC010000277.1 GCA_019695375.1 Acidimicrobiia bacterium
GGGGAGCTGTCGCAGTCGCTGGCGCCGGGGCGTGGCGACGACGTCGCTGCCCGCCTCGAAGGCGCCCCGGCCATATTCCTCTCCGTCGCCGCCGACCCCGACGCCGACGTGCCGTTGCAGGCCAGCCAGCGGATCGTGTTCACCAACACCGCCGCGGTCGACCTCGACGACGTGCGTCTGCACGTGCTCGCGCCCGCGGTGGGCGCCGAGCTCGACGTGATCCGCGCAAGTGCAGGCGGGCGGTCGACCACGCCGCGCGTCGACGGCACGTCGCTCGTGATGGCGCTGCCCGAGCCGCTCGCGCCGGGAGACGCGACCGTCGTCGATCTGTCATGGGACCTGGTCCCGACGAGGGTGAGCGAGCAGGAGAACCCCAACCCCGCCGACATCCTCCGCTCGGGGGAGCGATCTCAGTTCGTCGCCCAGCTCGTGCGACGCAACCTGATGTACCTCTTCGACTGGTATCCGCGACCGGAACCGCTGGCAGCAGACGGCTGGAGACCGCTCGCGGTCGACCCCGAGATCGCCGACACCCACGGGCCCGCGACCTCCGTCGAGCTCGAAGTCACGGCAGCTGAGGACTGGCACGTGGTCGCGGGTGGGACGCGCGTGCGCGACAGCGCAGGCAGCGGGGTCGCGTCAGCGCGTTTCGTGCTCGCCGGGTCGCGGGTCTCCCCGTTGATGCTGCAGCGCAACACGGTGGTGCGCACGGTGTCACGCGGCGACTACCGCGGGATCGGCTTCGGGCTCGACACGTTGGGGCCCGCGGTGGAGGATGCTGCCGGCCAGGCGCTTGCCGCCAAGGCGGTCATGTCCCAGGCGACCGGCTCGCCGTACTGGCGCGACGTGGTCGTCGTCAGCCTCGTGTTCGGCGGGGCGGCACAGTCGTTCGTGGCCGACAACGTCGTCTTCATCCGCCAGGACGTCCTCGCCCGCGGTGCCCCCGGCCTCGGTCCCGGCACCCAGCCGTCGGACTACCGCCAAGCTGCGTTCGAGGGCTCGTCCGCGGAGTGGTGGAGCGGCGTCGTGGACATTGACGCGACCGCGCGACCAGCGTTCAGATCCGGCCTGCGCAGGTCGGCGGCCGCCGTCGTGTGGCGAGGCGTCGGCGGCGACGACATAGGCCGTCTCGCGACAGCCGAGGCGGCGCGTCGATACCGCGTCGCCCGTGCCGCGGGGAACCCCGACGTCGCCGCCGATCTGGTCGCCAGTGGCTATGCAACCCCGAGCGCACGCGACATAGCCGACGCGAAGGCGATGCTCGTCTACCCGGCGCTTGCTGTGGCTTCGGCAGGCAACGTTCCCGCGGCCTGGGACGCGACGCTCGAGACCTTCGGAGCGCTCGCGCGCGCGTCCGAGCTCGACGTGGATGCGGTGTCGCGTGCAGGCGCCGACGTGGGCATCGACGCGGTCCGCTCCGAGTCCCTGGCGAGCACATGGCTGACGCGCACCGACGGTGACGCCACGATCGGGCGTGCCGACGGACAGGGGACGATCCCGTACTTCAGCGACGGCGCGGCCGCCGACGCAGCAGCCGGGGCGGCACCCACCGTCCCGCTCGACGTCGACGCGGTCCCCGCGTCGGGTCCCGGATGGTGACCGCGGCGCGGCCTCCAGGATATTCGGGGCCTCCCGGCTCGGTTGGGTACCCTGATGTGTCCCCCAACTGGAGCCAGCCCCGTTGAACGGTCTCGTCACCCTCCTGCCATTCGTACTGATCTTCGTGGTCATGTACTTCCTCATGGTGCGTCCCCAGAAGAAGCGCGCCGACGAGCAGCGTCGTCTGATCGCAAGCCTCGAACCCGGCGACGAAGTGGTCACGATCGGCGGCGTCTTCGGCGACATCGTCGAGATCCAGGACGCCGAGGTGATCCTCGAGGTCTACGACGGAACCCAGGTGCGCTTCCTGCGTTCGGCGATCGCGCGCAAGGTCGTACCCGAGGACGCCGCCGACGAGATCGACGAGGTCGACGACGACTACGAGGACGGCCTCGACGACGCTGACATCGACGTCTCCGACGAGGACGCGATCGCGGCCGAGGCGGGCGCCTCGCCGGAGTCGAACGGCGATTCGAGCTCCTCCTCGAAGGCGAAGGCCAAGTCCAAGGCCGACGACAACGACGACTGACGCCGAGCTCGCGAGGCGGACGCCGCAGAGCCGACCTCATCGCACCCACGAGGACGGGGCCCTGTCGCGGCGCGGTTACTCTTTGGCGGTCCGCATCTCAACTCGACCCAGGGCGGGGTGAGCCCACTCCATGTCACCGAAGCATCGCAGGAACCTCCTGACCACGCTCGTGGTCTTCCTCGTGATCGTCGCGGGACTGCTGGCCTGGGTGCTCATGGCCGACATCAAGCCCCGTCTCGGCCTCGACCTCGCCGGCGGGACGAGCGTCGTGCTCGAGGCCAAGGGCGAGATCAAGAGCAGCGACACGATGGACCAGGTCATAAACATCGTGCGTCAGCGCGTCGACGGCCTTGGTGTGAGCGAGGCCGAGATCAACAAGGCCGGGGACCGCCTCGTCAGCGTCGACCTCCCGGGCCTCCAGGACGTCGACCGTGCCAAGGACATCATCGGTCGCACGGCCAAGCTCACGTTCCGCCAGGTGCAGGGCTTCCCCGGGAGCCAGACGGCGGCCGGGACGAGCCCCGCCGGCACGTCCGGTGTCCAGATCGACCCGTCGACCGGGCAGCCGATCGCGCCCACGGGAAGCCTGCCACCGGCGGGTAGCCAGGTGCCGGCGGGCAGCCAGCCCCAGAGCCTCGCTCCCGACGGCGGTGTCGACGGGCGTCTCGCGCTGGCCGCGACGGGTGAGACGGCGCCGCTGTTCCACTTCCGCACCGGGCCACCGGCCCAGGTCGCCCCGACGCCGGACACGGGCGCGCCGACGGACACCTCCACCGGACAGACCGAGACGCAGCCGTCCGCCCAGGACTACTGCGATCCCGCCAAGAACCCCGCGATAACCCCTGCCGACAAGATCACGCCCGAGGCGACGGTGACCTTGTGCGACAAGGAGGGCCGCCCCTACACCCTCGGGCCCGTGCGGGTCCAGGGCGAGACCGTCGACAACGCGCAGGCGAACGTCGAGACCCAGAGCGGCAACTGGGTGGTCCAGCTCGACTTCAACGACGAAGGAGCAAACGCGTACCGCCAGCTCACGGGTGAGGCCGCATGCCAGCCGACCGGTCAGCCACAGCGGTCGATCGCGATCGTGCTCGACGACCAGGTGGTCTCCGCCCCGCAGGTCGCGAGCGACGTGCAGTGCAACCAGGGCCTCGGCTCCAACAGCATCATCACGATCGGCAGCAAGGGCAGCGAGGCACAAACCGAGGCTCAGGACCTCGCGCTCGTGCTCCGCTACGGCTCGCTGCCCGTCGAGCTCGGCGTCGCGACGACCGAGACCGTGTCGCCGACGCTCGGCATCGACTCGCTCCATGCCGGCCTCTGGGCCTCGCTCGTAGGTCTGATCCTCGTCGTGATCTTCGTGCTCGTCCTCTACAGGGCGTACGGGCTCATCATCGTCGCCCAGCTCGTCGTCTTCGCGGCCTGCAACTACGTGTTCGTGTGCCTCATGGGTGAGTTCCGCGGGATGACGCTGAGCCTGTCGGGCATCGCCGCGTTCG
>JAIBAC010000278.1 GCA_019695375.1 Acidimicrobiia bacterium
AGATCCTGAGCCGTGGCGACCTCGCCGCAGTCGTCGCACGCCGCGGTGGCCGCACGCTGCGTGTGGTCGACGTGGGCATGCCGGCGAACGTCGACGGCGCCGGCGTCGACGGCATCGACTACGAAGGCATCGACCGCCTCGCCGCCGACCACCGCCACCGCATCGCCGTCGACGAGGCGGCGAGCGTGGTCGAGATCCGTTCCGCCGAGACCCACGCCCGCGTCGTCAACTCTGCCCTCACCCCACTGATCCGCCGCCTCCGGGACAAGGCAGACCATGCCGTCGAGGAGGAGCTCGCACGCGCGTTCAGACGTCTCGACCTCGACGCCGACGAGCGTGCCGCCGTCGAGCAGATGGCGCGCACGCTCGCCAACCGCCTGATGCACGACCCACTGCTCTACCTGTCGTCGCACCCGCAGGCGATCGCGACCTCGGACACGGCCCGCAACATCCTGGGCATCCCCGAACATTGATGCAGATCCGCATCGCCACCCGCCGCTCCAGGCTCGCACGCACCCAGACCGAATGGGTCGCTGCGCGCCTGCGTGAAGTGCACCGTGGGCTCACGACGGTCATCGTCGAGGTCGCCACGGAAGGCGATCGCGACCGCGCGACGCCGCTCGCGGACATCGGTGGCAGCGGCCTGTTCACGAAGGCTCTCCAGGACGCCGTCGCCGAAGGCGACGCCGACCTCGCCGTGCACTCCTACAAGGACCTGCCCACTGCGGAACCTGACGGGCTCGCGGTGGCGGCTGTGCCCGAACGCGCCGACTACCACGACGTGCTCGTCACCGCTGCCGGCGGCGACCTCGGCTCGTTGCCGGCCGGGGCGCTCGTGGGCACGTCGAGCCCCCGACGAGCCCAGCAGCTCTCGCGTGTGCGCAGCGATCTCCGCACCGCCCCGATCCGCGGCAACGTGGAGACCCGTATCGCCAAGGTTCGCAGCGGCGAGTTCGACGCCACGATCCTCGCGGCCGCCGGTCTCGCCCGTCTCGGCCTCAGCGATGCCGTCTGTGACGTGCTGGACTTCCTGCCGGCGCCGGGCCAGGGAGCGCTCGCGCTCGAGTGCCGCAGCAGCGACGCACGCACCCGCGAGCTCGTGTCGACGGTCGACGACCCGGACACGCGCGACCCCGTCACCGCCGAGCGCGCCTGGCTCGCGGCCACGGGTGCGGGCTGCGCGACCTCCGCCGCGGCGCTCGGGACGCTCGTGGGCGACGACGTCGAGTTGCGCTGGTCCTTCGACGGCCGCGAGGGTTCAGCCCGTGGGCCACGCCGCGAAGCGGCCCGCATCGGCAGAGAGGCGGTCTCGTGACACCCAAGGTCATCGTCACACGCCCCGAGGGCAGCGACGGTCTGCTGTCCACGGCGTTGCGCGATGCCGGTTGCGAACCCGTGGTCGCCCCCGGATTCACCTACGCCGCGGCCGCGTCAGTCCCGACCCCCAGCGACGTCGCCTCGTCACCTTGGACGGTTTGGACGAGTGCCGCGAGTGTCGAGGCCGTGGGGCCGCACCCGAGTGCGGGCTCGCACCATGCTGCAGTGGGTGGCGCAACCGCGCAGGCCCTCGCCGAGTTCGGTGTCGAGGCCGACCTCGTCGGCGACGGCGGCGGCGCCGAGCTCGCCGAGCTGCTGCTCGAGCACCTCGAACCCGGCACCCGCATCCTCTATCCGCGCTCGGCGAAGGCCGATCGCAGCTTCGCCGAGCGACTGCGCACGTTCGGGATCGAGGTCGACGACCGCGTCGCATACGACGTGCTCGACGCCGATCCGTCGGTGCTGCGCGCGGCTCTCACCGCCGACACCGCAGCTGTCGCGTTCGCGAGCCCGTCAGCGGTGAAGGGGTTTGCCGACGCCGTCGGCGCGGAGTTCATGCGCCGCGACGACGTCGTCGTGGCCAGCATCGGTGCCACCACGACCGGAGCGCTGCGGTCGTACCTCCGCGCGCCCGACGTCGTCGCCCGCGAGCCGTCGTTCGTCGCCCTCGCCGAGGCGGTCGGCTCCGCCTTGCACACCGTGAGTCAGCGCTGACCGTGGCGAGCTTCCCGCACGCACGGCCGCGCAGGTTGCGACGCACGGCTGCCCTGCGCGCAGCGGTCGCCGAGACGGCCGTTCCGCCGGCTGCGCTCGTCCAGCCCCTGTTCGTCGTCGACGACGGCGTCGAGGCGTCCCCGATCGCGAGCATGCCGGGGCAGGAGCGCCTCACCCCGGAAGCAGCAGCGGCGCAGGCCGCCGCTGCCGGCACAGCGGGGGTCGGCGGCGTGATCCTCTTCGGTGTGCCGGCGACAAAGGACGCGGTGGGCACACCCGCGCACGACCCCGACGGGCCTGTGTGCCGCACCATCAGGGCGATCAAGGACTCAGGAGCGGCGCTGTCGGTGTGGGCCGACGTCTGCCTGTGCGAGTACACCGACCACGGCCATTGCGGCATCGTCGACGCGACGACGGGCGACGTTCTCAACGACGCCACCCACGAGCACCTCGCCGCCGCCGCCGTCGCCTACGCCGATGCGGGCGCCGACGTGGTGGCGCCGTCGGACATGATGGACGGCCGCGTCGGTGCCATCCGCAAGGCACTCGATGCCGGTGGGCACGACGACGTCGCGCTCGTGAGCTACGCAGCCAAGTACGCGTCGGCGTTCTACGGGCCGTTCCGCGACGCGGCAGATTCGGCCCCCGCTTTCGGTGACCGCCGCACCTACCAGATGGATCCACCCAACGTCGTCGAGGCGCTGCGCGAGGTGGACCTCGACGTCGCCGAGGGCGCCGACGCCGTGATGGTCAAGCCTGCCGGGCCATACCTCGACGTGGTCCGCGCGGTCGCCGACCGCGTCGATGTCCCGGTCGCGGCGTATCAGGTGAGCGGCGAGTACTCGATGGTCGAGGCTGCGGCGGCGAACGGTTGGATCGACCGCGACCGCGCGATCGTCGAGTCCCTGGTCGGCATCAGGCGCGCCGGGGCGCGGGTCGTGCTCACGTACTGGGCACGCGAGTACGCGGAGCGTCTGGCTTGAGCGACGTGCCGCCGCCCTACGCAGGGATGCTCGAGCGCGCGAGGCGCGTGCTCCCGGGTGGGGTCAACTCGCCTGTGCGTGCGTTCGGCGCCGTCGGTGGTGCGCCGCCGTTCGTGGAGTCGGCGTCGGGCTGCCGTGTGCGCACCACCGAGGGAGCCGAACTGATCGACTACGTGTCGTCTTGGGGCGCCATCCTCCTCGGCCACGCCGACGCGGCCGTCGTCGCCGCCGTCAGCGAGGCGGCGGAGCGCGGGACGAGCTTCGGCCTGCCGACGTGGGGCGAGGTCGAGCTCGCCGAGCTCGTCCGTGAGCTGGTCCCCTCGGTCGAGATGGTGCGCTGGGTGTCGAGCGGCACCGAGGCGACGATGAGCGCCGTCCGCCTCGCACGCGCCGTGACAGGACGTGACGCGGTCGTGAAGTTCGCAGGTTGCTACCACGGCCATGCGGACCCGTTCCTGGTCCAGGCCGGGAGCGGCGCGACGACGTTCGGGCGCCCCGACTCGCCCGGCGTGCCGGCCGGCACCGTCGCCACTACCCACATCGCCCGCTTCAACGACCCCAACTCGGTCGCCG
>JAIBAC010000040.1 GCA_019695375.1 Acidimicrobiia bacterium
CCCGACGTGGGGACGCAGAACGCGCTCACACGCCACTCCACGTCCCCACGTCCTCGGTCCCGGACCGCATGGGGCACAGTCAGATGGCGGCGAGAGCGGCGCGCACCCTTCGCGCGGTGTCGGCGAGCTCCTCGGGCATCACCTTGACGCCGCCGATCACGGTCACGAAGTTCGTATCGCCCTCCCATCGCGGCAGGACGTGGAGGTGGAAGTGCTGGGGCAGCCCGGCACCGGCGGCGCTCCCCACGTTCGCGCCCAGGTTGAACCCGTCAGGGCCGTATTCGGCCTTGAGCGCCGTGACAGCGCGGCGCGACAGCGACGTCAGCTCGTGTGCCTCGTCGTCGGTCAGGTCGTCGTAGTCGCGGACGTGGCGGAACGGGATCACCATCAGGTGACCGGAGTTGTACGGGTACAGGTTCAGGACCGTGAAGCAGTGGCGGCCGCGCTCGACTATGAGCGACTCGTCGTCGGCGAGCAGCGGGATCGAGCAGAAGGGGCACTGGGCCGGGTCACGGAACGACCCGTCGGCGTCGGTGACGTACGCCAGCCTCCAGCCCGCCCAGATCCGGTCGACATCCACGGGGCCGCCTACTCCGATGCCCCACCGGCGGCGGCCTCCTCGGCGAGGTCCGCTTCGAGGCGCGCCACGAACTCGGGTACGGGGACGTCGCGTGTGTCCTCGCCCGTGCGCGTCTTGATCCCCACCGTGCCGTTGGCGACGTCGTCGTCGCCGACGATCAACGCGAACGGGACGCGCTGGAGTCGCGCGTTGCGCAGCTTGGCACCGAGGCTCTCGTCGCCGTCGTTGACCGAAGCCCGGTACCCCGCGCCGCGCAGCTCGCCCTCGATCTCGCGGCAGCGGGGCAGGTGCCGGTCGGCGACGGGCACGACCTCCACCTGCACCGGCGACAGCCACACCGGTAGGGCGCCGGCGTAGTGCTCGAGGAGGATCCCGAAGAAGCGCTCGATCGAGCCGAACAGCGCCCGGTGGATCATGAACGGCCGGTGCTCGGCGTTGTCGTCTCCCGCGAAACGGAGGTCGAAGAGCTGCGGCAGCTGGAAGTCCACCTGCAGTGTGGACAGCTGCCACAGGCGGCCGATGGCGTCCTTGACCTTGATGTCGATCTTGGGGGCGTAGAACGCGCCGCCCCCGGGGTCGATCTCGTAGGGAAGCCCTGCGGTGCGCAGCGCCTGCTCGAGGGCGGCGGTCGCCTCGTCCCACTCCTCGATCTTGCCGACGAACTTCTCCGGCCGCGTCGAGAGGGTCGCGTGGAAGTCGTCGAGACCGAAGCGGCGCAGGATCCGCAGCACGAAGGCCACGAGGGATTCGAGCTCGGGCACGAGCTGGTCCGGCGTGCAGAAGATGTGGGCGTCGTCCTGGGTGAGGCCACGCACGCGGGTCAGCCCGTGGATGACACCCGAACGCTCGTAGCGGTACACGGTGCCGATCTCGAACATCCGCAACGGCAGCTCGCGGTAGCTGCGTGTGCGGCTGCGGAAGATGAGCACGTGGAACGGGCAGTTCATCGGCTTGAGGAAGTACGACGCACCCTCGAGCTGCATCTCGGGGTACATGTTCTCGCGGTACCAGCCGAGGTGGCCTGAGATCTCGAACAGGTCGGACTTGGCGACATGGGGGCTGACGACGAACTGGTAGCCGGACCGCTCGTGCTCGGCGCGGCTGAAGTCCTCCATGAGCTTGCGCACCAGCGCGCCCTTGGGGTGCCAGACGGCGAGGCCGGAGCCGATCTCCTCGGGGAAGCTGAAGAGGTCGAGGTCCGTGCCGATGCGGCGGTGGTCACGCTTGCGCGCCTCTTCGAGGCGGTGCAAGTAGGACTTGAGCGCCTTCTTCGACTCCCATGCGGTGCCGTAGATGCGCTGCAGCTGGGCCTTCGTCTCGTCACCGCGCCAGTAGGCACCGGCTGTGCGCATCAGCTTGAAGTCCCCGAGATGTCCCGTCGACGGCACGTGGGGACCACGGCACAGGTCGTTCCAGCCCTCGTTCTCGTAGACGCTGATGACGTTGCCCTCGGCGACCTCGCCGGTGTCGACCGAGTCGATGATCTCGACCTTGTACGGCTGGTCGGCGAAGAGGGCCGTCGCCTCGTCACGACTCACCTCGTGGCGCACGAACGCCTGGTCTGCGTCGACGATCTCGCGCATCCGCGCCTCGATCCGGTCGAGGTCGGTCTCGGTGAACGGCTGCGCGACTTCGAAGTCGTAGTAGAAGCCGTCCTCCACAGCAGGGCCGATCGTGTACTTGGCGTCTGGGTAGAGGTCGGTGACCGCCTGGGCGAGGATGTGCGCCGTCGAGTGCCGCAGGATCTCGCGACCGGCCTCGGAGTCGCCGGTGATGATGTTCACCTTGCCTGGAGGCAGGACCGACGCGAGGTCGTACTCGTCGCCGTCGACCGAGACGGCGAGCGCCGCTCGTGCGAGGCCGGGCCCGATCGCCGTCGCCACGTCGGTTCCCGTGGCGCCCTCGGGGAGGTCGAGCCTGGTGCCGTCGGGGAGGGTGAAGGTGGCCATGGGGCGGGATCCTACAGACGCCGGCGCCGGCGCCGTCCGGCCATTACGGCGGTCAGTCCCCGAGGACCTCCCACTGGTACTCGTCGCCGTGCACCTCGACTGTCACCGGCTCCTGCAGACCCTGGGAGTCGACGGCGGTGCAGTCGATCTGGCCGCCGTCGGCGACC
This sequence comes from Acidimicrobiia bacterium, assembly GCA_019695375.1. GTDB lineage: Bacteria > Actinomycetota > Acidimicrobiia > UBA2766 > UBA2766 > JAIBAC01. Next base: position 2,697 of record JAIBAC010000040.1, read on the forward strand.
ACGGTGGTCTCGGGGCAGCTGAGCGTCAGCCCGGGGTCGTTGAGCTGGTCGCGCATCTGCGGCTGCACCTTGGCCACGACGTCGGCGCCCGCGCGCGACGTCGCGTCCACGTGCCATTCGAACGACGCCCCCGCGGACACGGTCACGGGCACCTCGATCGGAGCCCCTCCCCTGACGAAGGCCGTGCAGGTGAACGTCTCACCGGGCTTCGACGGGATCGAGTCAGGGCACCGGACGTCCTCGATCGTGGCCCCGACCTCGTTGCCGAGGCGCGACGAGATGTCCGCCTCGACGTCGTCGGGGCTGATGCCGCCGCCGCCACAGCCGGCAAGCGACGCTGCCAGCAGCATGGCGGCGACGAGGCTCGGGGCAGACCTTGGGAAGCGACGACGCTGCATGTCCGGCATCGTAGCTGCGCTCCCGTTCGCCCCCGTGCCGGGTGCGGCGGCGACCGCCGGGGCGGTAGCGTCGCCGGTGTGAGCGCCTGGTTCAGAACCCTGCTCGAGGTCCTCGTGGTCGTCTCCGTGGGCGGCATGGTGGTCTCCGCGTTGCGGATGCTGCGCCGTGGCGAGATCCGCGTGCCTCGCTGCCCCGAGTGCGGCCGGCCCACGTCGAAGGCCTACCCCGCCTGCAAGTGGTGCGGAACGCCTCTTGGGTGAGTCCGAGCCGACGTCAGGTCAGGATGCGCACCGGCGTGCCGAGCGGGAGGATCGCTGCGATGGCCTCGATGTCGGAGTTGTGCATCCGGATGCAGCCATGGCTGACGTCGGCGCCGACGGTGGAGGGCTCGTTCGTGCCGTGGATGCCTAGTGATCCGGCACCGCCGTTGAACGTCTTGAGGAGGGCGGAGAAGCCGTTGAGGACGTAGGTGCGCGTGCCGTAGGGGCCCTTGGGATCCGGTGGGCGCAGCAGCTCGAGCATGTAGAACGTCCCGCCCGGCGTCGGGTAGCGCTCGCGGCCGATCCCGACCGGATAGCTCGACACGAGTTGGCCCTGGCGGTACACGTCGAGGCGCTTCGCGCCGAGTGAGACCTGCACCGAGTACGGCAGACCGCTGACGCGCACGTCGGTTCCGCGCACCCATCCGGTCGAGCCGTTGGGACGGACGGGCAGCATGACCTCGTACCAGGTGGTGTCCTCGACGTAGATCTCCTTGACGACGAGGAAGGTCTGCGGCTGGCCGTGTTCGGTCTTGTTCGAGAGCCGCATCCGCACGTCGCTGTCGGGATCGGGCGCGGTGTAGACGTCTATGCCCTCGGGGATGACCGTGGCGGCATAGGACTCGAAGTCGCCCTGGAGGGTGCGTCGCGACGTCGCGGTCGGCAGCACCCGCGCTCCGGCGGGCGCAACCGACGCGTCTCCGTCGCGGAAGGGCTGGGCGGCGGCGGCGCCGTCGAGCTGGCGCGGTGTCGGGATCACGAGGATCGCGATGCCTATGACGACGAGGATCACAGCGAGGATCCGGGACCAGAGGCGCATCTGAGAGGACCTGTCGGTGGGGCTGCGGACGTCGTCGATCGGCGGAGGCAGGGGCGGCCGGTGGGTTGTGGCCAGCCTATTCGCCTCCCGTGGGAATTCGTGGCGCTGCTCGGGTCGTCCTGCCCCACAATGGTTGATGCTCCCCGACCCTCCCGAGCTGCGTGGTCCCGTCGTCGTGCTCCGCCCGCTGCGTGCCGACGACGCCGGCGCGATCGTCACTCACTGCCAGGACCCCGAGATCGGACGATGGACGACCGTGCCGTACCCCTACGGGCGCAGCGACGCCGACGCGTTCCTGAACTCCGGCGAGTGGGCACTGGGCATCTGCGACGCCGGGACCAACGCGCTGGCGGGCTGCATCGGGGTCATGGGATCGCCCGCGGGCGAGTCAGCGTGCGAGGTGGGCTACTGGGTGGGTTCGGCCATGCGGCGCCGCGGCCTCGCGACGGCTGCGCTGGGCACCCTGACGGGGTGGCTCGTCGGCACCTGTGGATTGGGGCGGGTGGAGCTGTTGATCCTGCCCGGCAACACCGCTTCGGAAGGGGTGGCCACTGCGGCCGGGTTCACCCGTGCCGGACGGGCACGTGGACGTCGCGTTCCCGGCGCCGTGCTCTGGGTGTTCACGGCCGCCGCTGACGTCACGTCGGAGCGGACCGCCGCGGTTCCCGGTGGTGGGGGCGACAGGTTTTGAACCTGTGACCTCTCGCGTGTGAGGCGAGCGCTCTCCCACTGAGCTACGCCCCCGGGGCGGCCGACTTTACCAGACGTGGTTGCGCCCCCCGGGCGTGCCGGGGGGCGCAACAGCGGGCGCGCTCGGGGCGTGCCCGGACGTCCGGAGAAGTCAGCTCAGGACCGGCGCGAGCTGCATCAGCATCATCATGTCGCCGGTGATCTGGATCTTGCCGGACATGAAGAGCTCCTGGGGGTTGGCCTCGCCCTTGCCCATCTGCTCGGCGACCTCGCGGCTCATGGTGAGCGTCGCGCGTGGGGTCTCGATGTTGGGCTCGGCGCCGCCGAAGGTGACGGCGACCCACTCGTCGTCGTCACCGCCGGTCGTGACGACCTTGAGTGTGCCCTGGGCGGCCTTGAGGGTGCTGACCACGGCGGGGTTGTTGATCATGCCGGCCATGCTGTCGCCGCCGATGGGTCCCATCCCGCCTTCCTCGAGGCGGGCGATGGCCTTCTCCCAGTTGGCGCCGTCGAGGGTGACCTGCACGAGCGTGTCGTCGTGGCGGCCGTCGGTGACCTCGATCGCGCTGTCCTTGATGCCCATCGTCCACAGGCCCGCGCCGGTGACCTCGAAGCAGATGCGGCCGGGGCCCTCGTCGACGCCCTCCGCGATCGACGCGAACTGCACTGGCAACTCGTTCTTGAAGTACTCCTCGGGCGTGTTCGCCATGGGTTCTCCTCGCTTGATGACCCGCCCGCACCGCTCGATGTGGCGGCACGACCGCGTCTTCGGGACTTGGACGGCGACACGATATCACAATGTGAGTAAGCGCTTGCTCACCCCTGGGTGTGAGCTCGGATCCGATCGCCGCGCATGCGGCGACCAGGGGCACGGGGACGAGGCGCGGCGGCCGCCGGAAGGACCCGCACGCGCGGACCACCGCTGCCATCGTCACCGTGGGCCATTCACTGCCTGAAGTACTCGCCCCAGGCCGTGTTGGCGTCCTCGTAGACCGACTCCTGATAGGCGGTCGTGGTCTGCATGGCCTCGAACATGTACGGGTTGGCGGGATCGAAGTTCTCCTCGAGGCCCTGCTGGAGCGGCGTCAGGTCCGGGCCGTAGAAGTCGATTCCCTCCCCTGCGACCGACTCCCACATCGCTGTGGTGTCGGGGCCGTAGAAGCCACCGGTGGCCGCCAGCTCCGCGTCGAACACCGACGTGTCCGGGCCGTAGAAGGACATGCCCGCGTCGGTGCCACCGAACGGTCCGTAGTAGTCCATCCTGCCTCCTCGTTCATCCATGTGGGTGCACTGGCAGGACTTGAGATGCCAGCGGGTCCCCCCGAGTTCCCCGGGAGACGGGAAATCGCGGTTTGCTAGGGTCCCCGTGCCCGGGTGCTTAGCTCAGCCTGGCAGAGCGCTTCCTTGACGCGGAAGAGGTCAGAGGTTCAAGTCCTCTAGCACCCACCACCAAAACCCCAGGTCACAGTAGGTGACCTCCCCCCTCACCCCTCCCGGCTCGACCTCCACAGGGAGCCTATGGGGAGCCTATCGCCGCCATAGGCTCCCCCGTTCCCGGCCACCGGGAGGCGGTGACGACGGACGCTGCCGAAACCCCGTAGCCAGAACTACACGACTGTGATACGTTCCGTCCCATGCGAAGCGACTGGCCCCCAGCAGAGCGGCAACGTGCCCGCTACCGCGCCGTGTGGGCAGCGATGAGGCGTCGCCCCGCCCCCGAACGCTTCATCGGCGTCACCATCACCAACTCCCTCGCCATCCTCAGCGACAGCCCCATCCCCGACGACGTAGCCGCCTGGACGTGGCGGAAGCACGAACTGCGCGTCTGCCGTCGTGTGATCGAATCCGCCGCTCCCCCACCCGACAGCACCCCCATCCTCGACCCCGCCGTAGACCTCGACCCCACCGCCAACAGCAGCGACCGCAGCGAATCACCTCCGCCCCCCGATCCGGCCACCCAACCCGCCAGATCCCTAGTCGCTGCCCCCTCCGCCCCTCCGCTGGCTGCCTGACGGCGGAGAACCCCCTCCTAGGACCTCTCAGTCAAGCCCGGGGCTTCCCGGATCCGCCGTCAGCCGCACCCACCTTCCCGGTGAGGCTCCCGGCGGACTGGAATCCCAAATGGCAAGCGACAGCACGGCCACCCCGCGTTTTATCGACCTCAAGACCGCAGCGACAATCCTCGGCATCTGCCGCAGCAACGTTCACAAGCTGATCCAAACCGGGGAGCTGGAATCGGTCAAGCTCGGTGCCCGGCGACTGATCCCCGTCGACGCTCTCGACGTATTCATTGATCAGCTGCGTTCCGGCGGCGCTTCGTGAACGCCCCAGACGAAGAACGCCGCCCCCGGCGAGAGGGCGGCGATCAAGACCACGCTGGCAGGCAGGTCGCCTCCGATGGTACCGGATCCCTGCCCGACAGCAACGCCGTTAACCGCAGCGCCGAAGCTGTAGCCCTCGCCGAACGTGGCTGGGCCATGTACCCGTCCCACACCGTCGAGGCCAGCAAGTGCTCCTGCGGCAACCCTGACTGCGCCAGTCCCGGTAAACACCCGATAGCGACCGCTGTCCGCAACGGCAAGCTCGACGCCGTCGCCGACACCGGCACCGTCGCCGAGTGGTGGCGCCGCCACCCGTATGCGAATCCGTCGATAGCGACCGGTCCGCCATCGGGTGGGCTGATAGTGATCGACCTCGACGGCCCCCAGGGCCACAGCTCCCTCGCTCAACTTGAGTCCGAGCTTGGAGTCCTGCCGTCCACCTACGTCGTAACCACAGGTCGCGACGGGGGGGAGCATCGCTACTTCATCACTGACGCTGCTATCGGTACGAAAACTGGCGTCGCTGACAAGCTCGACATCATCAGCGCAGGCGGTGCCGTGATCGCTGCCGGAAGTGCCCACAGGTCAGGGCGCACATACACAGCCATAGATCCTGACGCCGAAGTGGCCGCCCTCCCCGACGTGTGGGCGGACCGGCTCGCTCAGCTCACCCCTGTCAACACCAAGACCGTCGTCGACCCCGAGGGGGTTCCCGAGGACCCCATACCTGAAGGTCAGCGACACGACACCATGAAAACACTCGCCGCTCAGTACCGCCGGTCAGGACTCGGCGTCGCTGAGATCGCCGCAGCTCTCCAAGCAGTGAACGTCCACCGCTGCCGACCGCCACTACCCCGAGACGAGATCCTCTCCCTCGCTGAATGGTTCGGGGACGCAGACGGTGACACGATCACTGCCGGAGCTGACCCTTCGGCATTCTTCGACCGTCAGGGACGTTTCATTCCCAAGCGAGCTGCCGAACACCTAGCAGCAAGCGATCCCATAGCGGTCGGCGCTGATCAGCGGCTGTGGCGGTACACGGACGGCGTGTGGTGTCCCGACGGCGAACAGCACGTACGTGCCAGCCTACGCCGCCTCCTCGACGAGGAGACCAGCAAACGCCGCCATGACGAAGTTGTCGCATGGTTCCGCGCTGACATCCCGACCATCACAAACGACCCGCCGCCAAGGTGGATCAACACCACTAACGGACTGGTGTGCTGGCGCACGGGGGAACTGCATCCCCACAGCCCCGACATCAAAACCACGGTGCAGGTACCCGTAGCGTGGCAACCCGATGCCACCTGCCCCGCCATAGACCAGTTCCTCAGCGAGGTACTCCCCGCCGACGCTATCGATCAAGTGTGGGAGATCATCGGCTACGGGCTGTATGCCGGGAACCCCTTACATAAAGCGGTGCTACTCCTCGGCCCCGGACGTAACGGCAAGTCGGTACTCCTACGCATCATCCGTGAGCTGTACGGCGAGCCGAACTGTTCCGCCGTCCCGTTGCAACTGCTCGCCGAGAACCGCTTCGCAGCCGCTGAACTGTACGGCAAGCTGGCGAACATCTGCGGCGACCTCGACGCACGCGCTGTCAAACGGTCCGACCTGTTCAAGATGATCACCGGCGGCGACCCCATCACCGCTGAACGGAAATACCAGTCACCGTTCACGTTCACGGTACGGGCACTCCCCATCTTCAGCGCTAATGAACCGCCGATCTCGTCAGACCAAACCGAGGCGTGGTTCCGACGGTGGACCATCGTTCCGCTGGAACGGACGTTCACCGACGCTGAAGCTGACCCGCACCTCGGCGACAAACTCACCGATACCGATCAACTCGCCGGTGCCTTACAGAAGGCCGTCGAGGGTCTGCGCCGACTTATGTCCCGCGGCCAGTTCACGGAGCCGAAATCGGTCACTCAAGCCGGTGACCGCTACCGGGAGAAGCTCGACACTGTCGTAGCGTTCATCGCTGAAGAGTGCGGCTTTCACCCTGACGAGTGGATCAAACGGTCCGAGCTGTACAGGGAGTACCGCCAGTGGTGTTCCGATCAGGGCCGGTGGCCGGTATCAGCCACCACCTTTAACGACAAGCTCCGCAGCCAATGCGGCGATCGGATTAGGGAACGTACCCGCAAGGGCAACCGCGGATGGGGCGGGATCGCTGTCGGACCGCTCGCTCCCGAATGCCGAACAGAAGAGGACAGTGACCTGTGACCGCACCGGGGAGGGGAGGTGCAGAGGGTGCAGAGGGTGCAGTCTTTCCTACCCTTTCCCGCTCTGCCAGGGGGGGAGGGGATAGGAACCGTTGCACCCGTTGCACCCTCCTGCACCCGAGGGGCTGCAACCCCCTTCGCTACCGGTGGTGCGCCGGTGCCGGTGCCGACGACAGCGCCGCTCCCGGTGCCGCTACTGGCGCTGACGGCAGTGCAGTAGCTGCCGGGGCTGGCGGCGGTACCGGTCCCGGAGGCGACGGCGACGATGCCGGTCCCGGTGGCGGTCCCGGTCCCGGTCCCGGTGACGGAGACGGTCCCGGTGACGACGCCGGTCCCGGTGGCAGTGCCGGTGACGGTCCCGGTGCCGGTGGCGACAGTGACGCCCCCGGTGCCGGTGACGGTCCCGCTGACGGGGCCGGAGGCGGTGCAGTAGCTGTCGCTGTCGCCGCCGAGGCCGACGACGGTGCCGCTGACGGTGCCGGATGCGACGACGACGGTCCCGGTGCCGCTGACGGTGGCGGTCCCGGTCCCGGTGCCGGTGGCGGTGCCGCTGACGGGGCCGGAGGCGGTGCAGTAGCTGTCGCTGTCGCCGCCGAGGCCGACGGTGCCGGGGCTGACGGCAGTGCAGTAGCTGGCGGGGCTGGCGACGGTGACGGGGCTGACGGCGGTGCAGTAGCTGCCGGGGCTGACGGAGGTGACGGAGACGGTCCCGGAGGCAGTGCCGGTCCCGCTGACGGGGCCGATGGCGGTCCCGCTGCCGATGACGGGACCCCAACACCCCCTCACGGCCCCTCTAACGGCTCCGAAGCGGCTCCGGGTAGTCCCATACCCCAACCCTCCCTTGTCGCTTCTGAGTGCCGTACAGCGCCGCTACCGGGACCGGGACCGCAACCGCAGAACCCCCCCGCCACCAACACCCCCCCTAAAGCCCCTCACAGCCCCCCTAACAGCCCCGAAGCACCTCCCCCTACCAAGGGACCCCCACCCCTCCCATCGCCGCCCAGAACCGCCGTTGAAACCCGGTGCCGCAACTGCGGCAAAACCCTCTACGGCCCCGACCACCTCGACCCCCTCTGCACCCACTGCACCACACGGCAGAACGGGGACAACCCATGACCCCCACAAACACCCCACAGCAACCCGGAGTGTGGATACCCCCACACCGCTGCAAAGCCATCGCCGACGCCCTCACCCTCGCCGCAACACACCTGGAAACCACCGACCGCATCCCAGTCGCCCCCTGGGCACGTGACCTGATCCGCGACCTCCAAAGTGCCGCAAAAGTTCCGGAGGTGGACGCGCCACCAACCCCGCCCCATAATCAACACCGTAATGCCCTATCGACCGCCCGGGTCGCCGCCATCAAAAAAGTGACGACCCGGGCGGTCCGACAGGCAATACAGCAAGGCCGACTCGCCGCCTACAAGCTCGACAACGGCGACTGGCGAATCCCGACAGAAGAGGCAAACGCATGGACACCAAAGAAATGGACTACGACGAAGAGGACAGCACCGCGCCAGACCCCGACACCCTCCTCGCAGAAGCCAACCGGCGACTCATAGAAGCTGAAATCATCGTCGCTGCCACAGCTGCCGGATACGCCGACCCCCACGACGCAGTAACCCTTGCCGCCAACGCCGTCAACATCAACAGCGACGGCCAAGTAGAAGGCGCAACCGAAGCAGTCGCCGCTTTTCTAGAACAGAAGCCCTACCTCGCCGGACAAACCCAACCCCGATTCACCGTCCCCGGCGACGGCGGCGCAGGCGGCACCCCCCTCATCACCCGCGAAGCCCTAAAAGAAATGACCCCCGGCGAAGTCAACCGCGCCCGCAAACAGGGACTACTCGACCACCTCACCAACCCTGGCGGACGGTTCCAATGACAGCCACCGAACGCGACCTACAAACCACAATGCAGCAATACAGCTGCGACCGCCGCACCGCACAACACCTCTACGACGGCAAAGCAGCAGTCAACTACTGCCGCCCCCTACTCGACAAAGCAACCCACATCGCCCGCCAGTGCGGCACCGACATCGCCGCCCTCGCAGACCGCTGGGACCTCACCCCCGAACAAAAACTCACCGGCGAAAAGAACCTCATCGCCGCCGCCACCGACCAACTAACCGACCTCTCAATACAAGTCAAAGCAGGCAGAGCCGAAGGGGAAGCAGCCCTACGGCGAGCACTACGCGCAGCAGTAGAACCCCAAGGCGTAGACGGCGAACTACGCCACGCCAGAACCTGGGCGCGAATCCAACGCCGCCTCGACAACGGCGACACAATCGACCACATCCTCACCGAAGCCACCACAGACGACGACCTCCCCACCCTCCACGCACTCGCAGCCGAAGCACCAACATGGTGGCAAAACACCCACGGCGCACCGATACCCGACGGCCACCTAGACGCCATATACCGGCACGGCCCCCCAGCCGCAGCCGAAGCCTGGTCACTCCTCAGAGAACTACACACCGGCGTCGACCGCACCATCGGCACCATCACAGACCACAGCAAACGCCTCCCAGACGGCGGCTCCCCCGGCGTCATCCGATGGGACGGCACCCCCGACATCCGCCCCGACCTCGCCGCCGACGCCGCCCACAGCAGCAGCAGAGGTGACGCATGACCCCGACAGCAACCCCCCCGGGGGACGGCAGCAGCGAAGCAGCCAAACCCATCAACCGCTACATCCCACCCATCGCAGCAGAAACACTGCTGCCGATACCGGTCCGGCACAGGCGGCAGACCGTCAAGGGGTGGGGTAACAGGGTGAACTCCTCAGCTGCGGGACCGTTGAGGGGCACGCCGAAATCCCGACCACAGGGGCCGGGATTATTGACCTGGCAGGTAAATGATGGGCAAGTGTCAGCAGTGTGGGGGAACCGGCTCCGGTAGCGGCCCTGTCTCTGGGCAGGATGATGCCGCTGCAAAGGTGAGGGTCTGTCCGAAGTGCGGTGAGCCGGTGGTGCAGTCTGGCAGGGGGAGGCCGAAGCTGTTCTGTTCGTCTGCGTGCCGTAGAGCAACAGAGTATGAGGTGCGCCGAGCGGCACGTAACGCCGGGTTGATGGGCGAGAGGGTTCTGGCGACGCAGGAACGGGTCGAGAGGTTGCGGCGAGGTGCGGTAGGGCTGGGAACCCTCGACCACTGGGAACGGGTATTGGACGCCCAGGAGGCTGTTCTCGGGGATGCGGTGGTCAGGCTAGAGACGCTGTTGAAGGCTTACAGTTAGGTGGTGGCGGCGCTGCTCGACAGCAAGGTATTGTCGCCGCGTTGGTGCCCCTAACCGGTTGTGCCTGCTGTGAGTGCCTCTCCGTCGCTTATTGGTCGTCGCCATAGGGCTCCCGGTCCCACTACAAGGATCAGGACTAGAAGTGCCCGCTGCGGTGATGTTGAGGGGGATGACGGTCCGGCGAGGCTGATCGGGGCTGCGTTAGAGCTGTGGGTTTGTGACGCTGCGGCGTGGGTGACGGACAGCGATCGGCTTGTCGGGGAGTTGGCGGAGCGGTGCCGTACCGCCTATGAGCTGTTGATGGCACGTCCTGCGGGGTCGCCGCTGGTCTACTTGGCGGCGTCGCTTAGTGGGCTTGCTGAGGGGGAGGTGTGGGACTGGCTTGAGGCTGCCGTGTTCGCCGCTGACGAGTGACCTCCCGGTTACTGGTCTGCGGCGCAGTCGGCGCAGAGGCCGAGACGGTCAGCGACCTCAGCGCCGCAGTGAGCGCAGGAAGGCCAGTCCTCAACAGTGGCGGCGGTTCCTGTCCGGTGTGGTGTCTGCTGTCGACAGCGGCCCCGGCGAGGTGCCGGGCTGCTGCCTACAGGCTGCTGTTGTCGGTGCGGACGATCGCCGAGTCGTGAACGATGTCGGCGGCAGTGATCGCTGCGGGGTCGTAGTCGGCAGGGCAGGTCACGGTGACGGTGCCGGTGTGGCCGGTCGGTGTGCCGCCGAGAGCGACCGCTAGTTCTGACTCGGTGACGTTCGTGACGACAGTCTGGGTGGTCATGGGGTTGCCTCCTGGGTCCGTGACTGCGACTAGCGCCACCATTCGGGGCGACCGGCGGCGCAGTCTTCGCAGAGACCACCTTGGTCTGCTGTGGCCTGATCTACCTCGACGCCGCACTGCGAGCAGGACGGCCAGTCCTCGGCGGTGACGTTCGTGACGACAGTCTGGGTGGTCATGGGCTGTCTCCTGTTCATTGTCCGAAGATCTGTTGCATCGGTCCGGCAGCGACATCAACTACCGGCTTGAGGCGGTGCCGGTAGTGAAGCTCGACCATCCGCGTCGTCCGGTGACCGAGCATGTCGGCTAGCTCCTCATTCCGCGCTCCGGCGTCAGCGAGCAGCGAAGTGGCGGTGTGACGCATCGTGTACGGCGTGAACCGCTCAACACCAGCTGCTTTGGCGACGTACCGGAACAGTCGCCGCAGGTTCGCCGGGTCGAGCGGCGTGCCCACCTCAGTGACGAAACAGAGTCCGCCGTGTTCGTCCCAGGTGGTCGGCCACCGTCCCGCCATCCGCTCCTGTAGCCACACCTGCCGGTGAGCGGCGAGAGCTTCGACAGCGACGGGAGCGAGAGCGAGTGTTCGGGTAGATCCGGCGGTCTTGGGTTCGGCGAGCACACGTTCGTCGCCTTCGCCCTTCCATGCTTGCCAGACGTGGACGGTGCCGCCGCCGAGGTCGATCGCGTCCCAGGTGAGTGCGGTCAGTTCGCTGGGTCGGAGTCCGGTGGTGAGTCCGACAGCGATGAGCGCACCATTGCGGTACTCGGCGGCGGCGGCGATCACGGAGCGGGCTTGATCTGCCGTCAGCGACGAACGCTCGCGGTCGGCGGTCTGGACCTTTGGCAGTTCGGCGAGCAGGAACGGATTCCACGACACAGCGCGGCGCTTCACAGCGGAGTCGAGCGCCTGCTTGGCGATCATGCGGACCTTGCTCATCGTGGCCTTGCGGTACCCGTCCCGGCTCATCCGCTTGAGGACGGCTTCTAGGTCCTCGGGTCGGAGCTTGGTGACCTGTTTCTTGGCGAGCGTGGGTGCTAGGTGTGTCTCGGCGAGGTTCCGGTAGTTGTCGAGCGTGGACGGCTGTACGCGTGTCTCGGAGCGGTCGAGCCAGGAGGTGAGCACCTCGCCGAAGGTGACGTTCGCTGCGGTGACGGTCCCGGCGGCGTCCAGTTCATTGCGGAGGGCGGCGAGGCGCTTGGCTGCTTCCGCTTTCGTCTGGCCGGACACTTTGCGGCGGTTGCGGCGGCCGTTGATGGTGCCGAGGTTGAGGGTGCCGACCCACCTGCCCTTGGCTTCGTCGTAGAAGATGCTGCCGTCGCCCTTCGGTCTACGTGCCACTGTTCTGCCTCTGTTGGGGAGCCTATGGGGAGCCTATCACCCCTACACGGCAGTGGACGCCCATGCACAGCAGTGGACGGGTGACCCCTTCTGACCTGCGCAAACATGGATTCCTATGGACTCGCATGAACAGCCTGTGCTCCTTGACGCGGAAGAGGTCAGAGGTTCAAGTCCTCTAGCACCCACCACCACCACCACCACCACCACCACCACCACCACCACCCGACCACGGCCTCGCCCACCCCCAAACGCGGGCAAGGTGACCCGCACACGGGACATACCACCCGCGTTTGCGCCGGCCCCACACCCCAAACGCGGGCAAGGTGACCCGCACACGGGACGAACCACCCGCGTTTGCCGCCGACGCTCTGCACTCGGCATTGACATAGCTAATCACGTTAGCCAAAATGGCTAACGTGATTAGCTAACGAGCCCGGAGGTAACTGCGATGGCGACCCGATCCGCCGTGAACCAGGACCAGGCAGCCGGCCCGGCTGCCTGGTACCGCGAGCCCGGCGTGCTCACCCGCCGCGTCATGAACCCGCTGGTGGCCATGTGCACACGCCTCGGACTCAGCATCTGGGGAAGCCGCATCCTCGAGGTCCGAGGCCGCCGGAGCGGCGAGCTCCGCAGCGTGCCCGTCAACGTGCTCTCACACGAAGGCGCGCAGTACCTGGTCGCCCCCAGGGGCGTCACCCAGTGGGTGCGCAACCTGCGAGCAGCCGGGCGGGGATCACTGCGCAAAGGCCGCACCAGGACTGCGTTCGCCGCGGTCGAGCTGGAGGACGGCGCCAAGGCCGCAATCCTGCGTGCATACCTCAGGCGCTGGAAGGCCGAGCTCGGTGCCTTCTTCGACGGCGTCGGGCCCGAGTCGAGCGACGACGAGCTCGCCGCGATCGCCGCCTCCCACCCCGTGTTCCGGCTCGAGGTCGTGCACTGACGATGTCCACGGGACTGCCGGCGACAGGCACGAGACGGACGGCGAGGCGCAAGGAGATCCTCACGGCGGCGATCGGCATCGTCTCCGCCGAAGGCTGTGACGCGCTGACGATGCGCCGCGTCGCCGAGGAGCTCGGCATGCGCGCACCGTCGCTGTACAAGCACCTGCGTGACAAGGACGAGCTGATCGCGGCGTTGCAGGAGCACGCCCTCACTTCGGTCGCAGTCGCTCTCGAATCGGTGCCGGGCGACCTCGCGTCGATAGCGGCTGCCTACCGGTCGTGGGCGCTGGCGAACCCTGCCCTGTACGAGCTCGCCTCTGGGAGGCCGCTAGCTCGCGACCGCATCGACGCGGACGTGGAGGCGCGTGCCGCGGCCCCCATCGTCGCCGCCGCAAGTGGAGACGAGGACAAGGCACGGATGCTGTGGGCGGCCGCCCATGGCCTCGTCGATCTCGAGCTGCACGGCAGGTTCCCACCGGAGGCGGACCTCGACGCAGCATGGGCAGTGCTGGTGCGGGCGTTCTCGTGAGCACCGCGACATCGCGGTCCCGCCAACTGCGTGTCAGACAGCCGCCGTTCGGGGATCGGGGGCCTGTTCGGCGCCGGACTCGCCACCGATCGGGGTCGTGGGGATGCCACGGACGAAGAACAGCGCGATCACGGCGATGACCGCGAGCACCGCCACGGCGGCGCGGAGCGCGAGGAGGCGGGCAGTCGAGTTCTCGTCCACGATCGCCGTCGCGGTGTCCTCGGGCAGCGACGTCGACGCGAGAGCGCCTTCGAGCTGGGCGTCGGAGACGAACGGGATGCCGGAGGCGAGCTCGACCTCGGCCGTCGAGCTGACATCGGCCGGGACGGCCGGGTTGTTCTGGATCCCTCCGAAGAAGGCCGTCGTCAGGCTCGCGATCAGGACGGCACCGGCGAGCGCGGTGCCGAGGGACGCGCCGAGGTTCGTGACCGTGTTCTGGACCCCTCCGACCTGGCTGCTCTGCTGATCGGGCACCGCCGAGACCGTGACCGCGCCGAGCTGGGACGCTAGCGCCCCGATGCCGAGGCCGACGAGGAGCAGCGGCCAGGTGACGATCTCGGGCCCTGCTCCCGCCTCGATGCCGCCGAGGAGCACCACGAGTCCGGCGAGCACGGCCAGGAAGCCCGCGTAGACGACGCGGCGAGGTGACGCGTTCGGGAGGACCCGCGGCACCCCTGCGGCCGCCAGCAGCAGCGTGACCGACAGCGGCAGCAGCCTCACTCCCGTCGCCACCGCCGACAGCCCGAGTGCGACCGAAAGGAACAGCGGCACGATGAAGAAGAGGCCTGCCTGCAGCAGGTACTGGAAGAAGAAGGCGCCGAGGCCGCTGCCGAGCTGGGCGTTGCGGAGGATCGTGGGATCGAGCAGCGGGCGTCTGCCCACCGCGAGGCGGTGGTTCGCCCACATCAGGAACACCCACACGAGGACCCCGCCGCCGAGCAGCATCCAGATCACCGGGGACAGCCCGAGCAGTTCGGGTGCACCGGACGCGGGGATCACCCATCCCCATTCCCCCGAGCGCAGGACGCCGAAGACGACGAGACCGAGTCCGCACGCGGACAGCAACGTGCCGACGAGGTCGATGCCGGACTCCCCCTCGGCTGGGGCGTCGGCGATGCGCCGCGAGACCGCCAGGATCGCGACGACGATGACGACCTCGCCTGCGAAGACCCAGCGCCACGTGAAGTAGGTGGTCACGAGACCACCGATGAGCGGGCCGGCCGCGACCGCCATCGCCGCTGCGGATGCGACGAGCCCGTACGCGCGGGGACGTTCGCGAGGGCCGAAGTTCGTGGCGACGAGGCCCACGATCGCGGGCATGATCAGCACGGCGCCGAGCCCCTCGAGCAGCGACCAGCCGAAGAGCAGGACTCCGAGGTTCGGCGCCAGCGACGTCGTGAACGAACCGCAGCCGTAGATGACGCAACCGATCGTGAACGCCCGGCGGCGCCCGATGATCTCACCGACGCGGCCACCCGTGATCATGAAGCACGCCATGACGAGGGTGTAGAGCGTGATCGCCGTCTGCACGCCGGTCACCGTCGTGCCGACGTCGGCCGCGACCGTCGCGATCGAGACGTTCATCACCGACGAGTCGAGCGCCATGAGGAACTGCCCCGACGCCAGCGTCAGCAGTACGAGACCGCTGCCACTGCTGGAAGCCTCGCTCGCGACATCGGACACCGGCTGACCTCCCCTCCTCGGCGGTGTGGAACCGTAGCACCACCCGCGCCGCCCCCTGCTCCGACCTCAGCGAGGCAGGGTGGCGGCGTGGCGGCCCCGAATCAGGTCCCAATGGGAGGCAAGGGTGAGTCCATGACCCTCGTCAGGCGCGCTGTCGCCACGGCCGCCGTCACGGCCGTGGCGGCAGCGGTCGGCCTCCTCGCGCCACCTCCGTCCCGGGCCACCACCGATCCGCCGCCACTCGGCTGGCTCCACGTCGAACACCCCGCCGCCGGCACGCCGCCCGTCATCGCCGACGAGGCCGGGCGCGAGGTGATCCTGCGCGGCACCAACACCACCGGGCTGTACCGCAACCACGACGACGAGGACCGCTACCCCGGCACCGAACCCAAGCCGCAGGACCCCGCCGCGTACGAGGGG
>JAIBAC010000041.1 GCA_019695375.1 Acidimicrobiia bacterium
CGGCGCTGCGGACGGCCTCGACGACGGCGGCGCTGTCGTGGGGAGGATCGGTGTTGGGCATCGCCACCAGATCGGTGAATCCCCCGGCCGCCGCGGCCGCCGATCCCGACATGACGTCCTCGGCGTCCTCGCCGCCGGGCTCGCGCAGGTGCACGTGCACGTCGACGAGTCCGGGCAGCACGAGGCAGCCGCTCGCGTCGAGCACGACCGCGCCGGCGCTGGCAGCGTCGGGTCCCGTCCTGGAGGCCACGACATCGGTGACAGCGCCGCCGCTGAGGACGAGGTCGGCCGGTTCGCAGTCGGCCCCGTTCCAGACCGAGCCGCCGCCGATCACCACGTCGGCCGTCACGGCGTGCCTCCGAGCGCCAGGTACAGCACCGCCATCCGGACGGCGACGCCGTTCGCGACCTGCTCCTCGACGAGGCTGGCGGGCAGGTCGGCGGCTTCGGACGCGATCTCGATCCCGCGGTTCATGGGACCGGGGTGCATCACGAGGACGTCGGGATCGAGGCGTGCGGCGCGCTCGGCGGTGAGCCCGTACATCTGCACGTACTCCTTGATCGAGCCGAACACCGGGTCGGCCTCGATGCGCTCCTTCTGCATCCGCAGGAGGTAGATGATGTCGGCCTTCTCGAGCGCCGCGTCGAGGTCGGTCGTGACCTCCGCAGGCCACGACTCGCCCCCCGGCGGCAGCAGCGTCGCGGGCCCGCACACCGTCACCTGCGCGCCCATCGCGCTGAAGGCGAGCACGTTCGAGCGGGCAACACGCGAGTGGGCGATGTCGCCCACGATCAGCGTGCGCAGCCCGCCGAGGTCGCCGCGGTGGTCGGCGACCGTCGCGACGTCGAGGAGCGCCTGCGTCGGGTGCTCGTGGGCGCCGTCACCTGCGTTGATGACGGGCACGTCGACCCACTGGGCGATGCGCGCGGGTGCCCCGCTCGCCTCGTGGCGGCACACGAGGGCGTTGACACCCATGGCGCAGAGGGTGCGAACGGTGTCGCGGAGGGACTCGCCCTTGGACAGCGACGAGCCCTTCTGCGTGAACGTGATCGTGTCGGCGCTGAGGCGTTTCGCCGCGATCTCGAAGCTGATCCGGGTGCGGGTCGAGTCCTCGAAGAAGCAGTTGGCGATCGTCTTGCCCCGCAGTGCCGGGACCTTCGGGATCGGACGGCTGCTCACGTCGCGGAACTCGCGGGTGAGGGCGAGGACGGTCTCGATGCCCTCGCGGCCGAGGTCGTCGATCGAGAGGAGGCTGCGCGTCATGTCGCGGCCTCCACGGACCCGGAGACCTGATCGGGCGATGTGCCGATCTCGACGGCGTCGGTCTCGTCGACCTCGCCGAGACGCACACGGACGGTCTCGTCGCGGCTCGACGGCAGGTTCTTGCCCACGTAGTCGGCGCGGATCGGCAGCTCCCGGTGGCCGCGGTCGACGAGCACCGCTAGCTGGATCGCCCGTGGCCGCCCGAAGTCGCAGATCGCGTCCATCGCCGCTCGCGCCGAGCGCCCCGTGTAGAGGACGTCGTCGACGAGGACGACGGTCGCGTCGTCGACGGCGACGGGAACCTCGGTCGGCCCCGTGGGCACCCGCGGCGCCGACTGCACGTCGTCACGGTAGAAGGCGATGTCGACCGATCCAACGGCGGGGGCGACACCCTCGACGGCAGCGATGGCGGCAGCGATGCGGTGGGCGAGGGGGACGCCACGCGTGTGGAGGCCGACGAGGAGAACACCGTCGGGGCCCTTGTTGCGCTCGAGGATCTCGTGCGCGATGCGGGTGATAGCCCGACGGATCTCGTCCTCGTCGAGCACCCGCGCCTTGGGTGCGAAGCCACTGCGTCGCATGCCACCTTCTCCGTCTCTCCGGACCGAGTTAAAGGTCACGGCACTGTATCAGCCCGGCCCTTCCCGCACGTGCATCGACCCACCACGTGGGGACGCAGAACGCGCTCACACACCGATCCACGTCCCCACGTCCGCCGCCACCCACCACGTGGGGACGCAGAACGCGCTCACACGCCGATCCACGTCCCCACGTCCGCCGCCACCCACCACGTGGGGACGCAGAACGCGCTCACACACCGATCCACGTCCCCACGTCCCCCTGACCCGGCCGGGCGCACGGCGGTACGCTGGCGGCGTCGGGTGAGGAGACGACGTTGGCAGAGCAGATCCGGTACGAGAACCGCATGTCCAACATGGACGCGATGGTGTGGCGCATGGAGAAGGACCCCATGCTGCGCTCGACCATCGGCGCTGTCTTCGTCTTCGACTCCGCACCTGACCGCGGCTCGGTCACCGACAAGGTCGATCGCGCGAGCCGCCTGGTGCCGCGGCTGCGCCAGCGCGTGGTCGGCAACCCGATGTCGCTCGTCCCACCGCGGTGGGAGGTCGACCCCAACTTCGACCTCCACTACCACCTGCGCTGGGTGAACGCACCGGGCACCGGCACGCTGCGCGACGTCCTCGACATGGCCGAGCCGATGGTGATGGCAGGCTTCGACCGTGCCCGCCCGCTTTGGGAGATCACCCTCGTCGAGGGCATGCAGGACGGCCGCGCCGCCTTCATCTTCAAGCTCAACCACGCGGTCAGCGACGGTGTCGGCCTCGTGTCGGTCGCGCCGTACCTGCTCGACCTCGACTCGGGACCGGCAGCAGCGCCCATGCCTCCTGCACCCGAGGCGCGGGTCCTGACGCCGTGGGAACGCCTCCTCGACGGAACCCGCCACGAGCTCGCACGCCAGCGTTCCGCCTGGCGCCGCCGTGCCGACGTCGCGCGCGAGATCGCCCTGCATCCCTTGCGGGAGACGGCTGCGCTGCGGAACGCGGCGACCTCGGTGGCGCGCATGGCGGCGCCCCAGAGCCAGAACATGAGCGATCTGCTCGCGTCGCGGTCGCTCAGCGTCCAGCTCGACGTCATCGACGTACCCATCGACGCGCTCAAACGAGCGGCGAAGGCTGCGAGCGGCAAGCTCAACGACGCCTTCGTGGCGGCCGTCTGCGGTGGTCTTGCCCGCTACCACGAGCGCCTCGGCACCGAGGTGAGCACGCTGCGGATGGCGATGCCGATCAACGTGCGCAACGACCAGACACAGAACCTCGCCGGCAATCAGTTCGTCCCGGCCCGTTTCCACGTCCCGACCAACGTCGCCGACCCGGTCGAGCGCATGCTCGTGATCCGCAACCTCGTCGGGCGCGAGCGCCGCGAACCGGCGCTGCAGCTCATGGAGCCCGTCGCGACCGTGTTCAACCGGGTGCCGTCGATGATCGTGAACCCGTTCTTCGGATCCGTGCTCAAGTCCGTCGACTTCTTCACGTCGAACGTGCCCGGCCTCGGCATACCGGTCTACTTCGGCGGCGCTCGCCTCCACTCCACCTATGCCTTCGGTCCGCTGACCGGCGCCGCGGCGAACCTCACCCTTGTCAGCTACTGCGACCGCGCGTTCGTGGGCGTGAACTCCGACCCCGCCGCGATCACCGATCGCGACCTGTTGCACGAGTGCCTCGAGGAAGGCTTCGACGAGGTCCTCGCGCTGGCCTGAGCGGCGTCAGCGGGTCAGCACCCAGCGCCGCGCGCTCTCGAAGGCGGCCACGACGGCGTCGACGTCCACCTCGTCCGGCGGGATCTGGGCCTTCTTCTGCGTCGCCGACGACGCCTCGAAGCGGTCGTGGAGCACGCCGGTGGTGACGTCGACGGGCAGGTACAGCACGAGGCGCAGCTCGTGGATGCCGCGGGGCACCCGCAGGGCCACCTCACCGACGAGGCCACGGCCGACGTCGTTGGCGTAGTAGAGCCAGCCGAGGTCGCGGCTCGCCTTGGGGAACAGCTGCTGGGCGAGGTGGCGGTGCACGCGCAGCAGCAACCTGCGCTGCTCGGGGGTCGAGACCGCGAGGGCCTCGCGCGCCTTGGCGCGAGTCGAGTCGAAGTCGCGCACGCCTGCGCGGTGCGCGGAGAGCTGAGCCATCAGCGCCGTACCGGCATCGTCGTGGGGGTCACCGACGCGCGCAGGGTCGACGACGACAGCGGCGCTGCGTGCCCCACGTCCTGCGCTGCTGGACCCGGGTCCCGCAGCAGCAGCGGGGTCCCCGCCCGCAAGGACGAAGAGCGCCTTCTCGACCGAACGTGGCGACTGCGCGGTCTCGGCGGCGAGGTCGTGAACCGCCGTGAGATACGCTGGCCAGCTCGCGGGCAGCGTGGATTCCGAGAGGCGTCCGGCGGAGACGAGCAGCCGCGCCCCCGAGTCGTCCCATGCCACGTACCGGTCGGGGTCCCAGATCGCGAGGAGCAGGGCCGCCGTGCGCTCGGAGATGCCGTCCAGCAACGTCAGCAGCTTGAGGCGCACGCGATCGGTCCGACCCGCGTCGAAGGCGAGTCGCGTGATCTCGACGACCTCGTCGGGATCGTTGCGGGCGACGAACCCCGATGCTCGCTGGGCACGCCAGCGGGTCACTTGATCGAGGTCGGCCTTCATGGCGTGGCCGTCGGCACGGATGCGGGGCCCGATCTCGTCGAAGAGGCGGCGTTCGAGCGCTGGTGGGCCGCCGGCACCGTCATAGCCGGCGGCGGCCGCCGCGATCGTGGCTGCGTCGAGTGCCACGCCGGCGGCTTCGCTCACGTCGCTCGTGTCCGCTCCGTGCCGGTGCGCGTCGCGAGCCGGCCGAGGAGCCCGTTGACGAACCGGGACGAATCCGACGTCGAGTAGCACTTGGCGAGCTCGACAGCCTCGTTGATCGAAGCGCCCTCCGGCACGTCCGGCAGCCCGACGAGCTCGAAGAGCGCGATGCGCAGGATCGCACGGTCGATCGGCGGCATCCGCTCGATCGTCCAGTGCTCGGCGACGTCGGAGATCTCGGCGTCGAGGTCGTCGCGGCGCTCCTCCACGCCCCCGACGAGCTTGCGGCTGAACGCCTCCACCGCGGGCTCGAGATCCTCCTGTTGGGCGAGGCACGTCAGTGCGTCGGCTCCCGTCACGTCCGCGCAGTAGAGAGCGAGCAGGGCTGACCTTCGTGCTCTGTGGCGCTCACGTTCGAGCTGAGTCGGCATCGCCGTGTTCTTCTCGCTTCGGACCGGTCGGGCTCAGGACTCTCGGGACAGATAGGTGCCCTCACGCGTGTCGACCTTGATCTTGGTGCCGGTCTCGACGAAGAGCGGAACCGCGACCCGTATCCCGGTCTCGAGCGTCGCGGCCTTGGTCGCGCCCGACACGCGGTCGCCTTTGACCCCGGGCTCGGTCTCGGTGACCTCGAGCACGACGGCGGCGGGCAACTCGACGCCGAGCGCACGTCCGTCGTGGAAGGGGACGACGACGATGCTGCCGTCCTTGATGAAGCCGCCCTGGTCGCCGACGACTGCTGCTGCCACGTGGGTCTGGTCGTAGGTCTCGCTGTCCATGAACACGTAGTCGTCGCCGTCGCGGTAGAGGAACTGCATCTCGCTGCGCTCGATGACGGCTTGCTCGACCTTCTCGTCGGTGCGGAACGTCTTGTCGACGACCCCCCCGTTCTCGAGGTTCTTGAGTTTAGTGCGCACGAATGCGTGGCCCTTGCCCGGCTTGACGTGCTGGAACTCGACGATCTGGAAGAGCACACCGTCGAGCAGGAGGGTCTTGCCGTTCTTGAAATCGGAGGACGTGATCTGAGGCATGGTGCACAGTATGGCGCAGCAGCACCCGCGGGAAGCTGCTCAGACGAGCATCCGGCGCGGGCTGAGCGTCCACGTCTCACAGCCCCCAGCGGTGACGATGACCATGTCCTCGAGGCGGACCCCCCCGAGACCTGGCAGGTAGACGCCGGGTTCGATCGTGATGACCATGCCTGCGTCGAGGACCTCGTCGGAGCGCGGTGCCAGACGCGGCTTCTCGTGGATCTCGAGGCCGACGCCGTGACCGGTGCCGTGGACGAACGCATCGCCGAAGCCGGCATCTGTGATCACCTCGCGCGCGGCGGCGTCGACTGCCCGCGTCGGCACCCCGGGTGCGACGGCGGAACGTGCCGCGTCCTGCGCGGCCGCCACCACGTCCCACACCGCCGCGAGGTCGGGATGCGGATCGCCCCAGCAGACCGTCCGCGTGCAGTCGGAGCAGTACCCGTCGAGGACGCAGCCGAAATCGACGACGACCATCGTGTCACGCCCGAGCGGCACCGGTGCCGGGCTCGCGTGCGGCAGAGCACCGTGGGGACCGGCCGCCACGATCAGGTCGAACGACGTCGCGGCGGCGCCGCGCCGGCGCATCTCCCATTCGAGGGCCAGCGCGAGCTCGACCTCGGTCGTCGCCGGGGTGCTGGCCTCGAGAACCGCAGCGAGGGAGATGTCCGCGAGCTCCACCGCCCGCTTCATCACGGCCTGCTCGCCGGCGTCCTTGACGGCACGCAAAGCCTCTACGGCTCCTGAGAGCGGCGCCAGCTCGCGACCCCACGCGTCCGACATCGAGCGGACGTCCGCCCAGGGCGTCGTCGACTCGACGGCGACGGACGGGCATCCCGCCACGAACTCCCCAAGCGCGGCTGCCGGCGGGTCCGCCGTGACCACGAGCTCGACGTCCACCCCGGCAGCGGCGGTCTCGGCTTCGGCCTGTTCGCCGTAGCGACCGTCGGTCACGAGGACGGCGTCGTCGGCGGTGACGAGGAGCCGGCCGTGGGAGCCGGTGAAACCGCTCAGGTAGCGGACGTTGGGCAGGTGTGTGACGACGAGGGCGACGACGTCATCTGCGAGGAGCGCGTCCCTGAGGGCGGCCAGCCGTCCTGCGACCACGGCTTCGGTCTCTGGATCTCAGGCGACGCCCTGGCCCTGAGCCGACTCGCCGGCCTGCTGGGCGAGGAAGCCCGCCATCGCGTCGACGGCGAAGACGTATCCCATCTGGCCGAAGCCGCACAGGCACGCGGTGACCACTGGTGAGATCACTGACTCGCGGCGCCACGCGTCGCGGGCGTAGATGTTGGTCAGGTGCACCTCGACGACGGGGACCGTCACGGCCGAGAGGGCGTCGGTGAGAGCCATCGAGTAGTGCGTGAGCGCACCGCCGTTGATGATGATCCCGTGCGCCTCGCGTCCGGCACCCTGGACGGCCTCGACGAGGTCGCCCTCGTGGTTGGACTGCAGGAACTCACACGTGAGCCCCACCAGCTCGGCGCGGTTGTGCACGAGGTTCTCGATCTCGGCGAGTGTCGCCGTGCCGTAGACCTCGGGCTCACGGCTGCCGAGCAGGTTCAGGTTCGGGCCGTGCAGCACTCGGATCAGGGGACGCTGCGGGGCGGCATCTGCTTCGTTGCGGGCCATGTGATCTCTGCTCTCCTGCGCGGGGACCGGCGGTTCAGGTGCTGACCGCGGCGAGGGCGGCGTCGATCGTAGCCGCGTCGACGTCGTCGACGAGGACGGGTCGTGCTGGTCCCTCCAGGAGGACGAAGCGCAGATCGTCGGAGGCCTTCTTGTCGCGGCGCAGCAACGGCACGGCGGCGTCGAGGTCGGCTCGCGGGACCGCCACCGGCAAGCCGAGACCCGCGAGCAGGTCGCGATGGCGATCGACGGCGGCGCGATCGAGCATCCCGCGCAGGGCCGACATCTCGGCGGCGAACACCATCCCGACCGAGATCGCCTCCCCGTGGCTGAGGGTGTACCCGCACGCTGTCTCGAGGGCGTGGCCGAGCGTGTGGCCGTAGTTGAGGATCGCCCTGAGGCCGCTCTCGCGCTCGTCGCGCGCGACCACGGCGGCCTTGACCGCTATGCCGCGGGTCACCACAGACGTCAGCGCCCCTTCGGTCGCCGCGAGCGTCGCCAGATCGACCGCTGTGCCCCATGACGCGACCTCGTCGAGGATCGCCGGGTCGGCGATCCAGCCGCACTTGACGGCCTCGGCGAGCCCGGCGCGCACCTCGCGGGGCGGCAGGGACGCGAACGTGGACGTGTCGACGAACACGGCACTCGGCTGCCAGAAGGTGCCCGCGAGGTTCTTGCCGGCCGTGAGGTTCACTCCCGTCTTGCCTCCGACGGCTGCATCGATCGCGCCGAGCACCGTCGTCGGGCAGCTCATCCAGCGGACGCCACGCAGGAAGGTGGCGGCTGTGAAGCCCGCGGTGTCGGTCACCACTCCTCCTCCGAGTCCGACGACGAGGTCGTCGCGGTGCATCTCGGCCTGCGCGCAGCGTTCGAGGAATCCCCCGACCGTCGACCACGACTTGGCGCGCTCGCCCTCGTCCATGAACAGCTCGATCACGTCGAGACCCGCGCCTGCGAGGGCCTCGACGGCTGCCGGGAAACGCTGCGCGAGCTGCGGATGGGTGACGAGCGCCACACGCCGCGCTCCGGTCGCGGCCGCAGCGGCCCCGATGCGCCCGGTGACGCCGGCGCCGATCGCGACCTCGTACTCGTGCCCGGGGACCGCGACGCCGATGTTGCACACGTCGCTCACGATGCCGCCACGCCCGCGTCGGGTATCAGGCGCGCTGCGATGACGTGTGCGACGTGGGCCGGGGACCGCGCGTCCGTGGCCACGACCACGTCGGCGACGGAGAGGTAGTGGCGCCGGCGCTCGTGCCAGAGCCTGTCGTAGGCGGCAGGGTCGTCGAGCAGCGGGCGGTCCTGACCGCTCGCTGCGAGTCGCGCCTGAGCCGTGGACGCCATGACGGTCAGCCACACCGCGACGACGCCAGGGCGGCGCAGGAGCTGCCGGCAGCCCTCCGTGACCACGATGCCCCCTCCGCACGCGATGATCGCCTCCTCGCCTGCGAGGACGTCGGCCAGCGTGTCCATCTCGATGCTCCGGAAGGCGCTCTCGCCCTCGGTGCGGATGATCTCCGACGGTGTCGCCCCGGTGCGCTCGGCCACGACCGTGTCGAGGTCGCGGTGCGCGAGGCCCGATTCGGTCGCAAGCGCCAGTGCTGTGGAGGACTTGCCGCTGCCGGGCATGCCTATCAGGGCGACGTGGGTCATCGTCGCCGAGGCTACCCGTGCTACTTCGTCGTCGATGAGGAGCTGGAGCTGTTCTGGGTCTGCACGAGCGGCGCGAAGGGATCGCGTGCCTGCTGGCCGGCGTACTGCTGCGGGATCTGTGGCAGTGCGTCGGCGGTCGGATTGGCCGTGATCGGCGCGGGGGCCTCGTCGGCGGCGCTCGGCGCGGTCGGTGTGGCCGATCCAGGGGTCGTGCCCGGCTTCGCGGTCGTCGTGCCGCCCTTGGTCGACGGCTCTGCTGCGGACGTCGGCGCCTTGGTGGTCGCCGGCGTCTGGGCGGGTGAAGCTGGCGCCTTGGAGTCGAGCAGGAGCGGCTTGACGACGAACATGAACAGAGCCGCCGCCGCGACGATGCCGAGGATGACCAGAAGCACCTTGTTCGGTCCTTCCTTGGTGGCCTTCTCGCCGACCGGTACGGGCTGGACTGCAGTGGTCATCGCGTTCCCTTCCCTCGGTGAGCGCCGCTCATGCCGCGTTCGTCCCCGACGGACGCCCTCCGCCTCCTGCGACCGTGGCATCGGGCGCCGGTGCGCCGCCACCGCTGGAGAACATCCGCCCCGACAGCTTCACGCTCACGCCACCGCTGGGAACGTCCTCGCCCGACGCCGAGGCCATCTGCAGGGAGTCGAAGCGAACAGCCCGTGAGAGCTCCTGCACTCGGGTCAGGTAGTCGACGACGTTGAAGTACTTGCCCGTGATCTCGAGGTCGAGCGTGACCGTCGTGATACCGCTGCTCGCCTGCGGCTCGCCGGCGCTGATCTTGAGCCAGTCGATGCCGCTGTCGGCCGCGATCCTGTTCGCTTCACGGATGTACGTGGAGAGGTCCGGTCCGTCGGGGATCAACGACTTGACCCGGCTCAGCTGTGCGTCGATCTCGGGTTCCTGCTCCTTGAGATCCTTGAGCTTGACGAGCTGGGCCTGCAGGCTCGTCTCCTGCGACTTCTCGGCCTCGACCTGGCGCTGGACCTCGCCGAGCTTGTCGGACTCGGGCTTGTACAGCAGCAGGGCCCATCCCACGACGAGGACCAGTGCGACGACGGCGCCGATGATGATCACGACTCGCTGCTTCACGGCAGCCTCCCCTGGGCTAGCACCTGCGAGCGCAGGGTCTGGATCGTGGGGCTGAAGGACCCGTCCGAACTGAACGTCGCGACCTCGCACGGCGTGCCGGGGTCCTTGGCCGACGTGCTCACCCACACCTCGCTGACGCTCGGCAGGGCGTGCATCCGGTCGAGCCACTCGGCGGCGTCGTCGTGGCCGCATTTGCCCTTGGCCTCGACCTGGAAGGTGCCCGACGTCCCCGACGAATCCGCGGCCGGTGTCGGGGCCGGCGCCTGCGCTCCAGACGACGCGTTGCCTGCGGGCGCTCCCGCGGCTGCTCCGGAGTCGATGCTGAGGCTGGTGAGCCACACCCCCTTGGGGAGCATGAGGCTGATCTCGTTGAGGAAGCGGGGGAAGCTCATCTCGCCGCCGAGAGCGGTGCTGACCATCTGGACGCGAGCGGTGCGCTCCGCATCCTTCTGCAC
The DNA here is from genome assembly GCA_019695375.1 of Acidimicrobiia bacterium. Taxonomy (GTDB): domain Bacteria; phylum Actinomycetota; class Acidimicrobiia; order UBA2766; family UBA2766; genus JAIBAC01. The sequence continues at coordinate 10,470 of JAIBAC010000041.1, forward strand.
GACCTGTTGCAGTGCGGGGTCGTTGATCTGGCTGCGGACGCCTTCGTTCTTGGCCTGCTGAGCCTTGAGGTCGGAGTTCGCGGCACCGACCTCGCCCACCTTCATGACGTACAGCAGCCCGAGGATCGCTATCAGCGCCACGTTGGCGACGATCACGATCACACGGACCTTGGTCTGGCTCCGCTCCGCACCGACCTCGGGCGGGAGCAGGTTGACGCGGCGCAGGTTGGACGTCATCGGCGCTCCCCGAGTGCGAGTCCGACGGGACAGGCGATCAGCGCTTCCGCCTCGGCCAGCTGATCGGGGCTCAGGCCGAGCTTGCCGAGGCGGACCTGGGCGAGTGGATGACCGATCTCGGTCGGAACCCCGGTCGCGGACTCGAGGCGCGACACGAGGTCGGGGATCCGCCCACCGCCACCGGTGACCACCACCCGGCCGAGCTGGGCCGCCTCGGGCTGCGCGCAGAAGTAGTCGAGGGAGCCGCGCACCTCCTCGATCACCGACTTCGTGCGGTCCTCGATTATGCGTTCCGCTTCTGCTCCGACGGGTTCGAACGCCGCCTGGCGCTTCAGCATCTCGGCCTCCTCGAAGCCGGTGCCGAGTGCGGTGGCGAGAGCGTCGGTCACCTCCTGGCCGCCTGCGACGAGGATCCGCACGAAGCGGGGCACGCCGTGCTCGTGCACGACGATGTTGGTGACGCCGGCGCCGATGTCGACGATCGCCTCGGCCACACCGCGCGGGGCGTCGTCGCCGAGCACCTGGATCTGGGCGAACTCGGGTGAGGTGCCGAGCGTCCGCATCAACGCGAACGGCATCAGGTCGACGACGTCGGGCCGGATCGAGGCCCGCCGCAACGCCGAGAGGAGCGTCTCGATCATCTCGCGCTGGGCTGCGACGAGCAGGACGCGCATCATGCGCTCGTGGTCGGGTCCTGCGAACTCCTCGAGGATCTGGAAGTCGAGGATGGCGTCCTCCACCGGGATCGGGAGGTGGTCCTGGACCTGGAACGCGAGCCCCTGCGCCAGGTCGGACTCCTCCATCCACGGCATCTCGACCTGACGTACGATCACACGCTGGTTGGAGACGCCGACGGCGACACGCTTGGACTTGAACCCCGCCCGCTTCCACAGCTCGGCGAGCTTCTCACCGACGGCGAGCTCGTCGAGGATCTCCCCGTCGCGGACCGCGCCGGGTGGGAGCATCACCTGGCCGAAGCGCACCAGCGTCGGTGGGTTGCGCCGCAGGTCGAGCTCGGCTGCACGCACCGCGCTCGTGCCAATGTCCAGACCGATGACTGAATTCCGACCCATGCGGCTCCTCCGCTCCCGGTACGCCCACGCTCAGTGGTGACCATCGGCCTACGTACGGGGAAACTTGACGCAGGACCCACGCCTCATCCGGGCGTGGCGGTCCCCCTAGAGGGACCGGAAGTACCAGTCGGACAGGACGGGGGTGAGGAAGATCGCCAGGATCGAGCCGCCGGCGAGGAACACGCCGAAGGGGATCTTCGTCTGCAGACCGCTGCGCTGGGCGCGCGTGATGACGACGCCGAAGACGAGGCCGAGGAACAGCGACAGGTAGAACGCGACGAGCACGTACCGCGGTCCGAGCCAGCCGAGGCCGAGGCCGATCGAGACGCACAGCTTCACGTCCCCCATCCCGAGACCCGCCTTGTTGCGCACGAGGCGGAACACGGCGGAGAAGACGTAGAAGAACCCTGTGAGGACCGCGGCGCTGACGACGGCGTCGACGAGGCGGTGCCACTCGCCGGTCGCGGCAGCCGCGACCACGCAGAGGACGAGCAGGGCGCCGGCACCGAAGTAGGTGATCGGGTTCGGCAGCTTGAAGATGCGCTGGTCGATGATCGCGAGCGGGATCAACACGCTCGTGAGCGTCAGCGCGATCGCTGCATCCCAGCCCGGACCGAAGCGCCACACGACGAGCCCGAACAGCACACCGGTGATGGCCTCGACGAGTGGGTACTGCGCCGATATCGGCTCCCCGCACGCCCGGCAGCGTCCCCTCAGGACGATCCACGACAGCACGGGGACGTTGTCGTAGGGCTTGATCGGGGTGCCGCACGCCGGGCACGCCGACGGCGGCGTGACGAGCGATCGCCGCTCGGGCACGCGTGCGACGACGACGTTGAGGAACGAGCCCACGACGAGGCCGAGCAGCGTCGCAACGACGACGGCGAAGACCCCGAGGGTGGCGTCCGACATCGTCAGCGAGCCTAACTGTGCGCGGGACGGGCCCTGACCACGGCCACGGCGCCGCCGGCGCACGTCCACAGGAGGCCCGCCAGGAACGGCCAGGCGGCCGTCGTGTCGACGAGGGAGTACACGCCGAGCACGATCGTGGCCGCCGCGAGCGCGACGGCGGCGGCGCCGGGCGGGTGCGCCTCGACGAGCACGGCCGCGATCGCGGCGCACGAGATCGCCATCGCCCATGCGAGGGCACCGGGCACGCCGGTCTCCGCGAGGGCGTTGACGACGTCGCTGCGGGCATCCTCGAGGCCGGCCACGATCACCGGCAGGCGTGCCGGGCCGGCGCCCATCCACGGGTGGTCGAACCAGACCTCGGCCGCGTCGGCCCAGATCTCCACGTGCTCGGCGGCGTGGTTCTCCGTGTCGACGCCGAGGCCCGAGGTGGGCTCCTCGTCCGGCGTCGTCGCCGCCAGACGTGAGACCACGAGACCGACACCGAGGGCGGCGACGGCGACCCCGATGACGAGGCAACCGGCGACCCACGCGCTCGAAGCGCGCGGCGAGCGGGTGGACGTGGCGCCCCGGCGCCAGGCGCCCACGAGCACGGCCGCGGTGCCGGCGCCCATCGCGATGAGAGAGCCCATGCTCCCGCTGCGGACCAGGGCCTGACCGGCGACCGCGGCCGCGACGGCCGCCACGAGCCGCACCGGCCATGGGCGGCCGGCGTCGCACACGGGCACCAGGGCGAGCACGGCAGCGGTTGCCGCGATCGCTCCGAAGGGGTTCTCCAGGGAGAAGGGTCCGTTCATCGTCCCGTGGGCCAGACCGACCGTGACCCACTCGGCGTACCCCCAGGCGACGACGGCGCCTGCGGCTGCGGCGACGACGACGACGACCCAGCGTGTGGGGGGGCGGACGAGTACCACCCCGATCCCGATGGCGGCTGCGGCTGCGAGTCCGGATGCCCGCGCCCAGGACACCCCGTGCGGCGCCGCTGCGGTTGCCACGAGCGACCACAGCGCCCACGCCCCCAACCCTGAGCAGAACACCCACGCGAGGACAGGGTGGCGGGTCGCTCCGGTCGCTGTCACGGCGGCCCAGCATATTGACGTGGGGACGCAGAACGCGCTCACACGCCCATCCACGTCCCCACGTCCCTCGGGCCCACCGACGTGGGGACGCAGAACGCGCTCACACGCCCATCCACGTCCCCACGTCGGTTCCCGGTGACGCGCGAGGGAGGGGACGCCCTCCTGGGGCGTCCCCTCCCTCTGGTAGTGCTTGGGGAGCTATCCGGCAGGGATCAGTTGAAGTCGGTGTCCCAACCGGCGCCGTTGTTGACGGTGTCGCAGGCGGCACCGCTGTGGTAGTAGGTGCCGGCACCTGCACCGGTCGCCACGTCCTTGAGGGCGTATGTCGTGCCCGAGGCAGAGACCGTCTCGACACAGACCACGTCACCGGCGCCCGAGATGGCCACGCCGACGATGTCCTGTGCACCGGCACCTGCGTTCCAGGTCAGCGAGGGCTCGATGCCCGCCATGGTGGCGACGACGTCGGTGTACGCCTCTGCGTCGGTGTAGAAGGTCTTCTCTGCGGTCAGGGCGTTGCGCAGGTTCGACTGGGCGGCCCGGTTCTGTGCACGCTGGCGGGCACCGAGGAAGGTCGGGATGGCGATCGCGATCAGGATGGCAATGATCAGCACGACCACCATGAGCTCGATGAGCGTGAACCCGCCCTCGGCCCGGTCCTCGTCCCGGTGCGTGGCCAGCTCGGCCAGCTTCTCCCGGATCTTCTTCAGCATGTGTATCGCTCCCTCCGTCGGCGTGACTCGGAGCAAACGGCTGCTGACCACCAGACCCGGCTGTTCCGGCAACCCGGCCGGCTCCCCCTCACCAGGACGCTTCCCGGCTGAACGGAGCCCCGTCGGCTTTGCGACCCCGCATCACTGCGGGTGTGCCTTTAGGCGGGACAACGAGTCCGCTTGCACTCGATTCCTTCACACGTGACATCGGAGCGGCGCAGCAACCGCCTTGAGAGCCGGACACCGAAACGGTCTTCCCGACCCAGGCAGTAGGTCCGACGACCCACGAGGACGGAGGGGCAAAGGTCACCAGTGAGGTAGCCACGCGCCGACTGCGGCGGCATCGGGGTTGCAGGCCGGCACGTCGGCCTGCCCGTAGCGGGTCACGGCGGCCGCCATGTCGTGGTCCACGTAGAAGCAGGTGCCGGTGTCCGAGCGCACGCCGAGCACCACCCGCTGGCGTGCGCCGTCGACGACGTAGAGGCTGATCTCGCGCGGGCCTGCCGACGGTGCCGCCACGTACCGGTACAGCGACGTCTCGACGTTGAGAGTCGCAGGATCGTCGGTGAACTGCTGGCCGGTGCTGTAGTAGCTGAGCTCCGAGGACAGTCCCTGGCGTGCTCCCACCTGGGCGGCACGGTCGTCGGCCTTGTGGCGCGTGGCGATGAAGGTCGGGATCGCGATGGCGAGGAGGATCGCGATCACGAGGACGACGACCATGAGCTCCACCGTCGTGAAGCCCTGGTCCCGAACGCGGGCTGCCCGAGTGGTCACCGTCGCGGTATCGGCACCTTCGGGCCACGAACCCGAGGGACGCGCGCACCAAAGCCCCCTGGGCCCCAAGACCTATCGCGGGGATCTCGGCGCGCAGGCACCCCTCGGAAGCGGTCTCGGCGCGAAGACGGCACCACGTTGCCACCCTCGCGCCGAGACCGGGGGGGGTCGCGACGAGGCCGCCCCATCGGGGCGGCCTCGTGCTCTCCGGTCCGGTCAGGCCCCTATTTGATCAGGTTGATGATGTTGAACATCGGCATGTAGAGCGAGATCAACATGCCGCCGACGGCGATACCCATGACGACGATGAGCAGCGGCTCGATCAGCGACGTGAGCGACTCGACGGCCGTCGCCACCTCGTCCTCGTAGAAGTCGGCGATCTTCTCGAGCATCGTGTCGAGGGCACCCGTCTCCTCGCCGACGGCGAGCATCTGCACGACCATCGGCGGGAACACCTCGTGCTCGGTGAGCGGCCGTGCGATCGACTCCCCCGTCTTGACCGAGGCCTTCACGTCCTGGATCGCGTTCCCGATCACGACGTTGTTCACCGTCTCGGCGACGATCTCGAGCGACTCGAGGATCGGGACACCGGCGCTGAGGAGCACACCGAGGGTGCGCGAGAACCGCGCGAGGGCGGCCTTGTGCACGATCTTGCCGAACAGCGGCGCCTTCAGCTTGAACTTGTCGACCGTGTAGCGGCCCTTCTCGGTCTTCGCCCAGCGGCGCACGAGGATGATCGTGACGACGGTCACCGGCACACCGATGATCAGGCCGTAGTTGATGAACGCCGACGACGCCCACAGCAGCATCCTCGTGGGCAGCGGCAGCGTGCCCTGGAGCGCGTCGTACATGTTCTTGAACTGCGGGACGATGAAGATCAGCATCGCCGCGAGGATCAAGAGGATCAGCGACATCGCCATGATCGGGTAGGTCATGGCGGACTTGACCTTGTTGCGGAGCTGGACCTGCCGCTCGATCGTGTCCGCGACGCGCACGAGGACGTCGTCGAGGATTCCGCCTGTCTCCCCTGCGCGCACCATCGACACGAAGAGGTTGTTGAACACCTTCGGGTGCTTGGCCATCGCGACCGACAGCGCGGAGCCGGTCTCGACGTCCTGGCGCACCTCGCCGATGACCTTCGCGAGGCTCTGGTTCTCGGTCTGCTCGGTCAGGATCGTCAGGGCGCGCAGGAGCGACAGCCCCGAGTTGATCATCGTCGCGAGCTGACGGCTGAAGATCGCGAGGTCCTTCAGCTTCACGCGGTCCGAGATCCCTGGGATCTTCAGGTCCGACTGCAGCCCTCCCGACGCCTTGCGGTCGATCTCGATCGGGATGAACCCCTGCTGGCGCAGGCGCGCCGCCACCACCGACACGTTGTCGGCATCGAGCTCGCCCTCGAGCAGGGCGCCGGCGCGGTCCCGGACCTTGTACTTGAACGTCTCGGGCATCGAGGACTCCGTTCCCCTTCTTCGCTAGAGGCGCCCGCAGAGGCGCGCCAGGTCCGACTCGTTGGCGCAGCGGTCGAGCGCCATCTCGTACGTGATCTTGTTGGCCTTCACGAGGTCGGCCAGCGACTGGTCCATCGTCTGCATCCCGTACTGACCGCCGGCCTGCATCGCCGAGTAGATCTGATAGATCTTCCCCTCACGGATCAGGTTGCGGATCGCCGGTGTCGCGATCATCACCTCGCAAGCGACGTAGCGGGCGCGCCCATCGCGGGAGCGGACCAGCGTCTGGGTCATGACGGCCTGGATCGACGTCGCGAGCTGCACCCTCACCTGCTGCTGCTGGTGCGGAGGGAAGACGTCGATGATGCGGTCGATCGACTGGGGGGCGTCCTGGGTGTGAAGGGTGGCGTACACGAGGTGCCCGGTCTCGGCCGCCGTCAGCGCCGTCTGGATCGTCTCGAGGTCGCGCATCTCGCCGACGAGGATCACGTCGGGGTCCTGGCGCAGCACGTGCTTGAGCGCCGGCGCGAAGCCGTGGGTGTCCTCACCGACCTCGCGCTGGTTCACGATCGCCTTCTTGTGGGCGTGGAGGAACTCGATCGGGTCCTCCACGGTCATGATGTGGACCGGGCGCTCCTGGTTGATGATGTCGACGAGCGACGCGAGCGTCGTCGACTTACCCGAACCCGTCGGGCCGGTGACGAGCACGAGCCCACGGGGGTACTCGGCCATCGATCGGACGACCTTCGGGAGACCGAGCTTGTCGAGGGGCACGACCACGTTGGGGATCGCGCGCATGACGGCGCCGACCGACTCCTTCTGGACGAACACGTTGACGCGGAAGCGGGCCTTTCCCGGCAGAGGATGGGAGAGGTCGAGCTCGAGATCGTTCTCGAAGCGCTCGCGCTGCTTCTGGGTCAGGATCGCGTAGATCATGCGGCGCAGCTCGTTCGGGCTCATCTCGCCGAACTCGTCGAGGGTCTGCAGATCGCCGTTGACGCGGACCTGCGGCGGCGTGCCTGCTGTCAGGTGCAGGTCGGACGCCCCGAGCTCGAGCATCTTCTCGAGGAGGTCGTTTACGTGGAGCTCGAGGTTCAGCCCGAGTGGGTCGTTCGGGTCTGGTCCGTCGTCGTCGTCGGCTCCCGACTCGACGAGCGATGCGACGTGGATCACCCCGCTGTCGTCGCCCGCACCGGCGTCGATGCCGAGCTCCGCGAGGAAGTTGGCATCGGCGGCCGCGACGGGGTCGTGTGCCACCACGCCGGCGCCTTGCGCGATGGAGTCGGCGACACCCGCCATCGCGGGTTCGTTGGCGGGTGCGGGAGCGGGCGCCGGCCCTGGCTCCGGCGCCGGCGACCGGTCACCCTGTGCGCCGAGCTGTGCGAGAACGGCGGCGAGCTCGCCCGCCTCCGCCAGCGCCGCGTAGACGGGCACGCTGGTGCGCCTCGCGACCTCGTCGAGTGCCGTCCTGTTGCTCGGGTCGGCGGTCGCGACCACCGCGC
>JAIBAC010000042.1 GCA_019695375.1 Acidimicrobiia bacterium
ACGAGGGCGGTCGTGCTCACGCGTCCGGTCCCGGGAAGAGGGCGGCAATCGCCGCCGTCCCGAAGGCGGCCGCCGTGATTCGCCACGGACCTGGGACCACGAGGACCGACAGCGCCGAGGCCGCCACAGCGACGGCGGCGACACCGAGGTGACGGAGGTCGTGGAGGTGGTCGCCGGCGAGGCCGAGGAACAGCAGGGGCAGCAGCACCCCGAGACCGAGCGCGGCGGGGTCGACGACGGCACCGAAGACGACGCCGACGGCGGTGCCGCCGGCCCAGCCGGTGAGGAGGGTCGCGTTCGCGCCGAGGAGGAAGTCGCCGGGGTGCTCCTCGCCGGCCTGCGCCGCCGTGAGGGTGAGGCCGAAGGTCTCGTCGGTCAGGACGTAGGCCATCAGCGCGCGCTTGGCGGGGCCGGCCGGCCCCAGAACCCTCCTCAGCGCGGCCGCCATCGGCAGGTGCCGCAGCGCGAGCCCCGACACCGCGACGATCAGCGCCCCGGGACCGGCGCCGATCCCCAGAAGCGCAACCGATGTGAACTGCGCCGCGCCCGAGAGCACCACGAACGACGACGCGATCGCCACCCAGCCAGGCATCCCTGCTGCCGTGGCCACGACGCCGTAGAGGACGCCGAAGCCAGCGACGACCGTGCAGATCCCGAGGCTGCGTCTCACCCCGCGCCCGAACGCCGCCCGATCGATCACAGGCGGGATCATACGGCCCGCCAAACGCGGGCAACCTGTCCCGCCACCACGACACCCCACCCGCGTTTGGGGAGGCCCCCCCGCCAAACGCGGGCAACCTGTCCCGCCACCACGACACCCCACCCGCGTTTGGGGAGGTGCTACGGTCGGCCGATGCGCCACGACGTCGTCGTCGTCGGCGGCGGCCCGGCCGGGGCGGCCGCTGCCGCACACTGCGCCGCAGCCGGCCTCGACGTGCTCGTCGTCGACAAAGCGGGGTTCCCCCGCGACAAGACCTGCGGTGACGGACTCACAGCGGGGGCCCTGCGTGAGCTCGAGGGCCTCGGCATCGACGTGCCCAAGATCGCCCAGCAGGTGCGCCGCACCGAGGTCATCGGCCCCTACGGCACCCGCGTGACATTCGACGCCACGCTCGCGTCCGGGGCGTGGCTGATCGGCGTCGTGGCCCGCTTCGAGCTCGACGAGCGCGTCCTCGGACGCGCTGTCGATCTGGGGGCGAGCCACGCCGATGGGCTCACCTTCAGCGGCCTTTCGCAGGGCCGCGACGGAGTGGATGTCGTCCTCGACGGGGCCGGCGCCACCACCACCGTCGCAGCCCGGTACGTGATCGGCGCGGACGGCGCCCAGTCGCGCGTGCGCACGGCCGCGTTCGGCCCGTCGGAGACCCGGATGCCGGGCATGCAGGCCTTGCGCCAGTACTTCGACACACCCGAGTCGGACCTGCTCACGGTCACCTTCCGCGCCGACCTGCTCCCCGGCTACGGCTGGATCTTCCCGCTCCCGGGTGGCGGCGTGAACATCGGCGTCGGCGTGCAGCGCGACCCTGCCCACCACGGGGTGGAGACGCTCGCAGCGCTGACCAACGACAAGGGGCGCGTCGGCCTGCGCGGTCTCGCAGAGCTCTACCGGCGCTTCCTGGCCGCACCCGAGGTGCGCGAACGCATCGGGTCGCGACCCGAAGCCGCGTCGCGGATCCAGGCGTGGCCGATACCGTCCGACCCCGACCTCGCCGAGCTCGTGGCGGGCCGCGTCCTGTTGGCGGGCGACGCGGCGCGTGTCGTCGACCCCATGACCGGGGAGGGCATCGGGCAGGCACTGCTGACCGGGCGGCTCGCCGCCGAGGCGATCGCAGCCGGCGGCTCCGCGGACGAGGTCGGACGCCGTTACAGGCGCCTCGTTGCGCGCGACCTCGGCGCCGACCTCCGCTTCGCGCGGTGGATGATGGTCCACGCCCTCAGGCACCGCCGCGGGATCGAGTGGGGTCTGCGCCTCGCCAGCGCGAACGACTGGACCCGTCGCAACTTCATGCGGTGGTTGTACGAGGACTATCCGCGCGCGTTCGTGGGCACACCGCGGCGGTGGCGGCGGCACTCGATGCGCGGTGTCGGGGCGTTTTCGCCCGTTCGCACCGGTTCCCCCCGCAGGTAAGCTTCGCTGGACGGTCGCGCCACCACTGGGAGCGCGTAAGTGCTGGATAGAGGCGAAGTCGATCCTGCGGCCCTCCGGGGCCGGCGAAGCAGGCCGCCCGTGGCGGCCCTGGTCGTCCTCGTCATCGGCGTCGTCGTCACGCTGGCCGCGACCCTCGCCGAGCGCGCCGCGATCGGCTCCAAGTCCGCCCCGTCGGCCTTGCCCTACCTCGTCCTCGCCGTCGGGATCGCGCTCACCGTGCTGCTGAGCTGGCTCACCCTCGCCCTGACACGGTCTCGCAACCGCGCTGTGCGCGACGCGGCCGTGATGGACCACGACCGGCGCGAGAGCGAGGCCCGCCTCAACGCGTTGATGGAGCAGGCCCCGGCGATCCTGTGGACCACCGATGCCGCCCTGGTCCTCACATCGCTGAGCGGCGCCGTCGTCTCGAACGGCAACGGCAGCCCCACGATGCATCTCGGCCGCGGCGTCGGCGAACTCTTCGCGGCCACCTCGCCTGCGGACGCTGTGACGGTCGCGAGCCGCACAGCGCTCTCCGGGAGCGTCACCACGACCACGTTCGCGTGGGGGGATCGCTCGTTCGAGGCCCACGTGGAACCGCTGCGGCGCGACGACGGCACCGTGGCGGGGACCGTCGGAGTCGGCCTCGACGCGACCGAGCGGATAGGCGAGATCCGTCGCCTCGATGCGGCCGAACAGGCGCTCGCGGAGAGCGAGGCGCGCTTCCGCCGCCTGGCCGAGAACGCCCGCGACGTCGTCTACCACCTCCGTCTCTATCCGCAGTGGGCGTTCGACTACGTCAGCCCTGCGACGGCCGACGTCACCGGGTGGAGGCCCGAGGAGCTCTACGCCGACCCCACGATCGTCACCAAGATCTTCGACCCCACCTACATGCAGTCGATGGACCGCTTCGGCTTCCCCGACGAGGCGGCACCGGCGTGCTTCGCCGTGCGCCATCGCGACGGCACGCGGCGCTGGATCGAGAACCGCGCGACCCCGGTCTACGACTCCACCGGCCGCATGGTCGCGATCGAAGGCATCGCCCGCGACGTGACCGAGCGCAAGGAGGCCGAGGACCGCCTCGCGCACCAGGCGACCCACGACCCGCTCACCGACCTGCCGAACCGGACGCTGCTGATCGACCGCATCGACCAGTCGCTTGCGCGTTCGCGCCGCAGTGGCCAGCCGATAGCGCTGCTCTTCCTCGACCTCGACCACTTCAAGGCGGTCAACGACGATTGCGGACACGAGGCGGGCGACCAGATGCTCGCCGCGGTCGCCGGAAGGCTGCGGAACACGCTGCGCCCCGGCGACACGGTCGCGCGCCTCGGCGGCGACGAGTTCGTGCTCTGCTGCGACGACGTCGCCAACACGGAGGAGGCGCTCGCGATCTCGTCACGGGTGCGCGAGGTGCTGCGGTCGCCGTTCCGTCTCGAAGGCTCGAAGAAGCCCGAGGCACACGCGACAGCGAGCATCGGCGTGGTCCTCAGCCGTCCCGACGACACGCCGCAGTCGCTCCTGCGCGCAGCCGACCTCGCGATGTACCGGGCGAAGCAGGCCGGACGCGACCGTGTCGCCGTCCACGGCGACGACCGCCGCCACGGCTCCGGCCGCGCGGGCACCGTCGCCGCGTTGCGCGAAGCGCTCGGCAACGGCGAGCTGCGGCTGTACTGGCAGACCCAGATCGATCTCACCGACGGCGGCGTGATGGGTGTGGAGGCGCTCCTGCGGTGGCAGCACCCCACCCGCGGCGTGGTGGCCGCCGCCGCGTTCCTGGACCTCGCGGGCGAGGCGGGTGTCCTCGTCGACATCGGCACATGGGCGATCAGGGCGGCGTGCGCGCAGGCCGTGCGTTGGGGCGCGGCGGGCCCGGTGGTCTCGGTGAACGTGTCGCGCGAGCAGGTGCTCGCTGGTGACCTGCCGGGCGTGGTGGCAGATGCGCTCGAGCAGTCCGGATGCCCGCCGGGACGGCTGCGTCTCGAGTTCTCCGAGCGCACGTTCGCCGACGCCGAGGCCGAGCTCGAGCGCTGCCTCGTCGAGCTCGACGCGATCGGGGTCGGCCTCGACCTCGACGACTACGGAACGGCCGCCACGACCCGTCCGGCGCTGGAGCGCCTCCCGCTGCAGCGCCTCAAGATCGACCGGTCCCTCGTCATGCGCGTCGGCCACGATCCCGCCGCAGCCGAGATCCTCCGTGCGGCGGTGGCGCTGGCGCACACCCTCGGCCTGAAGGCGGTCGCCGAGGGGGTCGAGTCCCAGGCCCAGGTCGACCAGCTCGTGGCGTTCGAGTGCGACGCCGCCCAGGGCCACCTCTTCGCGCGCCCGGCGCCGACCGCGCGGATGGCGGCGCAGCTCGCCGGCGCGGCACCGGCACGCCGTGCCCGCCGCGCCCTCCACCTCGCCTGAAGGTCCACGCGCCAGGAAGGCGTCAGGATCTCCCCGCCCCGCGTCAAGAACCCGTCAACGACGGTGACCCGCGGCCCCCCGAGCCGTTAGACGTGGTGCGCGGAGGGAGAACCACCATGCTCGCGGATTCCGGCATCGAGACTGAGGCGGCGAGGCCACTGGCGGCAACGCCGCAAACGCTGACGACCCTTGCGGCCAGCGCGGACGCATGTACGTGGGTGGCCCCCGTTGGCTGATCTGATCGCGATCGGACTCGTCATGGCGTTCTTCGCGGCCATGGTCGCGTACGTGCGGTGGTGCGACCGCATTGTCGGGCCCGAGCTGTCGCCGACCGTCGACACCGCGACCGCGGGCCACGCGAGCGAGGCGGAGGTGCCCGCATGAACGTCGAGGACGGTGTCGCCCTCGTGCTCGCCGTGGCCATCGCCGTCTACCTGGTGGCCACGCTGCTGTACCCGGAGAAGTTCTGATGAGCGGAGCCGCGTGGGCCCAGCTCGGGATCCTGATGGGAGCGCTCGCGATGTCGACGCCATTGCTGGGCTCCTACATCGCCAAGGTCTTCGGCGGCGGCAGCGCACCCGGTGACCGCATCTTCGCCCCGGTGGAGCGCACGGTCCTGCGCATCTGCCGCGTCGACCCGGACGCGGAGCAGCGCTGGGGCGTGTACGCGCTTTCGCTGCTCGCGTTCAGCGCCGTCTCGGTGCTCGGCCTCTACCTGCTGCAGCGTGTCCAGGGCGGCCTGCCCGTGAACCCGACGGGGGCCGGCGGCGTCGCCCCGCTGCTGTCGTTCAACACCGCGGCGAGCTTCGTCACCAACACGAACTGGCAGAACTACGCCGGCGAGACGACGATGGCGCACCTCACCCAGATGGCAGGCCTCGCGGTCGCCAACTTCACTTCGGCGGCGATGGGACTCGGCGTCGCCATCGCCCTCGTCCGCGGCCTCACCCGGCGCGAGTCACGCACGATCGGCAACTTCTGGGTCGACATCCTGAAAGGCTGCCTGCGGGTGCTCCTGCCCGTCGCGTTCGCCGGTGCCCTCGTGCTCGTGGCGTCCGGCGCCGTGCAGAACCTCTCGGCAGGGACGCCGGTGACGACGCTGGAGGGCGCCGAGCAGGTGATCCCCGGAGGCCCCGTCGCCAGCCAGGAGTCGATCAAGGTGCTCGGCACCAACGGCGGCGGGTTCTTCAACGCCAACTCGGCGCACCCCTTCGAGAACCCGACGCCGGTCACCAACGTCGTGCAGATGTTCCTGATCCTGTGCCTGCCATTCGCGCTCGCGTGGGCGTTCGGGTTGATGGCGGGCAGCCGCAGACAGGGCGCGGCGGTGCTCGCGGCGATGGTCCTGCTGTGGGCGGGGTCGTCGCTGATCGCCCCCGCCATGGAGTCGCGCGCGCCGCTGCTGGCCGCGAGCGCCACCGTCGACGTCGCACGCGGCCCTGACTCGGCCGGCGGCAACATGGAGGGCAAGGAGCTCCGCTTCGGTCCCGAGGCCAGCGGGCTGTTCGTGGCGACGACGACGGGAACCTCCACCGGCGCCGTGGACGCGTCGCACGACAGCCTCACGCCCCTGGGCGGCATGGTGCCGCTCGTCAACATGATGCTGGGCGAGGTGAGCCCTGGCGGCGTCGGGTCGGGCCTCTACGGCATGTTGGTGTTCGCGATCCTGGCGGTGTTCATCGCCGGTCTGATGGTCGGGCGCACGCCCGAGTACCTGGGCAAGAAGATCGAGACGGCGGAGATGAAGCTCGTCGTCGTCTACATCCTCATCGTGCCCGTCGTCGTGCTCGGCTTCGCCGCCGTCGCAGTCCTGTGGGGTCCTGCGCGCGACAGCATCTCCAACCCCGGCCCCCACGGGCTGTCCCAGGTCGTCTACGCCTACACGTCGGCGGCGAACAACAACGGGTCGGCGTTCGCAGGTCTGAGCGGGAACACCGACTGGTACAACATCACGCTCGGTCTCGCGATGCTCGCCGGGCGGTTCCTGCTGATGGTCCCGGTGCTCGCGATCGCCGGCTCGCTCGCACGCAAGCCGGTCGTTCCGCCCACGGCGGGCACCTTCCCCACCGGGACCGCCACGTTCGCGCTCCTGCTCGTGGCGGTCGTGCTCGTCGTCGTCGGCCTCACGTACTTCCCGGTCCTCTCGCTCGGCCCCGTCGTCGAGCACCTGATGAGCTGACGAGGTGGTGGACGTGCAGACGGTAACCGAGGGACCCGATCCCGGCCCCGAGCAGCGCAGCCGCACCCACGCGGCCCGCACCGGACGTGCTGCCCGAACGCTCTTCGACCCCACGATCCTGCGCGCTGCCGCTGTCGACAGCATCCGCAAGCTCGACCCGCGCACGCTCGCACGCAACCCCGTGATCCTCGTCGTCGAGGCCGGCAGCGTCGTCACGACCGTGCTGTTCGCGCGCGACCTCCTCGCAGCAGCGCCGTCGGCGCTCTTCGTCGGCCTCATCACGGCGTGGCTGTGGTTCACGGTCCTCTTCGCGAACTTCGCCGAAGCCGTCGCCGAAGGCCGCGGCAAGGCCCAGGCCGAGTCGCTGCGTGCGACGCGCAAGGAGACCACGGCGCTACGGCGCACCGCCACGGGCGAGCTCGAGGAGGTCGCGTCGAGCCTGCTCGAAGTGGGCGACGTCGTGGTGGTCACGGCCGGCGAGCTGATCCCCTCCGACGGAGACGTCGTCGAAGGCATCGCGACGGTGGACGAGTCCGCGATCACGGGAGAGTCGGCACCGGTGATCCGCGAGGCCGGTGGTGACCGCTCGGCGGTCACGGGCGGCACGCGGGTGCTCTCCGACGAGATCGTGGTCTCGATCACGGCACGGTCCGGCGAGACGTTCCTCGACCGCATGATCTCCCTCGTCGAGGGAGCCGAACGCCAGAAGACGCCCAACGAGCTGGCACTCGGCATCCTGCTGTCGGGGCTGACGTTGATGTTCCTGCTCGCGGTGGTGACGCTGCAGCCCTTCGCCGTCTACTCCGGAGCCGTGGGCGGCTCGCGCATCAGCCTCACCGTCCTCGTGGCGCTGCTCGTGTGCCTGATCCCGACCACGATCGGCGGGCTCCTCTCGGCGATCGGCATCGCGGGCATGGACCGCCTCGTGCAGCACAACGTTCTCGCCACGAGCGGGCGTGCTGTCGAGGCGGCCGGCGACGTGTCGACGCTGCTCATGGACAAGACCGGCACGATCACCTATGGCAACCGCCAGGCCGCGGCGTTCGTCGCCGTCGACGGCGTCGACGTAGCCGAGCTCGCCGAGGCTGCCTGCCTCGCGAGCCTCGCCGACGAGACGCCCGAGGGACGTTCGATCGTCTCGCTCGCACGCGGGTCCTACGGCGTCGGCGACGTCGGCGAACCCGGCGCCGGCGTCGAGTTCGTGGCGTTCACCGCGCAGACCCGCATGTCCGGTTGCGACTTCGACGGACGCAGCATCCGCAAGGGCGCGAGCGACTCGATCAGGCGCTGGGTCGAGTCCAACGGGGGTGAGTTCCCCCACACCTTGACCGATGTCGTCGACGGCATCGCCCGCGGTGGCGGCACACCCCTCGTCGTCGCCGACGGGAGCCGTGCCCTCGGAGTGGTGCACCTCAAGGACGTCCTCAAAGAGGGGATGCGCGAGCGCTTCGCGGAGCTGTCCTCGATGGGTATCCGCACGGTGATGATCACCGGCGACAACCCGCTCACCGCCGCCTCGATCGCGGCGGAGGCCGGCGTCGACGACTTCCTCGCCGAGGCCACTCCCGAGGACAAGATGCGCCTCATCAAGGCCGAGCAGGCGGGCGGCAACCTCGTCGCGATGACCGGCGACGGCACCAACGACGCGCCCGCGCTCGCACAGGCCGACGTCGGCGTCGCGATGAACACCGGTACCCAGGCGGCGAAGGAGGCCGCCAACATGGTCGACCTCGACAGCGACCCCACCAAGCTCATCGACGTGGTGGCGATCGGCAAGCAGCTCCTGATGACCCGCGGTTCGCTCACGACGTTCTCCATCGCCAACGACATCGCCAAGTACTTCGCGATCATCCCGGCGATGTTCGCCCCGATCTTCCCGGCGCTCGCGTCGCTGGACGTCATGCGGCTGGGCTCGACCGAGTCCGCCATCCTCTCCGCCGTGATCTTCAACGCGCTGGTGATCGTGTGCCTCATCCCGCTGGCGTTGCGCGGGGTGAGGTTCCGGGCCGCGGGCGCGGCCTCGGTGCTGCGGCGCAACCTGCTGGTCTACGGCGTCGGTGGGGTCGTGGCGCCGTTCGTGGGCATCAAGGCCGTCGACGTCGTTCTCTCGGCGTTGGGGATGTCGTGATGAGACGCCAGATCCTCCCGGCCCTCGTCGCCTTCTGCGTCCTCACCGTCGTGGTCGGCCTCGCCTACCCGCTTGCGGTCACGGGTGTGGCGCAGGTGGTCTTCCGCGAACGTGCCGACGGGTCGCTGGTGCGATCAGGCGACACGGTGGTCGGCTCCAGCCTCGTCGGCCAGGGCTTCACCGGCGCGCAGTACTTCCACCCGCGCCCGTCGGCCGCGGGTGACGGCTATGACACGTCGGCGAGCGGCGCGTCGAACCTGGGACCGACGAACCCCGACCTCGTCGGCGCCGGCGGCGTCGTCGCCGAGCGGGCAGCGGCCTACCGAGCAGAGAACCGCGTACCCGACGACGTCGCGGTCCCCGTCGACGCCGTGACGGCATCTGGCTCGGGCCTCGACCCCGAGATCTCGGTCGCGAACGCCGGCATGCAGGTCGAGCGTGTGGCTGCGGCCCGCGGGATGGCAGTCGACGAAGTGCGTGCGCTGGTCGCGGAGCACACCCGGGCACGACCGCTCGGCGTCTTCGGCGAGGTGGGCGTGAACGTGCTCGAGCTGAACGTGGCGCTCGACGCGGCCCCAGGACGCTAGAAGAAGGCATGGCGAGAGGCACGCTGCGGATCTACCTGGGGGCGGCGCCCGGGGTCGGCAAGACGTATGCCATGCTGAACGAAGGCCGGCGCCGCAAGAGCCGCGGCACCGACGTCGTGGTGGCATACGTCGAAGACCACGGGCGCGCCAACACCGCAGCGCAGATCGGCGACCTCGAGGTCATGGCGCGGCGCGAGCTCGCGCACAAGGGCGTCGTGCTCGAGGAGATGGATGTCGACGCCGTCCTGGCACGGCGGCCCGCCGTCGCCCTCGTCGACGAGCTCGCCCACACCAACGCACCAGGATCCCGCAACGAGAAGCGCTGGCAGGACGTCGAGGAGCTCGTCGACGCCGGCATCCACGTGATCACCACCGTGAACGTCCAGCACCTCGAGTCCCTCAACGACGTCCTCGCCGAGATCACCGGGATCCGCCAGCAGGAGACGCTGCCGGACGCCGAGGTGCGCAAGGCCGACCAGATCGAGATCGTCGACATGAGTCCCGAGGCGCTGCGGCGACGCATGGCCCACGGAAACATCTACACCCCCGAGAAGGTCGATGCCGCCCTCGCCAACTACTTCCGGCCCGGCAACCTCGCGGCGCTGCGCGAGATGGCGCTCCTCTGGGTGGCCGACCGCGTCGACGAGCAGCTCGACCGCTACCGCGAGACGTTCGGCATCACCAAGTCGTGGGAGACACGGGAGCGCATCGTGGTCGCGATGACCGGCGCACCCCACGGCGACATGCTCGTGCGCAGGGCGGCGCGGATCGCCGAACGCGCTCGCGGCGACCTGATCGGCGTGCACGTCGATCCCGGCGACGGCCGTGCACGCGCCGACGACGACGGCCTCGCGCGGCTGTCACGCCTCGTCATCGAACTCGGTGGCACCTATCACGAGGTCGTGGGCAGCGACGTGCCCGCCGCGATCGTGCAGTTCGCGCGCTCGATGAACGCGACTCAGATCGTGCTCGGCGAGACGGGGCGATCGCGGCTTGCCGAGATCGTGCGCGGCTCCGTCATCAACCGCGTCGTGCGGGCGTCGGCACCCATCGACGTGCACGTGATCGGCCGCCGTGACGACACACCCGAGACCCGCCCGCGCCGGCCGCGAAGGCGTCGGCACCCGACCGTGCTGTCACCGCGACGCCGCGTCGCCGGCTGGCTCCTGTTCGCGGCCGGCGTGCCGCTCCTGACGTTCCTGCTGTCGCTGTTCCACAACCACACTGCGCTCACCACCGACGTGCTCCTGTACCTGCTCCTCGTCATCAGCGTCGCGGTGGTCGGCGGCCTGTGGCCCGCGATCACGACCGCCGTGGTCGGCTTCCTCTGCCTCAACTGGTACTTCACGCCGCCGCTGCACTCGTGGACGATCCAGGAGGCCGAGAACGTGTTCTCCCTCGTGGTCTTCGTCGGCGTCGGCGCCGGCGTCAGCGCGCTCGTGTCGCTCTCGGTGCGCCGCCGCGTCGAGGCCGAACGGGCGGCGGCCGCTGCCGAGGCGCTCGCGGGGGTCTCCGGCGACGTGCTCGCGGCGGCCGACCCGTTCCCGCGCTTCGTGTCCCACGTGTGCAAGACGTTCGGGCGCGACTGCGTCGCGTTGCTGCACCGTGTCGACGGCGCGTGGCGCTGCGAGGCCTCCGACGGTGCTCCCGTCCCCTCAGATCCCGACGCTGCCGACATGCGTGTCGACGTCGGCGAGGACTGGAGCCTGTGCCTGATGGGCGGACCGCTGTCGATGCACGACCGCCGCGTGCTCAGCGCGTTCTGCGCGCAGCTCACCCTCGCAGTGGTGAACCGCCACCTCGCCGAGGAGGCCACCCGGGCAGGCATCCTCGAGGAGACCGACAAGCTGCGCGTCTCCCTACTCAACGCCGTCTCCCACGACCTGCGCACGCCACTGGCCTCGATAAAGACGGCGGCGACGAGCCTGCGCCAGACCGACGTGGAGCTGCCCGAAGCGGCGCGCGACGAGTTCCTCGCCACGATCGACGACCAGAGCGATCGCCTCAACCGCATCGTGGGCAACCTCCTCGACATGAGCCGCATCCAGGCAGGCGCCGTGACCGTGCTGCGCAGACCCGTCGGCATCGACGACGTCGTCGCGGCCGCCGTCGAAGCAACCGGCGCGCCGCGTGGCCGACTCGATGTCACCGTCGCCGCCGACCTGCCCAACGTCGAGGTCGACCCGGCGCTCGTGGAGCGAGCGCTCGCCAACGTCGTCGCCAACGCGCTCGCATGGGCACCACCGGACGAACCGGTGCGCCTCGAGGCCGCCGCCGCGTCCGGGCGCGTCCACGTGCGCATCGTCGACCGCGGCCCCGGCATCGACGCTTCCGACCGCGACCGCGTGTTCCAGCCGTTCCAGCGCCTCGGCGACAGCCCCAACGGCAGCGGGGTCGGCCTCGGGATGGCGGTCGCAAAGGGATTCGTCGAGGCGGTCGGCGGCGAGCTCGACCTCGAGGACACGCCCGGCGGCGGGCTCACGGTCGTGATGAGCTTCGAGGCCATGCCATGACGCTCGTGCTCGTCGTCGAGGACGAACCCCAGATATCGCGTGCACTCGTGATCAACCTCAAGGCGCGCGACTACGAGGTCGTGACCGCAGGCAGCGGTCGCGACGCCCTCGAGACGGCCGCGCGTGAGAAGCCCGACGCAGTGCTGTTGGACCTCGGCCTGCCCGACATGGACGGCGTCGACGTCGTCCGCGGACTGCGCGGCTGGACGGCGGTGCCGATCCTGATCCTGTCGGTGCGTGACACCGAGCGCGACAAGGTCGACGCCCTCGACGCGGGCGCCGACGACTACGTCACCAAGCCCTTCGGCATCGACGAGCTCCTCGCACGGCTGCGGGCGGCCCTGCGGCGCGCCGGCCCCCACGATGCCGAGGACGCCGTCGTCGAGACCGCCCACTTCCGCCTCGACCTCACCGACCGCCGCGCGGAGCTCGGCGACGGCAGCGCCGTGCACCTGACCCCGACGGAGTGGGGGGTGCTCGAGGCGATCGTCAGCCACCCGGGCCGCCTCGTCACCCAGCGTCAGCTCCTCCAGCAGGTGTGGGGCCCCGAGTACGGCGAGGAGACCAACTACCTGCGCGTCTACATGGCCCAGCTGCGCCGCAAGCTCGAACCCGATCCGTCGCGGCCCCGCTACCTCCACACCGAGCCCGGTATCGGCTACCGCTTCCTCCCCGACACCCCCTGAGCCCACCGGCTCCCGGCTTCATGGTACGGGCGGCTCGACCTCGGCGCCGTGGCCTGGCGCCGCGGCGAGCGCGGGCGTCCGGCAGCACATCCCGGCCATGGCGGCGCGTGCCTTCGGTGTCCGGTGAACGCCTCGGGGACCGTGTGTCGGACGCCGGCCGTCGGTAGCGCGTCGGAATGGTCTTTCGCCCCTGCACACGGCGAAGCCAGGGCGCCCACGCTGGCGGCGAGCGGCCGAGGAGATCCGGATGTCAAGGGCCATGAGCGTGACGGTCGAGCCCACCAGAGGTGACGAGGCGGCGAGGTCGTCACGCGTGAGTGTCGTGATCGTTCTGCTCGCGTGTGGCATCGGCTACGCGGTGCTGTGGCCGTTCATGAACGACGTGGTCGCCGCGTCGCTCAATCCCGGCTACAACCACATGACCCAGGCGATCAGCGAGCTGTCCGCGACGGCCGCACCGACGAGGACCATGTTGAGGGCCATGGCCCCGGTCTTCACCGTCCTGATGGTGGCCTACGGCGTGGGCGTGTGGATGGCGGCACACGGCAGGCGCAGCCTCGAGGTGGCGGGGGCGGTCCTCGCCGCCTTCGGCTTCACCGGGCTCATGTGGCTCCCGTTCCCGATGACCTCGCGCACTGAGATGGTCGCGGGGGCCGCGATGACAGCCAACGATGTGGGCCACATCGTCCTCACGGTGTTGACGATCGTGCTCATCCTCTGCCAGATCGGTTTCGGTGCGGCAGCGCTCGGAACCCGGTTCCGCATCTATTCGGCAGCCACTGCGGTGATGGTCTTGGTGTTCGGTGCCATGACCGGGATGGAGGCCCCGGGGACAGCCCTCGACGACACCCCGCACATGGGTCTCTACGAACGCATCAGCACGGGCGCGTGGCTCGTCTGGCTGGCGGTCTTCGCCATCGCGCTCATCCGCCGCGAGCTCCGGCGTCAACGGCAGGGCTTCGAGCCTGCGCCTGCGTGACCTGGCGGTCGGTCAGACGCCGGCCGTCAGCAGCGCCTCGGGACCGAGGATCGACTTGAGCTCGGCGAAGAGGCCCGAGCGCGCCTCGACGCACTGGTTCGTGCGGACCACGGTCTCCTCCTCGTGGGAGCGCAGGTGCAGGAACACCGGCGAGCGGCCCGGGTGCTGGGCGAGCACCGTGCGCAGCTCGGTCACGAGGCGCTCGGTCACGCGTGCGGCGGGGACCGAGAGGCGCACCTCGCGGGCGTCGGTGGTCAGGTTCGGCTTCTTGATCTCCATCGCCGCGAGACGCACCTCGTCGTCGTTGACGTCGACGCGGCACTGCATCAGGTACGCGACGTCCTCCTCGACGTGGAACTCGAGCTTCTGCAGCGTCGACGCCCACACCATGACCTCAGCCGAACCCGTGTAGTCCTGCAGCTGGCAGATCAACATGCGGTCCCCGCGGCGGGTGTGGCGGTACTCGGCGGCCACGACGACACCGCCGAGCCACACACGCTGTCCTGCGGGCGGCTTCTCCTTCACCTCGGCGATCGTGGCGTCGACCTTCTCGCGCAGGGCGCGCTCGAGCCCTCTGAGGGGATGGTCGCTCACGTAGAGCCCGAGCATCTCCTTCTCGTACTTGAGCTTGGCCATCCGGTCGAGCTCGTCGTCTCCGATGCGGGGCATGTCGACGGGGCCGCCTCCGGTCGCGGAGGCAGCTTCGTCGCCGCCGGGGCCGTCGAAGAGGCTGAACTGGCCGGCGTCCTCCTGGCGTCGCTTGTCGAGCGCGCGCTCGACGACGTCCTCGTACACCGCGAGCAGGCCCTTGCGCGTGTGGCCGAGGGAGTCGAAGGCCCCGCCTTTGATCAACGACTCCACGGTGCGCCTGTTGAGGCACTGGGGGTCGACGCGCATCGCGAAGTCGACGAAGTCGGCGAAGGGTCCACCGCCGGAACGCTCCGCGAGGATGAGCTCGACCACCCCCTCCCCCACGTTGCGCACCGCCGAGAGCCCGAACACGACGTGCGGCTGATCCTCGCCGGCGGCCGTGCTGACGGAGAAGTCCATGCCCGACGCGTTCACGTCCGGCGGCAGCACCTTGATGCCCATCGCCCGCGCCTCGCCGAGGTAGACGGCGGGCTTGTCCTTGTCGTCCTTGACCGACGTCAGCAGCGCCGCCATGTACTCGGCCGGGTAGTGGGCCTTGAGGTACGCCGTCTGATAGGAGACGTAGCCGTAGCAGGCCGCGTGCGACTTGTTGAACGCGTAGTCGGCGAACGGCTCGATCTGTGCGAAGAGGTCCTCGGCGAGCTCGCGCTCGTAGCCGTTGGCAACGCAGCCCTCGATGAACTTGACCTTCTGCTCGGCGACGACCTCGCGCTTCTTCTTGCCCATCGCCTTGCGGAAGTCGTCGGCCTCGGCGGCGGAGTACCCCGCGATCTGGCGCGAGATCTCCATCACCTGCTCCTGGTAGCACATCACTCCGTAGGTGGGCGCCAGGATCGGCTCGAGGTCGGGGTGGGCGTACTCGATGCGGGAACGGCCGTTCTTGCGGTCGGCGTACTCGGTGTGCATGCCCTTGCCCATCGGACCGGGGCGGTAGAGCGCGACGAGCGCCACGATGTCCTCGAAGCGGTCGGCCTTGAGGCGCAGCATCAGCGTCCGCATGGCGCCGCCCTCGAGCTGGAACACCCCGACCGAGCGCGCCTCCTGCAGGAGCCTGAACGTCTCGGGATCGTCGAGCGCGACGGCGTCGATGTCGAGCTCGACACCGCGCTCACGCAGCATCGCGAGGCAGTCCTCGATCACCGACAGGTTGCGCAGCCCGAGGAAGTCCATCTTCAGGAGGCCGATCTTCTCGATCCAGCCCATCTCGAACTGCGTGATCACGTCACGCTTCTCGTTCTTGGTGATCGCGAGCGGGACGTGGTTGAGCAGCGGCTCCTTGCTGATCACGTAAGCACACGCGTGCACGCCCTCTTGGCGTGTCAGGTCCTCGAGGTCCTTGGCGAGCTCGATGATGCGGTGTGCGTCGGGGTCCTCCTCGTAGGCCTTGGCGAAGTCCTTCGACTTCTCCAGGGACTGCTCCAGCGACGGCGGCCTCCCGAACTCCGCGGGCGGCATCAGCTTGGTGAGCTCGTCGCCGGTGCGGAACTCGTAGCCGAGCACGCGGGCTGCGTCCTTCACGGCCTGCTTGGCGAGGATCTTGCCGAACGTGATGACCTGCGCGGTGTTCTGCTGTCCGTAGAGGTCGCTCACGTAGTCGATGACGCGGCCGCGGTAGCGGTCGTCGAAGTCGACGTCGATGTCGGGCATCGACTTGCGGCCCGGGTTCAGGAAGCGCTCGAAGATGAGGCCGTGCTCGATCGGGTCGATCTCGGTGATGCGCAGGCAGTAGCTGACCGCCGAGCCGGCCGCCGAGCCGCGGCCGGGGCCGACACGGATGCCGTTCTCACGTGCCCAGCGGATGTAGTCGGCGACGATGAGGAAGTAGCTCGGGAAGCCCATGTCCTCGATGACGCGCAGCTCGTAGTCGATGCGCTCGAGGTGGGCGGGATCGGGGTCGGCGCCCCATCGCTCCCGCGCGCCGTCCATCACGAGCTCGCGCAGCCACGACGCCTGCGTGTGACCGGCGGGCACATCGACCTCGGGCAGGAGGTCGAGGCCGAAGTCGAGCTCGATGTCGGCGCGCTCGCAGATCCAGAGCGTGTTGTCGCACGCCTCGGGAAGCTCCGCGAAGAGATGGCGCATCTCGGCGGCGGACTTCACCCAGAACTGGTCGGTGTGGAAGCTGAAGCGGTCGGTGTCGCTCACGAGCGACGCGGTGCCGACGCAGAGGAGCGCGTCGTGGGACTCGGCGTGGTCGTGGTCGGTGTAGTGGCTGTCGTTGGTGGCCACGAGCGGCGCCCCGATGCGCTTCGCGACCTCGAGCAGGCGCGGGTTGACCTTGGCGTCCTCGGCGAGGCCGTGGTCCTGGAGTTCCACGAAGTAGTTGTCGCGCCCGAAGACGTCCTGGTACGTGGCGGCGGCCTTCACGGCCGCGTCGAAGTCGTCCTCGAGGAGGCGCTGCGCGACCTCGCCACCGAGACAGCCGGTGGTCGCGATCAGGCCCTCGTGGTTCTCCGCGCGCACGTCGAGGTCCATGCGAGGCTTGTAGGAGAACCCGTCGAGGAAGCCCGCCGAGGACACCTTGAGCAGGTTCTTGTAGCCGCGGGTGCTCTCGGCGAGGAGGGTGAGGTGGTAGGTGTCGCCGGAGCTGCGCGCCTTGTCGAAGCGGTTCCCGCTCGTGGCGATGTAGGCCTCGGTCCCGATGATCGGCTTGACGCCGTGGTTGCGGGCCGCCTCGTAGAACTCGACGACGCCGTACATGTTGCCGTGGTCGGTGATCGCGACACCGGGCATGCCGTCGCGCTCGACCTTGGACATGAGCTCCTCGATGCGGGTGGCGCCGTCGAGCATCGAGTACTCGGTGTGGACGTGCAGGTGCACGAACGAGTCCGCCATGAGGCAACGATATGCGGTGCCACCCACACGTCCGGGGACCCCTTCCCACCTGCGGGTACCTTGGCCCGATGCCAGCAAGCGACGGCGCCGCGGACCGATCGGGGGAGGACGACCTCGACCCCGAGGCGGTGGAGGCCGAGGTCACCGAGTCCCTCGCTCGCAGACGCGGGGACCGCCGTCCGCGGCGGCGACCGGCCGCAGGCGTGCCGCGCATGCGCAGCCTCGTGGAGCTCGGCCGCGACGTCGTACGCCGCGCGATCGATGCCGACCCCGCGCTCGAGGCCAAGCTCGCGCGGCTGGGGATGCTGAATCCCGACGCCGCGTCCGATCCGGCTGCGGCACCCGTGTCGGCACCGGACCCGAAGGTGCTGCTCGGCAACCTCGTGACCCGGGTCGCCGCCTCAGGCGAGCAACGCCTCGGAAGTGCCGGGATCGGGGGGCTCGAGGCGCTCGCGGCCGTGCTCGAGGCGCGCAACGCCACCGACGGCGAACCGTGGCCCGAGGAGATCTGCCTCGCGTTCACCGACGTCGAGGCGTTCACGTCCTACACGGAGGAGAACGGCGACGAGGCTGCGCTGGCGCTGCTGCGCCGCCACGCGCTCGTGGTCGAACCTGCGATCCGGGGCCGGGGCGGGACGATCGTCAAGCGCATGGGCGACGGCCTCTTCGTCCGCTTCCCGAACGCGACGGCGGCCCTCGCGGCGATGTGCGACTGCTTCGCGGGCCTCGCCGTCGACAACGCCGACCATCCGGACGCCGGGATCCACATCCGTGGCGGCCTCGCCCTGGGGCGGCCGATCAAGGCCGGCACCGATCTCGTGGGCAGCGACGTCAACCTCGCCGCCCGCCTCGCCGATGCCGCCGCCGCCGGTGAGGTGCTCGCCGCCGCCGCGGTGCGCGACAGCGTCGGCGACGATCTCTCGCGGGTCGCGTTCGAGCGCCGCGGGCCCCTGCAACTGCGTGGCCTGCCCGAGCCGGTCGAGGTCTTCGCAGCGACCTGCCACCACTAGGTTCGACGAGATGGCTCCCTGCAAGG
>JAIBAC010000279.1 GCA_019695375.1 Acidimicrobiia bacterium
GGGACCGCTCCGGCAGCGGCGGCCACGACGGGCTGCTCGGACGCCTCTGCCGCCCCGCCACCGTCCCACTGCTGCCAGGCCGATCCGGTCCAGCGCCACCAGCGCCCTTCGGCGTCGCGCTGCCACTCCTGCGCAGTGTCGGCTGCGGCGGGCTCCTGCACCGCTGTGGACGGGAGATCCGTGTGCAGCGCCCAGCCGGTGGCGGTCCAGACCCACCAGCGCCCCTCGGCGTCGCGCTGGTAGCGGTCGTCGGTGCTGGTCTCCGCGGGAGCCGGGTCGGTGTCGACGGTGGTGGCGGCCACCTCGACGACGGAGGGCTCCACCACGTGGACGCCACCGCGGGAGGGAACCGGGGCGTACTCGGCGATCGCAGCCGCCACCTCGCCCAGGAACGAGGTCCCGCAGCCGGTGCAACGCAGGTCACTCGGCGCGGATGGCTGCTGGCAGTTGGGACAAGTGAGCATCAGGCCGCCCCCGGCATGGCTTGACATCCTGCATCGGCACGCGTGGGGCCGGTCTTGAGACCGGGAAGATCACCGGTGCGTGCCGGTCAGGCGCCACCGCCGCGTGCTCGGCGCCGCGGTGCTGCTGTTACAGGCCGGATTCGAGCGCCTGGCGCAGGCCCCGCATCGCCTGCTGCACGCGCTGCTCGTTCTCGACGAGCGCGAACCGCACGTAGCCGTCACCGCCGGGACCGAATCCCTCGCCCGGGGACACCGCGACCTTGGCGGCCTTGATCAAGCGGATCGCGAACTCGAGTGAGCCCAGGTGGCGGTACTCCTCGGGGATCGGTGCCCAGACGAACATCGTGCCCTGCGGGCGTGGCACCCCGTGCCAGCCGATGCGCTCGAGCCCGTCGCAGAGGGTGTCTCGGCGGCTCTTGTAGAGGTCGCACACGACCTTGGGGTAGTCCGCCGCCTCGTTCATCGTGACGATCGACGCGATCTGGATCGGCTGGAACGTGCCGTAGTCGAGGTAGCTCTTGAGCTTCTGCAGCGCGGCTATCACCGCCGGGTTGCCGACGCAGAATCCGACACGCCAGCCGGGCATCGAGAACGACTTGGTCAGCGAGTACAGCTCGACGCCGACGTCCTTCGCCCCCGGCACCGACAGCATGCTCGGTGCCTGGTAGCCGTCGAAGGTGACGTCCGCATACGCGAAGTCGTGAACGAGGATGACGTCGTTCTCCTTGGCGAAGGCCACGAGGCGTTCGAAGAACGAGCGGTCGACGCAGTACGTGGTCGGGTTGTGCGGGAACGACGTGATGATCACGCGTGCGCGGGGCCAGGCGTGGTCGTAGGTGCGTTCGAGCTCCTCGAAGAAGTCCTCGACGTCGGGGCCGATCTGCACCTCGGTCACACCGGCACCGGCGAGCCGTGGTGCGAACAGGTGGATCGGGTACGACGGTGACGGCACGATCACGTTGTCACCGGGCTGCGCCAGCACCCACATCAGGTGAGACAGGCCCTCCTTGGCCCCGATCGTGACGAGCGCCTCGGTCTCGGGATCGATGTCGACGCCGAAGCGGCGCTGGTACAGGTCGGCGATCGCCTTGCGCAGCTTGGGGATCCCGCGGCTCGCCGAGTAGCGGTGGTTGCGGGAGTTCTGCGCCGCTTCGCAGAGCTTCTCCACCGCCACGTCCGGCGAGGGGATGTCGGGGTTGCCGAAGCCGAGGTCGATGATGTCGTCACCCTGGCGGCGCGCCTCCATCTTGAGGCTGTCCACGGTGCCGAACACGTATGGCGGGAGGTTGTCGATGCGGCGGAAGTCCATCGCCGCCCAGGGTAGCGGCGGCGGCCGTCTGGTCCCGAGCAGATCGGCGCTCCTACCTTGTCGCCAATGGGCAGGACCAAGCTCGCCGTCGCCGCCGCCGTCGCCGCCGCGGGCGTGTGGACGTGGTCGTGCACGCAGGCGGCGCCACCCGATCCTGAGTCCGAGGGCGCCAAGCTCTTCGTCGCCAACTGCGCCGCGTGCCACGGCCAGGACGCCGGCGGCCTCAAGGCGCCGAACCTGCGTACCGGCCTCGACACCGACTACGTCGCCGCGACTGTGACCGACGGCAAGGGCGAGGGCATGCCCGGCTTCGCCGGCACCCTGTCGCCGGAGCAGATCCACACGCTCGCCGAGTACATCCACTCCATCGGCTCCGCCGGGGACTGAACGACCCACGAGCCGCTCGGCGCCCCGACGTGGGGACGCGAAACGGCGTCACAGCGCGATCTACGTCCCCACGTCTCGAGGATCAGTGCTCGAGGGCGAGGGAGGCGGCGCCGATCACCCCGGCGTGGGGACCGAGCTCCGCGGGCACGACGGGCACCTCGGGACGGTGCTCGGCGCCGGTGACGAGGCGGCGCACGTGGCTGCGGAGCGGCTCGAAGAGCGCGTCGCCGGCCTCGCAGACACCACCGCCGACGACGACGCGGGCCGGGTCGAGCACCTGGATGAGGCCCGCGATGCCCACGGCGACACGAGCGGCGTAGCGGTCCATGACCTCGAGCGCCACCGCGTCACCACCGGTGACGGCTGCGACCACGTCGGCTCCGCGGGCACGAGCGGGATCACCGCCCGCCACGCCCGCGATGGCGCCGGCCGGATCCGCGGCGGCGGCGTCGCGCGCCATCGCGTCCAACGCGGTTCCGGATGCGAAGCGCTCCCAGTGCCGCCCGGCACCGTCGCCCTCGAGGACGCCGTCGGCGGCGAACACCAGGTGTCCGATCTCGCCCGCGAACCCGTTGGCGCCGCCGAAGGGCCGCCCCCCGCTCACGATGCCGCCGCCGATCCCGGTCCCGAGCGTGACCATCACCATCTCGCGGCAGCGCCGGCCGGCTCCGAAGAGGTACTCCGCCCACGCGGCGACGTCGGCGTCGTTCGCGACCAGCACCGGGAGCCCAAACCGCTCCATCGCACGCCCCACGTCGACATCGAGCAGCGGGTAGTTGGGGCCGTACACGAAGACCTTGCGCGCGCGGTCGACGAGGCCGGCGAGGCCCATCCCGATGCCCGCCACCTCGTGGCCGCCCGCGCGCGACATCATCTCCGCGGTGACGTCGACGAGCGTCGCGAGCGCCGCTTCCGCATCCGAACGCGGGGTGGGGACCGACGCGAACTCGACGATCTCACCACCGGGGGTCACCATCGCGGCAGCGGTCTTGGTCCCCCCTGCATCGACACCGATGGTCACTCGACCCACCGCTACCTCCCCGAAACGCGCCGTGCGGGATGTTCCCGTCTCGGGCGGGTGCTACTCAACGTCGATGTGCTGCAGAGACGTGTTCTGCGAGTACCGCTCGAGGTTGGCCTCGAGCGCCTGCATCACGCTGCGGGCTGCCGAGACCAGTTCCCGCGAGGCGGCGACGAGGTGGTCCATGGTCTCGGGCGAGGCATCGCGGACCGTCCCGAACGCCATGCCGATCGGGCAGGCGTAGCACTCCGGCCGAAGGTTCGTCGCCGCCGGCTCCTGAACGGGTGCCGGCGCCGCCGACCGCGGCCGGCTCGGGCGCCGCACCCGGC
>JAIBAC010000280.1 GCA_019695375.1 Acidimicrobiia bacterium
AAGCGCTTCGCGGCGAGGACCGCCGGGCCGTGCATCTGAGACCCGGCCGTGCGGCCGCGCTCGTGTCGCTCGCGACCGCACTCGCGATCGCGGCGTGCTCGCGTGAGGCCGTCGCGCCGGAGACGTCGGCCACTTCCGCGCCCGAGACCGCGCCACCGGCTGCCGGTGACACCTGCCCGCGCTTCTCGTCGGGCGAACGCGTGGGCAAGGTCGCCGATCCCGGCCTCGCCGAGATCTCCGGTCTCGCCGCGAGCCGCACCGACGCCGGCGTCCTGTGGGCGCAGGAGGACAGCGGCAGCCCCGCCGACCTCGTCGCGATCCGTCCCGACGGCACACTCGTGCGGACCTTCCACCTCACGGGAGTGAGCGCACGTGACTGGGAGGACGTCGCCGTCGGGCCGGGCCCGGAGCGGTCCGTCGCCTACGTGTACCTCGCCGACATCGGCGACAACCTCGACGACCAGCGCGCCTTCCACGTCGTCCGTGTGCGCGAGCCGTCCGTCGACTCCTCCACAGGCGCGAAGGCGACGGACCTGCGCGGAGCGGTGACGCTCACAGGCCGCTATCCCGACGGCTCGCACAACGCCGAGACGCTTCTCACCGACCCCCTGACCGGCGACCTGTTCGTCGTCACCAAGTCGGACAAGGGCCGCAGCGGGGTGTACCGCTGGCCTGCGCCGCAACGGGAGGAGGCGACGACCACGCTCGAGGCGGCCGGCAGCATCGACGTCGGCTCCCTCGACGGCGCTATCGACGTGCGTGTGACCGCGGGTGACATCTCGCCCGACGGGTCGATGATCCTGTTGCGGACCTACACCAACGCCTGGGTCTGGCACCGTGACACCGCCGAGACGGTCGTCGACGCGCTGGCCAGGCCGCCCTGCACCGCGCCGCTGGCGCTCGAACAGCAGGGCGAGGCGATCGCGTGGGACGCGACCGGCGACGGCTACTACTCGACGACCGAGGGCAGCCGGCCTGCGATCATGCGTTACAGCCGCGAGTAGGGTTCGGCGCCCATGTCGCACAGCTACTTCGACGACCTCGTGGCTTCGGCGACCGTACCGACCTCGCCGTCGGAGCACACGGTCGAGCGGATACACACAGACACGCGTGTCAACGTCGTCCGCATCACGCTGCCCGCGGGCGGCACGCTGGCGGACCACAAGGCGCGCAACCCCGTGATCGTCCAGGTCCTCTCGGGCTCGCTGCGCTTCCGTGTCGAGGACGAGGAGCTGACGCTGCGCCCCGGGGGCTGGATCCACGTGGCGGCGCGCCAGCCGCACGCGTTGGAGGCACGCGAACCGACGGTGCTGCTGATCACGATGCTCAAGGGGCCCGGCCTCGACGGTGACTGACGACACCGGAGCACAGGGCGGGGACCGGGGGTCCGGGATGCTGGCGAAGATCGCGCGCATCGTCGTCCCCGTGGCAGGGGTGGGGGTGACCGTCTTCGGCGTCCTGATCCCGTCCTGGGTGGAGTACCGCCGCGAGGTCGTGAACTGGTCTGCGGCGTGGGCCGTATTCGACGTCGCGCTGGGCATCATCGTGATCGCGACGTGGCTCGTCGCCCGCCGCGGCCACTGGGCCGCTATCGCGCTGGCCGGCGCGACGAACGCGTTGCAGGGCGTCGACGTCCTCTTCTCACTGCTGCTCTTCTACGACCTGAGCGAGCGACCGGGCATCCTCGGATGGGCGTTCATCGTGCAACCGGTGTTCGCGATCCTGATCTGGTCGTACGTGCGGTCGCGGGTCGCGATTCCCCCCCGCGGCGGGCTGCGTGCGTAACTTGGCGTCATGGCCAAATTGACGGTCCGGGGCATAACCCGCGGCTACGGCGGTGAGCCGATAATCGACGGCTTCGACCTCCAGGTGGGCGCGGGCAAGGCCCTCGCCCTGATCGGCCCCAACGGCGCCGGCAAGACGACGCTGCTGCAGACGATCGCGGGCCAGCTCGAGCCAGAGGCCGGCGACGTCCGCGCCGGGGCCGCCACACTCGCCGCCGACCGCCTCGAGTTCCGGCGAATCCTCGCATACGTTCCCGACAACCCGGTCCTCTTCGACGATCTCACGCTCAACGAGCACCTCGAGTTCACCGCCGCCGCGTTCGGTGTCACGGCGGCCGACGCCGCCGAACGGTCCGAGGACCTGCTCGAGCGCTTCGGACTCAGCCACCGCGCCGACGAGCTGCCCGGCACCTTCAGCCGCGGCATGCGCCAGCGCGCGCAGCTCTGCTGCGCGTTCCTACGACCAGCGGGGGTCATGCTCATCGACGAGCCGTTCGTCGGCCTCGACCCGATCGGGATGCGCACGCTCATCGACCTCTGCCTCGAACGCAAGGCCGAGGGCTGCGCGTTCGTGGTCGCCACGCACGTGCTCGGCGCGATCCAGCGGTTCTGCGACGAGCTCGGGGTGCTCGCCGACGGCGAGGTGATGGCGCGGGGGACGCCGGCGAAGCTGCTCGCCAAGTACAAGGCGAGCACCGTCGACGACCTCTTCGTGGCGCTCGTGGGCGATGCGGCATACGAGCACTCACAACACGGCGACGGCGCCGAGGACGGCAGTTGACCGAGTCGGCCGAGACCGGCGTCGATGCCCTGCGGTACCTGGCGCGACGCCGCCGGCACCACCGCGTCGGTGACCTCGAGGCGTCCGAGGTGCTCTACACGCTCGAGATCATCGGCATCCCGACCGCCGCGTTCGTGTTCCTCGGGTACTGGGCGCAGTCGACCCACGTGCAGCGCGTTCCTGTGCCGGGCTGGCTGCAATGGGCTGCCAGCGCGGTGCTCGTCCTCTACATGCTCCTGCGCCTGATCTCGGCCGCAGGGCTCGGGCCCGTGCGCCTCGAGCAGGCCGAGGCGCAGCTCCTAGTGGGAGCGCCGCTGTCGCCGCGGCGGTTCCTCACACCCAAGATCCTGACAGCGGCCGGCCGCGAGGCCACAGGTGCGGTCGCGGTCGCCCTCGGCTTCGCGGTCGAGGTCGCCGTGGTCTTCGGCGCCCCCTTCTGGCAGACGTGGGCAGCCGCGGCCGCCGGGCTCGTGCCTTTCGCGGTCGCGGTCGCATGCGCGGCGTGGCTGGTCGAGAACTCGCCGCGTGTGCAGAACGCGGTCAAGGCGGCGCTGCCGCGGCTCGCGCGGCTGCCCGCCGTCGCCGTCGTCGCCGCCCCGGTCGTGGCGCAGCGCCTCGCGTCCACCGGCACATCGGCCGCGGCTCACTGGTGGGGGCCGTGGGCGTGGGCGACCGACCCGGCCGTGTCGTCGGCGACGAACGGTTCGCCGCGGTGGGCGGGTGCAGTCCTCGCCGCAGTCCTCGCCGCCGTCATGCTGGTGGCGGCGATGTGGCGCGCGGGCCGCCCCGCCGTCGAGCAGATCTCAGCACGGTCACGGTTGCTCGCGCAGGCCAAGGCGCTGAAGTTCTTCCAGGACTCGGTCGGTCTGCACGCCGTGCGGCGCCAGCTCTGGGCACGGCCGGGACCACGCCGCAGCGGAC
>JAIBAC010000043.1 GCA_019695375.1 Acidimicrobiia bacterium
GGCTGGGCATCGACGACGAGTGGCGCAACCGCAGGCGCACCCGAGATCGCCGCGCGAGGACCGCGGCCACGGCACCGGTGCGCCACCGCTACGGATACACGTCGTCGCGTACCTCCGCGGGCTCCGGCGCGCCGTTGCCGCACGAAGCCGCGCCGCTGGCACGCACGAAGGCGCGGGTGCTGCGCCACATCCACTGGGGCCGCACCCAGGGCATCGGACGCCTCGTCGAGGAGGACAACCTCGACCCGATCGAACGGGTGCGCACCGCGGTGTCCAAGGCGAGGTGGCGTGCAGCGAGCGGCGTCGAACCCGGGACCGCCGCCCCGGTCTGGCTCGTCGGCGTCCAGCGCTCGGGCACGAACATGGTCGTGCGCGGCTTCGAGACCAGCCCCGAGTTCGAGGTCCACAACGAGAACGACTCCAAGGTCTTCGACCGCTTCGAGCTCCGTCCCGACCGCGACGTGGCCGCCGTCATCGCCGCCAGTCGGCACGCGTACGTCCTCTTCAAGCCCCTCTGCGACTCCCACCGCACACCCGAACTTCTCGACGCGATCGGCGCCGGCGCGCCCGGCAGGGCCATCTGGGCGTACCGCGGGGTCGACGGCCGCGTGCGCTCCGCCGTCGCCAAGTTCGGCGACGTCAACCGCAGCGTCCTCGCCCGCATCGCGTCGGGGCGAGGCGACGACCTGCGGCAGGCGCAGCGCCTGTCGACTGCGAGCCGCGAGCTGATCGCGTCGTTCGACTACGACTCCCTCACGTCCGAGGACGGCGCCGCCCTGTTCTGGCTCGTGCGCAACCGCCTCTACTTCGAGCTCGGCCTCGCTGCACGCTCGGACACCACGATCGTCAACTACGACGCGCTCGTGTCCGCGCCCGAGGAGGTCATGGCCGCTTTGTGCCGTTTCCTCGACTTCCCCTACCAGCGGCGTCTCGTCGAACACATCGAGGTGCGCTCGGCGGGACGCGAGTCGCGCCTCGACCTGCACCCGCGCATCCGTGAGGAGTGCGAGGAGCTGCAGGCGCGCCTCGACGAGGCGGCGAGCGCGCGGGTCGCGTGAGGCACGGGCTCCTCTTCGGCCGCCGCCGGGCAGCGGGCCAGGTCAGCTCACCGTGAAGTTGATCCAGGGCCTCGTGGCGTCGTAGTTGGGGATCGCGTCGCGGGCTCGCACCGAGATCGCGTATATGCCGGGAGCCAGCGTCGAGCCGTAGGTCCAGCCAGTGGCGGTGGCGCCGGGGCTGTCCAGCACCGAGTCCGTGTTCCACGTGAACGTCGACACCCACGTACCCGTCGACGCCTTCCAGTAGGTGTTGTTCGCGCGGTTCTTGATCATGACGTCGACACCGGCGACACCGACGTTGTCGGTGGCGTTGCCCGTGAACGTGAGCGCCCCAGTCGGCAGCACGGCGTTGTTCGTGGGTGACGTGACGGTGGCGTCGGGCGGCGTCGTGTCGCCCTGGCCGCTGTCGTTGACCGTGAACGTTATGTAGGGGTTCGAGCTGTCACGGTTGCCGGCAGCGTCCCCCGCACGGGCCATGAAGCCGTACGTGCCGACGGCAGGCGGCGTCCACTGGTAGGTCCACGTCGTCGAGGTGGCGCCCGGGCTCGTGACGGTGGCGTCGACCCAAATGAAGCTCGCCTGCCAGCCCGAGCCGTTCCACCACTGGTTCAGAGCGGTGCTCTTGATCGCGACCTGCGTCGTCGTCACGCCGCGGTCGTCGGTGGCGGTGCCCCCGAGCTCCATCTGCCCGAGCGGGTACGTCTGGTTCGCGACGGGCGTCGTGTAGGTCGTCTCCGGCGGCGTCGTGTCGGGTGCCTGGGGGTTCTCGGTGATCGTGAACGTGCGTGTCTGCGTCGTCGATACGTTCGACGAGATGTCGCGGGCGCGGATGGTGGCCGTGTAGGTGTGTCCGTAGGTGCCGCCGAGGAACTTGAAGCTGAACGTCTTGGACGTCTGCGGCCCTGCGACCGGCGCCAGCCCCCACGTCTGGGTCGCCTGCCACGTGGAGTTGGCGGCGTTCCAGTAGGCGGAGGTGCCGGTGTCCTGGACCGAGTACTCGACGTTGGCGACCGCGAGGTTGTCCGCCGCCGTACCCGTGAACGTCGGCTGGCAGCAGAACTGCTGGTTGTCGGCCGGTGACGTCACCGTGAGCGTCGGCTTCGTGTTCTCGTACAGCGGCCGGGCCTGAGTGGTGTCGTAGACCACGACCCGGTCGTTGGCGGAGTCGGCGACGTAGATCCGTCCGGCACTGTCGTGGGAAATCCCGGCTGGGTTCGCGAACTGGTTCGGTCCGCTGCCACGCCCGCCCCACTTGCCCAGGTAGTTGCCGTCGAGGTCGAACACCTGGACCCGGCTCAAGCTGTCGTCGGTGACGTACACGCTGCTCCCCACGACCGTCAGGTCCTTGGCGTCGCGGAACTGGCCGTTGCCCGACCCCGACGACCCCCAGCTCGTGATCAGCGAGCCCGCTGCGGAGTACTTGTAGATCTTGTCCGTGCCGGGATCGCTCACGTAGACGTTGCCGCTCGCAGCGTCGAGTG
Source organism: Acidimicrobiia bacterium (assembly GCA_019695375.1). GTDB lineage: Bacteria > Actinomycetota > Acidimicrobiia > UBA2766 > UBA2766 > JAIBAC01. The sequence goes on from JAIBAC010000043.1 coordinate 2,540, forward strand.
CGATGCCCCAGTTGTTGCGTGAGATGTAACCGAGCTCGGCGCCCGACGTGGAGTCGAACCACTTGACCTTGCCCGACACGCGGTCGGACACGTACGCCTTCCCGGCGTGGAACTCGACGTCGTTGGGCCAGCGGAGGAACCCGGCCGCGTCGGAGTCGACCCCCTCGGTGCCGACGGTGAACAGAGCCGTGGTCATGGTCGGGTCGAAGACGCGGATGTAGTGACCGCGTTCGCTCGACACCCACACGTTCTGGGTGGCGGGGTCGACGGCGATGCCGCGTGGGTAGTTGAACCCGTAGGGCGGATCCGAGCCGCGGTGGCCCCACTGGCCGACGAAGGTGCCGTTGCTCGTGAAGCGCTGCACACGCTGGTTCCAGGTGTCGACCGCCCACACGTCGCCGGTGACCGGGTTGACGTCGACGTCGCGGGGCTGGGCCATCATCCCGTCTCCGGGGAGGCGGTCGGGGTCGGGGATCGCCTTGATCCAGTTGCCGTCGGAGTCGAATTGCTGGACGCGGAAGCCGCCGTAGTCGGCCGCCCAGACGTTGCCGGCGCCGTCGACGCTGAGCTGGCGGAACCCGCCCTGGGTCTGGCCGTCGCCCGAGCCGACGCTCGCGAAGGTGCCGAGGTGGGTGCCGGCGAGGCTGTACTTCTCGATCTGGTGCTGCTGGGCGTCGGATGTGTAGAGCCAGCCGTTCACGTTGTCGATCGCGATCGAGCGGATGTCCCCGCCGAGGTCACCGCTGCCGAAGTCGCCGAGCCAGGTGCCGCTGTTGCTGAACTTGTGGATGACCTGGTTGCCGTTGTCGGGCAGGTACACGTTGCCGGCCGAGTCGACGGCGATGCCGTAGCAGAGCGGCGTCTGGTTGAAGTAGGAGCTCGAGCTCTTGCGGATGCGGAAGTTCGACACCTGCGACGCGCCCGAGGCGCTCACCGAGTACTTGCGCACCCGCGACACGTCACCTGAGCTGTTGCCGTTCCAGTAGTGGCTGTCTGCCACGTACAGGTACCCGTCGGCGCCGATGGTGATCCACGCGTAGTAGTCCGCCGACACGTTGACGGTGTACAGGTAGTTGCCGTCCTTGTCGTAGCGGCTGATGTTGCCGCCGATCGAGCCGTCGGCGATCTCGCCGACCATGATGTCGCCGTTGTTGGGGTCGACGGCGACCGAGTACGGCTGTCCGGTCTGGTTGGTCCGGTAGAAGTCGTTGAGCGCGTTGCCGTCGGTGTCGTAGCGGCGCAGTTGGTAGTTGAGGTAGTCGCCGACGACGAGCTTGCCGTCGACGGGGTTGTAGGCGAGGCCCCAGGGGTACATGCCCGCGTGCCCGTTGCCGCCCACCGTGTTCACGAACGCGGGCGCTGACCACGCTGCCGCCGCCGGCCGCGACGGCAGCACGGCACCACCGGCCACCACGACGAGAGCGCACAGGGCGAGCCTCGCAAAGCCACGCCGTCCCCAACCTCGACTCATCCCGACTCCCAGCGATCCAAATGCCCCATCTGAGGGCAGTCCCAACAATCGCACCTTAACGACACCCAGCGTGTGCTGTCCATGCCCGATTCCCACCCAGGGTGCTCGGGCGCGATGGCTCCGCACGGGGTTGCCGTCTTCCTACAGGTTCGTGTGGTTTCAGCCGACTCCTCCCTCGGTGTCCGAATTCTCATGGAGGCTCGAGATGGGAGCGAGGGTGCGAGACCGCCGGGCGAACGCCCGTTTCACAGCGCTCGCGCTGGCGGCCTGCTTGCTGGCGGCGGTGGCCGCAGCCTGCGACGTCGACTTCCCGGCCGGCGGTGCAGGCTCCGGGACGGGGCAGGCAGCGGCAGAGAACGCCTCGGGGCCGGCGCCCGGTGGTGAGGTGGCCACCGTTGCGGCACCCGGTGCCGCGTCATCCACGTCGGGATCCGCGTCCGCTTCCGAACCGGCCGCGTCAGGGCAGGCGGGTGCGGACGGCGCCGGCGCCGACGCCACCGGCCACGACGTCGCCGATGGAGACGCGGCGGTGGGCGGGTCGGGGGCAGGCCCGTCACCGGACCTGTCGGCGCCGGGCTTCGTCGCAGGACCGGTCATCGACATGGAGGCGCCGACCGCGCCCGGCGGCGTCACAGTCGTGTCGACCACGCCGTCGACGGTCTCGCTCTCGTGGTCGGCCGCCCACGACAACGCCGGCTCGGTGAGCTACACGGTGCGGCGCGACGCGGCGATCGTGGCGGTCACCGCGGCCACCGGTGCCACGGTGGGCGGCCTCGCGCCTGCGACGACGTACCGCTTCACCGTCGAGGCACGTGACCCCTCGGGCAACTCGTCGGCACCGGTGGGGGTCGACGCCACCACCGCCACCGGTCCCGTAGCCACCGTTCCCCAACCGCGCGCGGTGCCGTTCACGCGCATGTGGACCGAGGTGAACAACCCCGCCGACGCGTCGGCCGTGAACCGGCTCGCGGGGACCGCACTCGACGCCCGTATCGCCGACCTCACGTCCTGGTACGTGCACTTCCACAGCGAGGCGTCGAACGCGTTCCCGCTCGGTGACGCGTCGAAGGCCACGAGCGCGACGACGCTCGCCGAGAAGCTGTCGGCACGGGGAGCGATGGTGTCGGCCTACCGCAACGGCTCCTACGTGACCCAGTCCGTGGCCGGCCAGCTCAACTTCGGTGAGGCCGCGATCCTCGAGAGCGAGGCGCCGCTCGCGATCGGGACGTGGTGGCCCGGGCACAAGTCGGCGAGCTCCGGAAGTGACTCCTCGGGCGCGGCGCGCACCGTGAGCGGCACCGACGCAGCCCAGACCACGATCTCCGTCGTCAGCGCCGCCGGCGCGAAGCCGGCGGGGGCAGCCGACACCTGGCCCTACTTCGCGTCGCGCGGCGCCGGTGCTGCGGCCGGCGCCGTGACGTCGCAGAACACCCACGACGTCGTCTCGTGGGTTCGCGTGGACGACGAGATCATGCGGGTCCGCGGAGTTTCCGGCGACGCGTCACGCGTGACGCTCACCGTGGACCGCGGCTACTTCGGGACCGCCGCGGTCGCTCACGGCAGCGGTGCACGTGTGATGTCGCCGGTGTACATAGGCTCGGCGACGGCGACGGCGTACGACACCGGCTACGCCGGTTCACCCAACGTCGACCGCACCGACAAGGCGCTGCGCTACGGGGTCAAGATCTGGCAGGCGGACGGGATCGCGTGGCTCGCCGGTCGCATCCGGTCGACGTTCGGGGCGGGCAGGCCGGCACCGTACCTGCAGGGCTACAACACGGTGTGGCTCGACGTGTCGAGCTGTGCGACCTACAACAACGCCGACGCGCTCGGCCAGCCGGTCGCACCGTGGTCCGAACCCCACGGCACCATCGCAGACGCGGAGAAGTGGAAGCAGAACCAGCTCACCAAGCTCGCCGGGCTGCGTGCCGCCTTCAACCCCTCCACCGGCTATCCGGCGATTCGGTTCACGGCCAACAACCTCGCGTCCCAAGGTGGCACGACCGCGGCGTGCCGCAACGAGGAGATGGCGCCCGGCAACTTCGACGGCGGCGTGCTCGAGCACTGGCTGCAGAAGCCCGAGATGTGGTCGGCGCAGATGGACCAGAGCTTCCAGATCCAGACCCAGGACCTGCCCGCCATCTACTGGGTCAAGACCGCCGAGAACTCCTCGGGCCTCAGCGTCGACCAGTACAAGCGCTTCGCGTACGGGTCGTTCCTGCTCTCGCGCAGGGACACCGCGGTCAAGACCCAGTTCGGCGGGATGAACGCTGGTCTCGCACAGCCCGACGAGCTCTTCCGCTGGGACCTCGGCCCCGAGATCGACCGTCCCGCGACGTTGAGCGCAGTGGCATCGCAGGCATGCGCGGGAACCAACGTGTACCGGCGTGACTTCACGAACGGCTTCGTCCTCGTGAACCCGTCGGCGACGGCGGCGACGTGCACGCTCGGCTCGCCGGCGTACGACGTCGTGAACAAGACAGGCGGCGCCCCGACCCTGCGCACGACGGTCACCGTCGGGGCCCGCGACGCAGCGTTGCTCATGCACTGACCCAGCCGCCTCGCGAGGCGCACGGGCCCTGCGAAACCGGACGGTCGGGACTGCCACTGGCGGAGCGCCGCTGCGCTCCTTACACTTCGCGGTGGGAGGCCCCGCGTGAAGTGCCCGGGGCGCACAGGGAGGTGACGCCATGGGGGCGACGATCCGTCGCGCGGCGATATGTGGCTTTTGCGTAGCCCTGCTCGGTTCCGTCCTCGTCGGGTTCGCGCAACCCGCGCGGGCGGCGGCGACGCTGACGCCCATCCGCCAGATCGGTGGCTCCGGCCACGCGGCACTGTACGGCTGGGGTGCCGCCACGATGCCGGACGGGTCCGTCGTCATCGGCGACTACTGGAACTACCGCATCCAGCACTACGCCAAGAACGGCAACCTGCTCGGCACCGTCGTGCCGCGCAACTCGTCGATCCCCCACGCCGCCCCCTACGGCATCGGCGTCGATCCCGTCACGGGCGACATCTACTTCGGTGACGTCGACTCGGGAGCGACGGTCGACAAGTACAGCGCCACGGGCACGCCGCTGCTGCAGTTCGGTGGTCAGGGCACGGGTGCGAACAAGTTCCGCTACCCGCGGGGCGTCGCGGTGGCGAGTGACCGCACCGTCTTCGTCTCCGACGCGCGTGGCAACGCGGTCTCGGCCCACAACCCCAACGGCACCGAGCTGTACAGCTACTCGGGCTCACAGTCTCCCAACCCCCGCGGCATCGCGGTCGACGCGAGCGACCGAGTGTTCGTCGCCGACTCCCAGCTGCGCAAGGTCCAGGTGTTCAACAAGAACCTGCAGTACCAGTACGGCTTCGGCAACGACCGCCTCGGCGGCGACCTGCGCGGGGTCGCGATCGACCAGGCCAACGGCTGGGTCTACGTCGCCGACGCGGGGAGCTCGCGGATCTACAAGTACACGCTCTCGGGCACGTTCCTGCTCAGCTTCGGAGCAAACGGTTCGGGCAACGGGCAGTTCAGCGGTGGCCCTCGCGACCTCACCGTCGACGGCGACGGCAACGTCTGGGTCGGCGACATGCCGAACTTCAGGGCGCAGAAGTTCTCGCCGGGCGGCACGTTCCTGATGGCGGTGCCGAGCCCGCCCGAGCCGCCGCCTGACGGCGGCTTCACCGAACCGCGTGACGTCGCCGTCGACGGAGCCGGCAACACCTTCGTGGCCGACACCCACAACTGGAGGATGCAGAAGTTCGACGCCTCCGGGCAGTTCACGCTCGCGTGGGGTAGCCGCGGTGGCGGCAACTCGCAGTTCAACTACCAGAAGGGCGTGATGGTCGACCGCAACAACGGTTCGGTCTACGTATGTGACACCGACAGCGGGAAGGTGAAGAAGTTCACCAACTCCGGTGTGTTCGTGTGGGCCGCGTCCGGGCCCAAGTGCTGGGGTGGAGCGGTGGCGCCCAACGGCGACGTCTACGTCGCCGACACCCAGGGCGGCAAGGTCGTGGTCCTGTCCGCGAACAGCGGTGCCCAGATCCGGCAGGTGGCCGGCAGGGGTTCGGGCAACGGCAAGGTGTCGATGCCCACCGACGTCGCGATCGACTCCGACGGATCGATCTGGGTGGCCGACAAGTCGCGCAACGACGTGCAGCACCTGAGCTCCACCGGTGCCTACCTGGGGAAGTTGAGCGGACAGGGCCTCAACCAGACGTGGGGAGTCGCCGTGTACGACGGCCACGTCTTCGTCGCGAGCTCGGGTTCGAACCAGATCAAGATCTGGACGACGTCCGGCGCGTTCGTGACGTCGTACGGTTCGGGTGGTAGTACGTTGGGGCGCTTCCAGGGACCCAAGGGCCTCGACGTGTCCGACGACGGGCACCTGTACGTCGTCGAGCACGGTGGAGAACGCGTCCAGGAGCTCCGGATCACCGGCACTTGACACAATGCGCGCGCACCCTCGCGCGTTGCGTCGGTCCCATCTGAAGTCTGGCTGAGTTTCCGGTCATTTCGGAGGAAGCGGACCATCTCCGCAGAACCATCCGCTACCCGGCTCGTCCTTCGTCGAGCCGCACTGCAAGGAACAGGATCGATCCCCATGGCCCGCCGACAGTTCGCACTCACCATCGCGGCGGCGGTGCTTGCCGCCGCATGCGCGGCAGGCGTCGTCGTGTCGAAGTCGGCGGCACCGCCGGCCGCGGCCGACGACACGGCGTCGATGGTGTGCGGGACCTGGGTGCTGCAGCAGGTCTCGTCGGTGGCCGAGCTCGACAGCTACGCGGCCCGCATCGGCGCCGCCCTCGATCTGCCCGGCGTGGTCGGCCTGTCTGTGCGCTTCCCGTGGCGTGCCGCCGACACCGACTTCTCGATCCTCGACCGCGGCCGGCAGATCGCGAGCGAGCACGGCAAGGCGTTCTCGATCAGGTTCATGGCGGGGCGATCGACCCCTCAGCGGGTCTTCGACGCCGGTTCGCCGTACTACACGATCGACGCGGGCGTGAAGGTGCCGACGCCGTTCAACGCGGACGGGACCCCCAACACCGTGTTCGAGGCGGCCTACGACGAATACGTCGGGCGCCTCGCCGACTGGTCGATGCGCAACGACGTCCACCTCCTGCATCTCGCGTGGTACGGACAGGAGTGGGCGGAGCTCAACAACGGTGCCGAGGTGCGGGCCACGCCCGGCTACTCCACGAACGCATGGCTGCAGGCGCACCTGCGCCTCATCGACATCGGCGCGTCCCACGCTGCACCCGGCCTCGCGGTCGAGCTGCCCCTGAGCGGCTACGGCCCGCTCAACGGTGACGGAGTCCAGGGTGCCCTCGCCGACCGGATCGCAGCGTCGAACTCGGCGACCGTGACGTTCTTCGGCCAGGCGAACGGATGGCACGAGACGGGTGATTGGGGTGCGCCGAGCGCGGAGGTCGAAGCCAACCACGACCTCGTGTGGCCGAAGGCGTTCCCGCGGGGCCTGCAGATGGTCCAGCCCCAGGACTACGACTGGACGGCCGTCTACAACAAGCTGTACGAGGTCGGCGCCACCTACGGCGAGGTCTACCTCCCGAGCTTCTCACTCGCTCGCTCCGGCCAGCTCGCGTCCGAGATCGCCACCTTCGCCGCTGACCGCTGCGCGGGCGGCGGGTCCGGTGGCGGTGGCGCCGGCGGTGACACCACAGCGCCGACGGTGCGGATCACGGCGCCGGTCACGGGCGCCGTGGTCACCACACCGGTCGAGGTGACCGCCGACGCCTTCGACGCGTCGGGTGTCGACCGCGTCGAGTTCAGCGTCGACGGCGTCTTGATCGGCGTCGACGAGACAGCGCCGTTTCGCGCCGTCTGGGATCCGGCGACGACAGCCCCCGGACGCCACGTCGTGACCGCCACCGCCGTGGACCGCGCGGCGAACACGGCGTCGGCGGTGCCCGCGTTCGTGAGCATCCTCGACACCGACGGTGGCGGCGGCGCCGGCGGCGGCGCCGGTGGTGGCGGTGCCGGTGTGGTGGCAGCGCCGACGTGGGTCGGGGTGCTGCCGGCCGCGCTCAGCGCGACGGTGCTGTGGCTGCCACCCGCGGACTTCGGAGCCGTTGCCTACCGCATCGAGCTCGACGGCGCGCTCGTCGGAGTCGTTGCCGCATCGGCGCCGACGTGGCAGCTGACCGGGCTCGAGCCGTCCTCGGCGCACACCGTGTCGGTGCGCAGCGTCGACGCGGCGGGCAACGCCTCCGACGCGGCCACGGTGTCCTTCCGCACCGCCGGCTGCCTGCTCGGGTTCTGGTGCTTCTGAGCCGGACGCTCGCCGTGGCCCGGAACTGACCCTTGCGCTCCGCGCCGGTCGGCGTTACCGTGGTCACCCACAGTGACGGTCGGTGTCTGAGGGTGCTTCGGTGCCGCTGCCCCTGGTGGGGCCGCCTCAGCCCCACCGGACGTCGGTAGGTCCGACACCGGACCGCAGGGCCATCGAAAGTTGGGGAAAGGCGTCGCCGTACGGCGCCTCGGGAGGCAATCATGAATGCTCGGTTCGTGCGACGCGTCGCGTCGCTCCTGCTCGCTGTGGCCGCAGTGGCCGCTGCGGTCCTGGTTCCGGCCGGACCGGCGAGCGCGGCCCCCGGGTCGCCGCGCTACATCCGCAGCATCGGTGGCAGCGGCCGCCCCGGCGTCTTCTCGTGGGGCGTGCAGTGGAACCCCGTCACCAACGAGATCCTCGTCGGCGACTACCTGCACAACAAGATCCGCCGCTACGCCACCGACGGGAACTACCTCGGTGACTTCTGGCACGAGGACGACCTCGGCCAGCCCTACAGCGTCGCAGTCGACCCCCGCGACGGCGCGATCTACGTCGCGGTCCTCAAGGACAGCCCCTTCACCACCGGCATCGTCAAGTACGACAAGACCGGCAACTGGATGTACACCGTGCGATCGACGTTCGGCACCCCGAACGCCACGCGCTTCAAGGCGTTCTACCCGGTCTGGATGACCGTCGAGGAGGACACCGGCGACATCTGGATCCTCGACAGCCACTACTCGAGCGTCCTCACACCCGGTCCGAGCGGAACCGCCTATGACGGGCCGCCGGCGGCGGTGCACCTCCGCTTCGACGACGCCACCCAGTCGGTGGCCAACATCGGCTCGTTCAACGTGGTGCCCCCGGGCACGACCGAGAACACCGTACCGCGCCTGTACGGCATCGACATCTCCGACGACGACGTGCTCTACATCTCCGACGCGTGGAACCGGCGCGCGTACCGCTACGACACGAGCGGCAACCTGCTGAGCACCTTCGGCACGACCCAGACCGGCGGTGACAACCGCAGCGTCACCGTCAACGACGCCCTCGACCGCGTGTACCTCGTCGACGCCGAGCACTCCGACATCGACGTGTTCAACAAGGCGGGCACCTACATCGACTCGTTCTCCGAGGAGGGCAACGCGCCCGGCGAGTTCGCCGGTGGCGGCCGCCAGCTCGACGTCGACGGCGACAACAACGTCTGGGTCGGCGACTTCGGCGGCTTCGAGACCGAGAAGTTCTCGTCCACGGGTACACCGCTGCTCACGGCACCGAACCCGGCGCGCAAGCCGCCCGTCGGCCTGCTCGCGCAGCCACGCGACGTCGCCGTCGACGACACCACAGGCGAGGTGTGGGTCGCCGACGCGTGGGCGCAGCGCTTCCAGCGATTCTCGCCGAGCGGTCAGTCCATGGGCGCCTGGGGCGAGCGCGGCCCCGGCGGTCCCTTCGACATGAACTACCCGCGTTCGATCGCGATCCAGCCCGGCAGCCGCCGCATCTGGGTCGCCAACGAGCGTGGCCACCACCTGCAGGTCTACAACTACCCGACCACGCCGACGGGCTCGCCGACCTACGTCGCCCAGATCGGCCAGATCGGCAACGACGACGTCGAGGCCAACCACTTCCGCTGGCCGGTCGACATCGAGTTCTACACCCGCTCCGACGGCACTCAGATCGCCGTCATCGGCGACAGGATGGCGTCGAGCGTGAAGTTCTTCAACGCCAACACCTTCCAGGAGATCCTCAACCCCAACGACACCGACCCCTCGGACGGGGCGCCGATGATCCCACGGCCGAACCACGGCACCGCCGTCGACCCGGCGACGGGGAACGTCTACGTGATGAATCCGGCCAACGACCGCATCGAGGTGTACGACCAGACCGGTACGGCTGTGAACAACTGGACGAGCTCGACGGGCACGGCGATCAACTACTTCGGGTCGTCGGGCACGGCGCCGGGCCAGTTGCGCGACCCCGTCGACGGCGTGATCACCAACGGCGTGCTGTACGTATCCGACGAGGGCCAGTCCAAGGTCTCGGCCTTCTCCCTCGACGGCACCTACCTGGGTCGCTGGGGTTCGACCTACGGGTCCAACACCTACGACTTCAAGGGCGCGGTCGGCCTCGACGCCGACGCCCAGGGCCGCATCTACGTGACCGACACCTACAACGACCGCATCCAGGTCTTCGACCCGGCCCAGGCGCGCACATACGAGACCGTGTCGCCGGCGACGACGACGTTCACCGCGCCCGCCCAGGGCGCCGTCCTGCCGCTCGCGCCCGTGACCATCACAGGCACCGCGGCCGACAACGTGTCGGTCGGCAACGTCGAGCTCTCGATCCAGGACTACACCACGGGGCTGTGGTGGAACGCGTCCAACGCGTCGTGGGAGGCGACCAAGACGGCGGCCCTCGCGGCATGGACGTCGACGGCCGGGCCGGCGACGAGCGTGAACTGGCGCTACGTGTTCCACGGCGTCTCGGCGCAGGGCCGCTACATCGTGGAGGCGCGCACGCGTGACCACAACTCCAACGTGAGCGCGACGTCCGCGGTGCGCACGTTCGCCATGACCGGTGCGACGGCGCCGCCGCTGCCGCCGCCGCCGACGAACGACTCGATCCGGCCCAACGGCACGCTGACGACACCGATGGCGGGTGCACAGCTGCCGAACGCGACCGTCAACTTCGCCGGGACGGCGACCGACAACGTCGCGGTCGGCACGGTCAAGGTCGCGCTCAAGCGTCTCAGCGACGGGCGCTGGTGGAGCGGTTCCGCCACCGGGTCCGGCTTCAGCACTTCGTACAAGGCGTTCGACGCCACGCTCGACGCACCGGGGGCGGCATCGACAGGCTGGACGTGGGCATGGACGCCACGCGCCGCCGGCGACTACCAGATCCTGGTCGAGGCGCGTGACTCGTCGGGCAACATCGACAGCACCAAGCCGCAGGTGAGCTTCACCGTGACGTCCAACCCACCCGACGCGAACGCGCCGGAGACGACGCTCACGAGCCCGGCGGACGGGGCGAGCCTGCCCACCGGCGCCGTGGCGATCACGGGCGGCGCGACCGACGACACGGCCGTGTCCGCTGTCAGGCTCACGATCCAGGACACGGCGACGTCGCAGTACTGGAACGGCAGCGCCTGGAGCGCAACCGCGACGACCGTCGCGGCGGCACTGGGTTCGCCCAACTCGCCGTCGTCGACGTGGAGCTACACGTTCAACTCGGGTGCCGCAGGTAGCTACTCGGTGTCGGCCGCCGCGACCGACACGTCGAACAACGCCGACGCGTCGCCGGCATCCGTGGCCTTCACGACCGCTGGCGCCGCCGACACGACGGCGCCCGACGGCACGCTCACGGCACCGGCCAACAACGCGGTGCTGCCGCTCGGTCCGGTCGCCATCGGAGGAAACGCCACTGACAACGCTGGTGTGGCCGCCGCCAAGGTCGCCATCCGCAACAACGCCACGATGCAGTGGTGGACCGGTTCGGGCTGGGGGACGTTCCGCTACATCGACGCCACGCTGGCATCGCCCGGCGCCACGTCGACCGCGTGGTCGTACACGTTCAACCCGCCGGAGGCAGGCAGCTACGGGGTCATGGTGCAGGCCGTCGACGGCGCAGGCAACGTCGACGCGACCCGGCCGTGGCGCTCGTTCACGGTGTCCTGACCGGCGCTGTTCTCGACGTGGGGACGTGAAGTGGCGTGTGACGCCGTTTTGCGTCCCCACGTCGGTGGGTGTTGTCTACGTGGGGACGTGAAGTGGCGTGTGACGCCGTTTTGCGTCCCCACGTCTGTGGGGGCCGCGAGGCTCCAAGTGCGTTCGAGGAGGAGGCGGGGTAGATTGACCCGAATTACTCCGGTGGGTACGGGCGACCTGGGAGGCCGTCGTCACCGGGGTGGGTTCGAGAGCGCCACCGTCGATGGGCCGCAGCTGAGGGGAACGAGATGGACTGGGTGAAGTCTGTGCGCAAGCCGCGCCGTGCGATGGTGGCCGTCGTGGCGGCGGCTGCCGCGTTGGCGGCCTGTGTCGGTCTCGACGTGCGTCCCGCGACGGCGGACACGGGCACACCCCCAACCCAGATCGGCACCTGGGGCGGTCCGCTGCACGCCCAGATGTATCCGTCGGGGCTCGAGACGACGTCCGACGGGGGCGTCGTGATCGCCGACACCGGCAACAACCAGGTCGCCAAGTACAACGCGGCGGGCACGGAGCTCTGGCGCGTCGGCTCCTGGGGCTCGGGCACGAACGAGTTCGACAACCCCCGCGACGTCGCCGTCGACTCCTCCGACAACGTCTACGTCGTCGACACGCGCAACTCGCGCCTCGTGAAGCTGTCACCCTCGGGCAGCTGGCTGAGCACCTACGGCGGTGTCACCGGCAACCTGATCAACTTCCCGATGGGTGCCACGATCACGGCGAACAAGCTCTACCTCGCCGACACGGGCCGCAAGAAGGTGCGCGTGCTCGACGTCACGAGCGGCTGGACCGAGGTGCGTGACGTGATCGCCGACCCCGACGGCGGCCTCTACCCCGACAGCGGATGCCGCAACCTCAAGGGCATCCGCGACGCCGACGCCGACGCGGCCGGCAACGTCTACGTGACCGGCTACCTGACCAACGACATCGCCAAGTTCGACGCGGCGGGCGACTGCGTCGACTGGGGCACGACCGGGACCGGCCCCGGCCAGTTCCGCACCCCCTACGGCGTGCGCACGATGATCGACCCGGTTCTCGGCCAGGAGGTCCTCCTCGTCGCTGACGGCCTCAACTACCGGGTGCAGGAGTTCAGCCTGACCGGCACCTACCTCACCGAGTTCGGCGTCGCAGGCGACCCTGACACGCCGGGGACGGTCACCACGATGCGACGCGTCGCGGTGGCCAAGGACGGCTCGGGGGCGGCGTGGATCGCCGACCTCTGGGGTATGAGGGTCGAGCGCTACACCCGCGACGGGTCCGGGTTCCACTACGCCCAGACGATCGGCGCCCCGCTCCCGCCCGAGGACGACACCCACGTCTTCCACGAGCCGCGCCAGGTCGCGGTCGGCACCGACGGGATCGTCAACATCACCGACACCGTCCACCACCGCTTCGTGCGCATGAACTCGACCGGCCACATCGTCGGCATCTGCGGCGAGCGCGCAAGCGACGGTGCCGAGCTCGGCAAGTACAACTGGCCCCGTGGCCTCGCGATCGACAACGCCACAGGCCAGATCTGGGTCGCCGACACCAAGCAGAACCGCATCCAGATCGCCCAGCCGGACTGCACCGGCATCGAGTACATCGGCGACTACTACAGCGGCACCGGAGCCAACCAGTTCTACTGGCCCTACGGCGTCGCCATCCGCCAGAGCGACCGCAAGGCGTTCGTCGCCGACACCGAGAACCACCGGATCAAGGCCTACGACGTCGCGACCCGCGCCGGCCTCGGCATCTACGGCACCAAGGGCAGCGGCTTCTCGCAGTTCAAGCGGCCCACAGGCATCGCGGTGAGCCCCGTCGACGGCCACATCTTCGTCGCCGAGATGGACAACAACCGCGTCAAGGAGATGTCCTCGACCGACGGCGTGAACTTCACGACCGTGCGCAACATCACCGGCTTCTCCGGCCCCGAGGGCGTCGCCATCGACGCGCAGGGCCGCATCTACGTGGCCGACTCGGGCAACGACCGCATCGTGATCCTCGACGCCAACCGCGTCGAGATCGCGACGCTGACGGGTATGGACCACCCCGCGACCGTCGGTCTCGGACCCGACGGCAAGATCTACGTGTCCGACACCTACCACGACGTGGTCAAGGTGTATCAGTGGCAGGCTGTCCCGCCCGACACGACGGCGCCCGACGCCACCATCTCGAGCCCGGCCAACAACGCGACCGTGCCACCCGGGTCGCTCACCTTCACGGGCAACGCGACCGACAACGTCGGCGTCTCCCGCGTCGAGATGGCGATCAAGAACCGCACCACCAACAAGTACTGGAACGGCTCGAGCTGGGTGAGCGGGTGGACGTGGATCACGCCCGGCGCCACGCTCGCGAGCCCCGGAGCGACCTCCACGTCGTGGAGCTACACGTGGACGCCTCCGGGAACCGGCCCCTACGCGGTGTCGGTGCGTGCCGTCGACGCCGCCGGCAACATCGACGCCACCCGCCCCTACTACAACTTCACGGTCGCCTCCACGAGCGACACGACCGCACCTGACGCCACGATGACGGCTCCCGCCAACAACGCGACGCTGCCGGCCGGCACGATCACCGCCACCGGCTCCGCGACCGACAACACCGGCGTCGCAGCCGTCGAGGTGATGCTCAAGGACCGCGCGACCAACAAGTACTGGAACGGGACCACGTGGGTGACCGCGTTCACGTGGCTGAGTCCGGGAGCCACGCTCGCCACACCGGGTGCCACCTCGACCACGTGGACCTACGCAAAGACCCTGCCCGCCGGGATCTACGCCGTCAGCGTGCGCGCGAAGGACGCTGCCGGGAACACCGACGCCACGAGACCGTGGTCGAACTTCACCGTCTCGTGACAGGGAGGCCCCGAGGATGACCAGCATGTTCCGCCAGATCCGCATCCGGGCCGTGTCGGTGCTGGCCGCGGCCGGCCTCGCTGCAGGCCTCGCCACGGCCGTCGCCCCGACCGCACGGGCCGCAGCCCCCACGTACGACAAGACCCTCGTCGGTGCCTCGCTGGCGGCGATGTACCCCTCGGGTTTCGAGTACGACGCCGCGAACAACCGTCTCGTGGTCGCCGACACCGGCCTCGACCGGATCCTCTTCTACTCCCTGACCGGCACGAAGCTCGGCGAGTTCGGCAGCCCCGGCACCGCCGACGGGCAGTTCCTCTCGCCCCGTGATGCCGCCGTCGACCCGAGCGGCAACATCTACGTGGGCGACGCCGAGAACAACAGGATCCAGAAGTTCACCAGCGCCGGCGTGTGGCAGTGGACCGTGGGCGGGGTGGGCGCCTGCAACACCTGCCTCAACACGCCCATCGGCGTCACCTGGGACGCCGCGAACTCCCAGCTCCTCGTGGCGTCGACGGGCCAGAACCTGGTGAAGGCGTTCGACACGGCAGGCACCTACTTGTGGAAGTCGCCCGCGAGCGGTACGGCGAGCGGCCAGATCGACGTGAGCGGCGAGCGCGACGTCACGCGCGGTCCGGACGGGCGCCTCTGGATCACCGACTACAAGCACCACCAGATGAAGGCGTTCACCGTCGACGCCGCCGGGAACTTCACCGACGCCGACGCCAACGCCACGAACGGCGTCACACCGGTGCTGACGTTGGGCACCGGCGAGGCGAACGGCCACGGCGACAACCAGCTGAACTTCCCCTACAACATGGTCTTCTCGTCCGAGAGCGGCGGGCACTTCACCGCGTACGTCGCCGACACGGGCAACGGCCGCGTCGCCCGCTACGACATCGACAACACGAACCCGGCAGCGCCGACGGCGAC
>JAIBAC010000281.1 GCA_019695375.1 Acidimicrobiia bacterium
CGGTCAGCGCTTGTCGGCGGCGCCGACCGCCGCCCCCGAGGCGATCGCCAGCCGCTGGTCGCCGAACGGCGTGCCCGCCACCCTGTTGACGACCATCGCGACCGCGAGCCGCCGCGACGGGTCGGCCCACGCGCCCGAGCCGCCGTAGCCCCAGTGCCCGAACGCGTACGGCAGGATCCCCCGCGGGGTGCCGACGAGGTGGAAGCCCATGCGCCAGTGCATCGGGAACGCGACGACGGCGTCGACGCGGCGGCTCTGGAGCTTGCCCATCGCGTCGACGGTGTCGGGCGAGAGGAGGCGGACGCCGTCGAGGGTGCCGCCCTCGGCGATCGCCGCGTACATCCGCGCGAGCGAGCGGGCCGTGAACATGCCGTTGGCGGAGGGAACGACGCCGTCGAAGACCCGCGGCGACCAGAACAGGCTGCCCATGCCCGGCACCGACACCGCGTCGAGCTCGCGCAGGTGCGCCGACGCCCGCTTGAGCCCCGCCGGCATCGGCCGGCCGCCATCGAGGAACGCCGCCATCTTCGTGAGCTGCGCCACGCGGTGACGCTGGTCGGGCGGGACCCACAGGTTGAGGCCGTCGACGCCGAGCGGGTCGGCGATCTCGACCTGCACGAACTCGTAGACGGCCTTGCCCGAGACGCGCCGCACGATCTCGCCGACGATGTTGCCGTAGGTGAGGGCGTGGTAACCCGAGCGCGTGCCGGGCTCGTACGCGGGTGCCGCCGCCTCGATCCCGGCCGTCATGCGGTCCCAGTCGAGCATGTCGTCGCAGGTGTCGATCATCTCCGCGAGGCGGTGCAGACCCGCCTCGTGCGCCATGACCTCGCGCACCGTGATCGCGCCCTTGCCGTTCTGGGCGAACTCGGGCCAGTAGCGGCAGACGGGCGCCTCGTAGTCGACCATCTGGCGGTCGGCGAGCATGTGCAGCGCCGTCGACGCGACACCCTTGGTCGTCGACCACGAGAGCGCCATCGTGTCGTGCTCCCACGGCTCGCCCGCCGCGTTGCGGTCACCGCCCCACACGTCCACGACGCACTCGCCGCGGTGGTACACGCACACCGAGCCGCCACCGACGTTCTGACGCGCGATCTGGCGGCCGAAACGAGCGGCCACGTCGGCGAAGTCGGGGTGCACGAAGCCCTGCATGGCCACCACCTCACAGTCTGGAAGCGCACGTGCGGCCGCCGCGTCAGCGACCGACCCGAGACCGTATCAGTTGCCCGCCCCGTGCACACACCCGAACGCGGGCAGTATCTGTCCTATGAGCTTGTACGTCGCCGGCACCGGCGGGTTCGGACGTGAGACCCTCGACACGGTCCGCGCCGGATGGGGCACCGTCGAGGCGTTCCTCGACGAGATCGAACCCGACGGCGTCGTGCGCGGCGTCCCCGTGCAGCACCCCGAATCGGCGCCCGCGGGCCACGAGTACGTGGTCGCGATCGCCGACCCCGCGGTGCGGCGCCGCCTCGTCGGCGTGCTCGACGGCCGTGGCCTCAATGCGACGACGATCGTGCACCCGCGGGCGGTGATCGCCCCCGACACCACCCTCGGGCGCGGCTGCGTCGTCTTCGCCAACGCGTACGTGTCGTCGAGCATCACGATCGGCGCCCACGTGCAGGTCAACTACAACGCCACGATCGGCCACGACTGCGTCGTCGCCGACTACGTGAGCATCTACCCCGGCGCCAACATCGGTGGTGCCGTCACCCTCGGCGAGGGGGTCACGATCGGCTCCGGCGCCGTCGTGCGCGACCGCGTCACCATCGGTGCCGGGACCTTCATCGGTGCCGGCGCCGTCGTCGTCGCCGACGTGCCCGCTGGCGTCGTCGCCTACGGAGTGCCCGCCCGCGTCGTGCGTCCCAACGACTAGGACCCCGCCGCGTCGCCGCGTTCGGGTGGTGCGTCCGCCGCGGGTACGGGGAAGCCGGGGTTCTCGCCGCTCGCGTGGGTGATGCCGTCGGGGCGTGCGAGGAGACGCAGCGTGCGCGACACGATCTCGAGGTCGAGGCGCAGCGAGCGGTTGTCGACGTAGTGGATGTCGAGCTCGATGCGTTCGGGCCACGAGATCGAGTTGCGCCCGTTGACCTGCGCCCAGCCCGTGAGGCCGGGACGGACCTCGAGGCGGCGGCGCTGGTGCGCGCTGTAGTGGACGACCTGTTCGGGCAGCGTCGGGCGCGGGCCGATGAGGCTCATGTCGCCCACGAGCACGTTGTAGAGCTGGGGCAGCTCGTCGAGGCTCGACGCGCGCAGCGCGCGGCCCGCCGCCGTGAGCCGCGCGGAGTCGGCCTCGTCGGGGTGGCGCTGGGGCCGCATCGTGCGGAACTTGTAGATGGTGAACTCGGCGCCGCCGCGGCCGGCACGTGCCTGTGTGAAGAGCACGGGGCCGTGCGACGTGAGCTTGATCGCGGCGGCGACGACGGCCAGGAACGGCGCCAGGAACACCAGCGCCGCGGCACTGACCACGACGTCGACGGCGCGCCTCACCGGAGGGCCTTGCGCCGCGCTATCGCGGCGTAGGTGTCGAGGGACACCCGCGCGATGGCGCGCTGGTCGAAGCGGCGCGCCGCCTCGCGGGCGGCGGCGGCGCCGAGCGCCGCACGCAGGGCGGGGTCGAGGACGAGGCGCTCGATCGCACGCGTGAGCGCCTGCGCGTCGCAGGGGGCGACGAGGACGAGCTCGAGGCCGTCACGGCCGATCTCGCGGCAGCCGCGGATGTCGGTGAGGACCATCGCCGTCGCGCACGCGGCGGCCTCCATCGCCGAGCGGCTGAACCCCTCGCGGTACGAGGGCAGCACGAACACGTCGAGCATCGAGTAGACGGCGGCCATGTCGCGGAGCTCGCCGAGCCAGCGCACCGCGGGTGCCGTCGCCGGGTCGAAGGCGTCGGCCTTGTCGGGGTCGGCCATGCCCGCCCACACGAACGTCGCCTTGCCTTCGAGGCGTGACGCCGCCGCCGCGAACTCGGCGATGCCCTTCTCGGCGACGAGGCGGCCCACACCGCCGACCACGACCGCGCTCTCGTCGATGCCGAGCTCGGCACGCAGTCTCCGCCCTGCGGCGGGGTCGGGGCGGAAGCGAGTGAGGTCGACGCCGTTGCCGACGACGGTGGTCTTCGCGGCCCGCACCCACGGGTGCAGCGTGTCGCGGTCGGTGCCGTTCTGGTACAGCTCGGCGTCGGAGAACAGCGCGGCCGCCACCTCGCTGCCGTACACGAGCGCCTTCTTCGTCCACGCGTCCTCGGGGCCGGCCCAGAGGCCGTGGCACGTGTTGACGACCACCGGGATGCGGGCCACGCGGCCGAGCGCGCGGCCGAGCACACCGGTCTTGGGGTTGTGGGTGTGGAGCACGTCGAGGTCGAGGCGCCGCAGCGCCACGACCAGCTCGCGCTCGGCACGAACGTCGGCGCCCGGGCTCCACGCGCGGGTCAGCGACGCGACCGGCACGTGCGTGACGCC
>JAIBAC010000282.1 GCA_019695375.1 Acidimicrobiia bacterium
CGCGACGGCACCGCCGCCTGCGCCGGCACCCGCTGCACCCGTCCGCGTGGCGGCGACGGCGACCGCCCCTCCACCGGCCCGCACGCAGCGCCTCCTCGCGGTCGTCAAGGCCGGGTCCATCCAGACGACGCGGAAGGACCCCGTCGACAAGGTCAACACGTGGCCGCACCTGCTCGTCATCGAGTTCGTGGCGCTCCTGCTGTGCTCGATCTTCCTGATCGGCTTCTCGCTCCTCATCGACGCGCCGCTGCAGGACAAGGCGAACTTCAACCTCACGCCGAACCCGTCGAAGGCGCCTTGGTACTTCCTGGGCCTGCAGGAGCTGCTCACGGCCTTCCACCCGATGGTCGCCGGCGTCACGATCCCCGGGATCGGGATCTTCGCCCTGATCGCCGCCCCCTACATCGACCGCAACCCCGCGACCAAGCCGTCGGAACGGAAGTTCGCGATCGCGATCTTCACGTTCTTCATGATGTACTGGGTGCTGCTGGTCATGCTCGGCGTGTTCTTCCGCGGACCGGGCTTCAACTTCATCCTGCCGTGGCGGGACGGCCTCTTCTTCGACTTCTGATCGCCTGATAACGGAGCGGAACCACCATGATCGGCGCTATCACCACCGGAGCCATCGTCGGGATCGGGGTCGTCGCGGTCGTCGTGCTCGCCGGCATCTTCTTCGCCGTGGCCGCATTGCGCAGCCCCGCTCGTGGCCAGGGCCGCCTCGACAGCGCCGCGATGCGCCGCGATGCGGCGCGTCGCAAGCTCGAGGAAGCGCGGCGCGAGGCGGAGGAGCGGGCTAGCCGGCCGGTCGAGTCGACCGACCTCGTCCAGGCCGAGGGTTCCGAGCTCGAGGCTGCTGGCGCTGAGCTCGCGACCGTCGAAGCCACCGACGTCGAGGTCTACGCGCCGCCGGTGGCGCCGCCGGACCCCGTCGAGGTCGGCATCACGCGCCGGCGCGTGCTCAACCGCGGTGTGGTCGCCGGCTCGGTCGTCGGCCTCGCAGCCCTCGGCGGCGCCTCGGTGGCGTTCCTGATCCCGGCGCCGACCAAGGGCTTCGGCTCGAAGGTGACGGTCTCGACGAGCCTCGAGGAGATCAAGGCCAAGATCCTCAGCGACAAGGCGCCGTACTACGTGCCAGAAGGCAAGTTCTACCTGATGACCTACAAGCCCCAGAACGAGGCCGAGGCCGAGGTCGCGTACAAGGACATCTGGGCCGGGGTGAAGGCCGCCGGGATGTTCGCGCTCTACCAGAAGTGCCCGCACCTCGGCTGCAAGGTGCCGTGGTGCCAGTCGTCGCAGTGGTTCGAGTGCCCCTGCCACGGCTCGCAGTACAACAAGGCCGGCGAGAAGAAGGGTGGCCCTGCACCTCGCGGGATGGACCGCTTCCCGATCGAGCTCTCGGGCGGTTCGGTGACCGTCGACACCGGCAAGGTCGTGCTCGGTCCCCCCGTCGGCGTCGACACGATCTCCCAAAGTCCAGAAGGCCCCAACTGCGTCTAGCAACGCGCCTGGGTGAGGAGGCCACAGTCCCTTGAACGTCCTGGCTCTGACAAGCACTGCCGCCCTGGCGATGGGCATCGGCTTACTGCTGTTCATCGTCGTCGTCGGGGTCCTGTACGCGGTCCTCAAGGACCGGCGTCCGCGCACCCCGATCCCGGCGAACCTCAAGCCGTACCTCGACGACGACCAGCTCGAGACGAGCCACCTCGAGCGCGTGCTGACGTATGCGGTGTGGTCGCTGATCGTCGTGGCGTTCCTGATGGGCTTCTACTTCTTCACAGAGCCGGGGCGTCAGGCGCACGCATACCACGAGTTCCAGGAGCAGCGCACCGAGAAGGGTGCCGAGGTGTACGGGCCGACCACCGACGCCAACGGCCACGCGGTCCCTGGCGCGGCAGGCTGCGTGGGTTGCCACGGCCCCGACCTCGGTGGCGGGTCGGCGACGTACACGCCGACCGACCCCCGCACCGGTGCGCCCGCCAAGGAGCAGGTCACCTGGATCGCGCCGCCGCTGAACACGCTGTTCCTGCAGTACTCCGAGGACCAGATCCGCACGATCATCACATACGGGCGGCCCAACACGCCGATGCCGGCATGGGGGGTCGCCGGCGGTGGGCCGCTGTCGGAGCAGCAGATCGCCGACGTGATGCTCTACATCGAGTCCGAGCAGCTCAGCCCGGACAAGGCCAAGCAGACCTCGGACGAGAAGCTCGACGTCGAGCGCAAGTCGAACCCCGACGACACCGAGGCGGAGGCGCTGTTCAACGCGAACTGCGCACGCTGCCACACGATCGGCTGGAGCTTCGCGACCCCGGCGGAGCGGGCGCTGCTGCCCCCGGGTACGGGCGGGTTCGGGCCGTCGCTGCGCAACGGTTCCGCCAAGACCCAGTTCTCCGCACGCCAGCCGGTCACCAACCCCCAGGGCACCCAGAACGCGTTCGTGGCCAAGGGCCCGGGAGACAACTACGAGCCCGTCAACCTCCTCTTCCAGTACGCGCCGAAGGAGAACCCGAGCGACCCCGACGTCGTCGCGTCGATCGAGGTCCCGAACACGCCGTTCGTGGCGACCCCGCCTGAGAACCCCAACGACGCCCGCCTCTTCTGCGGGGTCATCGCATCGGTGCCGCGGCAGCGCTGCATCGACGGCGCGACCGTGTTCACGCTCACGACCATCGCCGGTGAGGGCGAGGAGGGCTTCCTGGCGGGTGTGACGGTCGTCGACGACGCCGGCAACACCGAGGTGCAGCAGAAGCCGGCGCTCCTGGTCCCGGTGACCGAGCCCGGCGGTGGCCAGGTGACCGACTCCCGTGGACGCCCCGTCTCCCAGGTCGTCATCAACAAGGGCCTCACCGACCAGGTGACCTTCGTCACCAAGGGTTCGCAGTGGCAGATCCCCTACGGTGTGCGCGGCCTCGGCCAGGGACGGATGCCGGGCTTCGGCCAGACCCTGACGCCGGAGCAGATCCTGAAGATCGTCAAGTACGAACGGGGGCTGTGATGCTCGCCACGGTCTGGGCCAACCCGATTCTGGGCGCACTGCTCGACGGCAAGCTGCCGGAGCACGCCAAGGGCGAGGGCGCGGGGGTGATGTGGACCATCATCTTCCCGCTCCTGGGCCTCGTGCTCCTCGGCGGGTCGATCTGGCTCATCCTCTCCACCGACGTCGGCGGCAAGCGCTCGTTCCAGCTGTGCCTGGGCGCCTTCCTCACGTACCTGTTCTTCCACTCGTTGACGTGGATCATCACCGGCAACGGCTACAAGGTGCAGCCCGAGGGCTACTTCGCGACCCGCATCGTGAGCATGATCCTGGCGCTGGTCTGCCTCGCGGTCGTCGCGGTGCTCTTCTACGTCTGGCACCAGAACGAGCGCGCCACCCAGCGCATCGACGAGGACTGACCCCGTTGGAGCATGGGGCGGCCACATGTGGCCGCCCCATGCTCCGAACCGGGATCCCTGGCC
>JAIBAC010000283.1 GCA_019695375.1 Acidimicrobiia bacterium
TCGCCAAGTGCTGCAGGTCGGCACGTGCCGCGGCGACGGCACCCGCGAGGGGCTCGGTCGCCTTGCGCACGCGCGCCTCGAGGTCGTCACGCACCGACGCGACGATGCGGGTTGCCTCCTGCGAACAGGCCGCGACATCGGACTCGACGCGGGCGGACAGCTCCGCGAGGCGGCCATCGGCCGCGTACGCGAGCCAGAGCCGCCCGACAGCCGCCGGCGACGCCGGCTCCAGCGCGACGAGGCGTTCGGCCTGTTCGAGCGCCTCGCTGACATCCGCCTCCTTGAACAGGACGTCGAAACGGATCCGCAGCAGGGCAGGATCGTCGACACGACCGGCCGGCACCTCGGGGAGGCCGAGGACGTCGTCCGCGTCGCTGTCGCGACCGGCGTCGAGTAGGCCACGCGCGAGCGGGGCGCGCAGCACCTGCGGCAGGCTGCCCGCCTCCCACTGCTCCCAGCCCTGCTCCACGTCTCCACCTGCAACGGCGAGCACGGCATCGAGGGGGGCCAGCGACTCGGCCCAGATGGCCGGATCACCACCTTCGAGACGCGCACGGGCCTTGCGCGCTCCGGCTAGGTCACCTGAGTCGACCTGGCGCTGCGCCGCCCAGATCACGGCCGCGGGGTGGCCCTTCAGCCGCTTGAGCACGCGACCGTAGCGGGGACCGGGGTCGACGTTGCCGTCCGCGTCCGGCTCGCCGGCACGCACGGTCGTCACGGCCGCCGTCGCGACGGCAGCATCCGGGGCGGGAGCGCGTGCCCCGTTCAGGTGCCGCACCGCCCAGGTCAGCGGATCCGCCGCGTCGGTGTCGACGGTGCCGTGACGCGGCTTCCACGTGTTCCCCATCACGAGGTGCAGGGCCGCGAGGCGGTCCGCCCTGATCGGATCGGGCTCGAGTGCTGGCACGAGCGATGCGATGCCTTCGGCGCGAACCACGCGCTTCTTCGCCTTCGCCTTCGCGCGGCTGTCGGCACGGTCACGACGAGGTGCATCCGTGGGAAAGCCCTCCGACCGCGACCGCACGCGGCGGCGCGCACGCTCCACCGCTGCCGGGTCCGGCAGGACGACACCTGCCTCGGCTGCCGCGTCGCGCACCGGGGCGATGTCGGGGTAGGAGTGCACGAGCGCCTCCCACGTGTCGCGGCGAACATCATCGCCGAGGCCGGCGCACGCGGCGTCGAGCGCCGCGATGGCCTCGCGGTTGTGCGGGTCGAGGTGCACGGCCGCGTATCCCTGCACGCGCGCACCCGCTGCGTCGGCGTCGCCCACCGACCGTGCGAGCCACGTGCGGATCTCGGACTCGTAGCGGGGCGGCATCTTGGCGCCGGGACGGGCGCCGAGTGCCTGCGCCACGTCGCCGAGACGATCCTCCCGTTTGGCCTCGATGATCGCTGCTGCGAGCTCGTCAGGCGCGAGGATCTTCGCGCCGCTGATGCTCTCGAGGAGGTCGTCGGTGGTCGCGGGCATGGCGTCTCGGGAAGCTGCGGGGACGAGGGAAGCCGAACCCTACTGGAACCCGCCTGTGACCGGACCCGGCACGATCTCCGCCATCCCGTCCACTTCGGTGACCACGAAGGTCCGCACGCGCTCGGGACCAGCAAGATGCTCACCGGTCCTGATGTCGTACCGCCAGAAGTGCCCAGGACAGACGACGCACACCCTGTCGGGATGGCGTTCCAACATCCCCTCGGAGAGGACGAAGCCCCGGTGCGGACACACGTCACCGATCGCGTGGAGCTCACCTTCCACGTTCCACAGGGCGACGGCCTCACCTTCGACCGCGACGCGGAGAACCTCGCCCGGGGCCGGGATCGGTACGCGCACGCCTGGCATCGCAGGAGTATGCAGGGAACGCGGGACGCGGCGACAAAGCAGTGCCCGTGCGACGCGACGTGGGTCGGGCGGCTGAGCTATCCGCGCTGGACGCGGCGCTCGCGCGCGCCCGGGCCGAGCGCGGCCAGACGGTGCTGCTGGTGGGTGAAGCGGGGGTCGGCACGAGCCACCTGTTGCGCACCTTCCTCGACTCCCACGAGGACGAGGTCTTCGTCGCGGACCTGACTGCGCGCCAGGGGCCTGACTCCCTGGCGCTCGCTCCCCTCGCGCACTTCGCCGCCAACGTCGCCCGGCTCCACGAGTCGCCCGCCGTCGACGCGGCGGCCTCCGATCTCACCGAAGCCGTGTCGGGACGCGCCAAGGGACGCGAGATCGTGCGCCTCATTGACGAGGTCATCCGGCAGTTGAGCGAGCACGACACCGTCGCCGTGGTCCTCGACGATGCTCAGAAGGCGAGCACGCTCCTGGTCGAGGCGACGGCGCACATCGCGCGTCGCAGCCGCGACCGCAGCGTGATCACCTTGCTGGCAACCCGCCCCGACGACACGCGGATCGACGCCGTGCTGTCGCGCACCGACGCCCTCGTGCTTCCCGTCGACCCCTTCGACCCCGCGAGCGCGGCAGAGCTGGTCGAGCAGATCACCCTCGCTGACGGTGGCCTCGATCCGGCCTCGGTCGCCGCCATCGTGGAACGGGCAGGCGGCAACGCCCGCTACCTGATCGAGCTCACGTCCGCGCACAGCCGCGAGCGAACCGACGGTGGCCTTCCGGTACCCACGCTCGGACTCCTCGTGCTGAGGCGCGTCGAACGCCTGAGCCCCGACGCGCTCGCTTTCGTGCAGGCGGCCGCGATCGCCGACGCAGCGCCGAGCCCACGGCTGTGCGCGCTCGTGGCGGGACTCGACCCCGATGCCGGCGAAGCCCTCGACGAGCTCCTGCGCGAGGGGATGATCGACCTCGACGCACACGGCCTCGTGGTGTTCCCGAACCCGACCGTGCACGAGGCCGTCATCGCGTCGACCCCTCGCACCGAACTCCGCCGGCTGCACGCGGCGATGGCAGGGCTCCTCTCCCTGCTCGGTGCCGACGCGACCGAGGTGGCACCTCATGCCCTCGCCGCCGCCACTCCCGGTGACGGATCGGCCGATGATGCCGTGGCGCTCGCGGCTGACGCGGCGGAGATCGCACTGCACACGGGCAACCCCGCGGTCGCGCTCGACCTCGTCGAGTCGGCGGTCCGTCTCGGCCCCGGCGTCGCCACCGAGGCACGCCTGCGCACGTCCGAGGGCGATGCCCTGCTCCACCTCGGTCACGTGGACTCTGCTGCCACGGCGTTCGAACGGGCCATCGCCCTCGGGTCGGGAGAGACAGCTCTGCTCGGACTCGCCCGCGCGCTCGAGCGCGGCGGCATGCTCGACGCCGCCCTCGACGCCTTCGCCCGTCGCTCGGGCCTCGGGGCCGTGCGCGGACGCGCGGAGGTGCTCCTCGGGCTCGGACGCGTCACCGAGGCGCGCGACGCGGCAGCCGCGGCCGTCGCCGAAGCCCGCCGGACCGACGAGACCGCCGCCCTCGCGTCGGCCCTGTCGGATCAGGCC
>JAIBAC010000284.1 GCA_019695375.1 Acidimicrobiia bacterium
CCCCGGCGTCGATCTCGACGACGCGTCCCACACACGACGTGCACATGGTCAGTGTCCTCCCAGCTCGTCCAGGACGGCGGCCATGACATCCGTGCGGGCGGAGTCGACCGGCACCGATAGGCCCATGCCCTCGCCGAAGTCGGCGGCCTCGACCGCGTACACGACCAGCTCGTCCGGCATCGCTCCGAGCGCGGTGCCGAGATCGACTGCCTCGGCGACTCCGAGCGAGTGGCTGCTGGTACCTGACGCTCCAGGCAGGCGCTTGCCGGCCCCCACCTCGAAGCGGCGGACGGTGCCGGGCGCCTCACCGGAGCTCATCGCGTCGACCACCACCGCCAACGTGGCACCACGCCACGCGTCGACGACGCGGGCCGGCTCGCCGTCGAGCTCGAGGAGGGTCACCTCGTCGTCGACACGGCCAGCGAGATCGGCCACGACCGCAGGGCCGACGCCGTCGTCGCCGCGGAACGCGTTGCCGATCCCGATCACCACGCGCCGACCCGTCCGCAGCGGTGCCAGCTTTTCGAACCACCAGCCCGTGACGAGACCGACCGAGATGCCTGCCGCCAGCCCACCGACGGCACCGCCGGCGACGACGACCGGCAGCGGCGTCGCCGCGTCGGGCAGCGACGCCGCAAGCATGATCCAGCCGAGCGCGACCGCCCATCCGATCGCGTTCGCAGCGATCCAGCCGCCCGCTGGCCGGGCGTGACGACGCAGCACGAGCCACTGGGCGATGCCAAAGGCTGCGCCGGCGACGGCGCCACCTGCAGCGCCTGCCGCGACCACGACCAGGAGCGGCGGCCCCACTCCGTCGCCTGCGGTCGCCGCGCCCGCGTCCCCGCCGGCGAGCGACACGACCGTGACCGCGGTCGTCGCCAGGAACCAGAAGAGCACCGCCACCGCGGCCGTCGCCCCGATCCACGCACGCGCGGGCACCGAGGGGACACTGCGGCGTAGCACCACCCACTGGAACCAGCCGACCGCCACCCCCTCCACGACCCCGCCGGCGACGGCGGCCACGATCACGACCACGGCGGTGGCGACGTCGTGGGGTTCGCCCACCGCCACGCGTGCGCCGACGGCGAGCGCTGCCGCGGCGGTGATGCCGACGACCTCGCCTGCCGCGCAGGACGCCACCCAGCGGCCCCGCAGCGTCGACGCGTCCACGGCGGTCACGGCACGACTCCGGTTGCGCGGTCGACGACGGTCATGTCGAGGAAGTGCGTCGAGCACGAGATGCACGGGTCGTAGTTGCGGATGGTCTGCTCGCAGAGGTGGCGCAGATCGTCCTCGGCCATGCCGATCGAGCGCTCGACGACGTGGAAGAGGTCGTGCTCGATCGCGGGCTGGTTCTGAGCGGTCGGTGGAACCATGACCGCGTCGAGGATCGTGCCGTCGTCGTCGATCTCGTAGCGGTGGTAGAGCAGCCCGCGGGGCGCCTCGGTCGCGCCGTGGCCCACGCCGGCGCGTGGCTCGACCGCCACCGCGGGCCGCTCGGGTTCCTCGTACGCGTCCACGAGATCGATCGCGGTCTCACACGCGTGCAGGACCTCGACGGCACGCACGACGATGCTCTGGTAGGGGTTGCGGCAGCCGGGCCGCACACCCGCTGCCGCGGCGGCCTCGCGGGCGGATTCGCACAGCAGGTCGCCGCCGAGCTCGAAGCGGGCGAGCGGGCCGACGAGGTAGTGGGCGCCGTCGCGCAGGTGGGCGTGCAGCGCCGTCGAGTGGGGCACCTGCTCCTCGACGACGTGGTCGGCGAAGCTCGACACGTCGGCGTCGATGCCGGTGGACGAGCGCAGGCGGCCGCCGATCACGGCGTACTCGTCGCCGGAGTGCAGCGCCACGTAGGGGTGCTCGTGCTCGAGGTCGGGGAAGTCGAAGCCGCTCACGAGCGCGACGGTCTCAGCGGCGAGATCTCGGGCCCTCAACAGCGGGTCGCGCAGAGTGCGCAGCTCCCGCCGCGAGGGCGTGCGGTAGAAGCCGCCCACCTTCACGTTGACGGGGTGCACCGCACGGCCGCCGATGCGCTCCACGAGGTCGTTGCCCACCTTCTTGAGCTTCAGGCCCTTCTCGACGACCTCGCGTGCGTCACGGGCGAGCTCGACGGCGCCGGGGTAGCCGAGGAAGTCCGGTGCGTGGAGGAGGTAGATGTGGAGGGTATGGCTCTCGATCCACTCGCCGCAGTAGAGGAGGCGGCGCAGGTCCACGAGCGGCGCGTCCACCACGGCACCGCACGCGTCCTCGATCGCGGCACACGCGCTCAACTGGTAGGCGACGGGACAGATGCCGCACACGCGGGCGGTGATGTCGGGCGGTTCGGTGTAGGAGCGGCCCCGCAGGAACGCCTCGAAGAACCGGGGTGGCTCGTAGATCCTGAGCTGCACGTCGACGACCTCGTCGCCGTCGGTCTCGACGTAGAGGGCACCCTCGCCCTCGACGCGGGCGAGCCCGTCGACCTTCATCGTGCGCCCCGCCGGCGCCCGGTGCGTCACCGCTGCCCCCTCCCGGTCGCCGCTCCTCGGCGCCCCACTCGCCGGAACGGTTCGGCCCACGCGTTGAACGTGTGGAACATCCGTCGGGTGTCTGCGCCGCTCATGCCGAGATCCTGCAACAGCGCCTCGAGCGCGTCCATGTTCGGCGTCTCCATGGGGCCGAAGCAGCCGTAACAGCCGCGGCGGTAACCGGGACAGAGCGCCCCGCAGCCGGCGTGGGTCACCGGGCCGAGACAAGCCACGCCATCGGCGACGATCACGCACGGGTTGCCCGCCGCCTTGCACTCGACGCAGACGCTGTGGGCGGGCAGGTTCGGGCGCCGGCCCGCGAGGAACGCTGTGATCACCTCGAGCAGCTGCGCCTTGGTGATCGGGCAGCCGCGCACCTCGAGGTCGACCTCGACGTGCGACGCGATCGGCGTCGAGGTGCCCAGCGTCGAGATGAACTGCGGCTGCGCGTACACGATCGCGAGGAACTCGCTGACGTCCGCGAAGTTGCGCAGCGCCTGGATGCCGCCGGCGGTGGCGCACGCCCCGATCGTGACGAGGAACCTCGACTTCTCGCGGATCTCACGGATGCGCACCGCGTCCTCGGGTGTCGTGACCGAGCCCTCCACGAGCGAGAGGTCGTAGGGCCCCGCGGCGGTGGCGCTCGTGGCTTCGAGGAAGTAGGCGATGTCGACGGCGCCGGCGACGTCGAGGAGCTCGTCCTCACAGTCGAGCAGCGTGAGCTGGCAGCCGTCGCAGGACGCGAACTTCCACACCGCGAGCGACGGCTTGCGCTTCGTGCTCACAGCTCTCTCGCTCTCATGAGCGGCGCCGCCACTTCGTAGGTGAACACGGGTCCGTCGCGGCACACGAGCACGGGGCCGAGCTGGCAGTGTCCACACAGGGCCAC
>JAIBAC010000285.1 GCA_019695375.1 Acidimicrobiia bacterium
ACCAGCTCGGCGAGGTCGGGCCGCGCTGCAAGACGGGCCTCGACTGCTGCGATGTACGCGTCGGCCTCGGCATCCAGGCCTGCGACGTCGACCTTGACGTCTGCAAGACGCCGCAGCCGCGAGAGCGCGGCCGCGACGGCGGGCGGTGACGGCGTGGCCGCCACGTACGGCGGCAGCTCCGCGCCCAGCGCCAGGCACGGGATGCCGCGCGCGGCGAGCGCCGCCTGCAGGCACGTCTGCAACCCGGTCGGGCCGTGGTAGTCGGGCCGCAGGTCGCCAAGGCGCGCCGCGAGCGCCGCGTCGGTCGCGCTCGCGAGCACCCGGACGTCCTCGTGGTGGGTCACCCCTGCGGGGATGCCGCCGATGCAGTACGACTCGACGACTCCGGCGCGCAGCGCGAGCTCGACGAGGGCGTCGACGAGGGAACGCCACCCGCGGGCGGGCTCGGGCCCGCTCACGGTGAGCACGTCGCGGCCCGCGCGGCCGGCCACGACATCGATGCTCGGCCATGCGAGCGAGGTCACCTGACCGTCCACGACGCGGATCTCGGGACGATCGTGCAACAGGTCGGCGAGCCCCGAGATGTCCAGCGACGCCACGTCCACGGGCGCGTCGAGGTGGTCGGCGAGGTACGAGAGCACCCCCTGCCCGCACCGCCCCGCGTCCACCCAGCCGCGCAGGGCGACCACGAGCACGGGTGCTTCCAGAGCAGGCAGCTCCACTGCAGCGGGGTCGAACATCATGGCCGATCCTAGGATCCGGCATCGATTGACCCGTCTGCAGGGCCGTACGTACCCTGTGGCGATGACCTCGGCGACGCGCCCGGAGAGTGCCGCGGCCGTGGCTCAGGTCGCAGGCTACGCGGACCTCGCCGTCACCCTTGACCTCGTCGAGGTGCGGCTGCACGACGCCGTGTCAGCAGGTCCCCACCTTCTCGACGCTGCCGCCTCGCATCTCCTCGACGCCGGTGGCAAGCGCGTCCGTCCGGCGCTCACGGCCCTGTTCGCGTCGCTCGTGGGCGAGACCGATCCCACGAGCGCCGCCGTCGTCGACGCGGCAGCCGCGTGCGAGCTGGTCCACATCGGCAGCCTCTACCACGACGACGTCGTCGACGCGGCCGCCACACGTCGCGGCGCCCCGTCGGTCAACGCCCACTGGTCGAACGTCGTCGCGGTGCTCGCAGGTGACTTCCTGCTCGCGCAGGCGTCGCGGCTGGCTGCGGGGCTCGGGGCGGCTCCCGCCGAGGTGCTCGCGTGGACGATCGGCCGTCTCGTCGAGGGCGAGGTGCGCGAGCTCGAGCTGCTGCACGACCACGACGCCGGCACCGACGCGTACATGGACGTGATCGGCGGGAAGACCGCGTCGTTGATGGCCGCGGCGTGCAAGCTCGGCGCGATGGTCGGCGGCGGCAGCGACACCGCGATCGTGCTCGCCGCGGAGTACGGCACCGAGCTCGGCAACGTGTTCCAGATCGTCGACGACGTCCTCGATCTCGTCGGCGACGAGCGCGACACCGGCAAGCGCCGCGGGATCGATCTCGTGGGCGGCGTCTACACGCTGCCGACCCTGTTCGCGCTCGCAGCCGACGACGACGACGTGCTGCGCAAGCTGCTCGCCGCCACTCCGACCGAGGCCCAGGTCGAGGACGCGATCGATCGCATCGTCGCCGCCGGCGGCGTCGACGACGCGCTCGCGGTCGCGTCCGAACGGCTCGCACGCTGCGACGCGCTCCTCGCGTCGCTCGACGACGGTGGCGACAGCGCCGCGAGGTCGGCGCTCGAGCGGCTCGCGCGGTACGTCGTCGACCGCGTGCGCTAGCGCCCCGGGGCGGAGACCGCGCCGTGCGCCTCGAGCGCCGCGATGAGGACCGGGTCCCAGACCGGCGCGAACGGCGGTGCGTAGGAGAGGTCGAGGCCTTCGATCTCTCCGACCGACATCCCGTTCCACAGTGCGACCGCGAGTGCGTCGATGCGTTTGGCCGAACCCGCGCGTCCGACGATCTGAGCACCCAGGAGCCGGCCACTCCCGCGCTCGGCGACGAGCTTGATGCGCATGGGCTCGCTTCCCGGGAAGTACCCGGCACGTGTCGTCGACTCGACGACCACCGCGACGGTCTCGAAGCCGGCGGCGCCTGCCTCGGCCACGGTCAGCCCGGTCCGTGACACCTCGTGCTCGCAGATCTTGGAGATGGCGGTGCCGACCACGCCGGGGAACGTCGCATAGCCGCCACCCACGTTGATCCCGACCACACGACCCTGCTTGTTGGCATGGGTGCCGAGCGCGACTGCCGCAGGCCCGCGGCTGACGCGGTGGAACACCTCGACGCAGTCGCCGGCCGCCCAGACGCCCTCAGCCGACGTGCGCATACGACGATCGGTGCGGATCCCGCCTGTGGGACCGACCTCGATCCCGGCTGCTTCGGCGAGAGCACTCGCGGGCCTGACACCGAGTCCGAGCACGACGACGTCGGCGGCGATCGAGTCCTGTCCCGCAGCGACCGCACGCACCCGACCCGTGGAGTCGGTCTCGATCGCGTC
Organism: Acidimicrobiia bacterium; assembly: GCA_019695375.1. Classification (GTDB taxonomy): domain Bacteria; phylum Actinomycetota; class Acidimicrobiia; order UBA2766; family UBA2766; genus JAIBAC01. The sequence goes on from JAIBAC010000285.1 coordinate 2,538, forward strand.
CACGATGGTCGACGTCCTCACCGCCACCCCGACGTCCTCGAGCGCCGTACGGACCAGGGCGCCCATGTCGGGGTCGAGGGTCGGCATCGGCTCCTCGTCTCTCTCGACGAGGGTCACCCGGGGGACGCCGCGGCGGACCAGCGCCTCCGCCATCTCGAGGCCGATGTAGCCACCGCCGACGACGACCGCGCTCCTGCACGCCCCTTCGGTGAGAAGAGCGTCGAGAGCGACGCCGTCGCCGAGGGTCTGGACGCCGAACACGCCGTCCGCATCGATACCGGGCCACTGCGGACGTTTCGGTGTCGCACCAGTCGCCACTACCAGGTGGCTGTATGCCTGCCACTTCTCGGATCCTGCATCGAGGTCGCGGACACGCACCCGCGCCGTCCTGGTGTCGATCTCGACCACCTCGTGACGGGTGCGCACGTCGATGTCGTAGAGGTCGCGGAACTCCGCGGGCGTTCGCACCACCAGGCGTTCGAGAGGCCGCACGTCGCCCCCCACGAAGTAGGGGATGCCGCACGCCGAGTACGACGTGTGCTCACCGCGCTCGAACGCGGTGATCGCGAGGTCATCGCGGCCCAGCAGGCGTCTGGCCTGACTGGCGGCGCTCATTCCCGCCGCGTCCCCGCCGACGACGACGAGACGCTCGGTCACCTCCGGCCCCGGTGGCCGCGGGCCGCGGGGCGGGACCAGCAGGGACCGCCGGGGGTGGGGTCCGGCGGTCCCTGCCTGGTGCCGGCGTCCGGGTGGGTGGGTACCCGGTGTATCCGGCCGGCCCCGACTCGTCCACGGATCAAGGACCCGCGGACGGGTGGGTTGGGTGGGTGGAGGCCCACCATATCAAATCCGCGC
>JAIBAC010000044.1 GCA_019695375.1 Acidimicrobiia bacterium
GAGCGTCGACGCGTTCGAGACACCGCTGGCCGCGGTCGCCGTCGACCGTGGCGCCGTCGACCGCCTCGCCGCGCTGCCGGCGGTCCACGTCGACGACTCCGCTCACGCCGAAGAGCACTGCATCGAGGTGCAGCTGCCGTTCCTCCAGCGCAGCCTCGGCCGGTTCACGGTCGTGCCGGTCCTGGTGGGGGACGCCACCGACACCGAGGTCGCCGGGGTCCTCGATGCGGCGTGGGACGGCCCGGAGACGCTCGTGGTCCTGAGCACCGACCTGAGCCACTACCTGGACCACGCGACCGCGACGTCGCGTGACCGGCGCACAGCGGACGCCGTCTGCGCCCGCGAGCCGGAGCTCATCGCGGACGCGGACGCCTGCGGCGCGCATCCGCTGCGCGGCCTCCTCCGCGTGGCGCGCGAGCGCGGCCTCGACGTGCACCTGCTCGATCTGCGCAACTCCGGCGACACGACTGGCCCACGCGGCCGTGTCGTCGGCTACGGGGCGTGGGAGCTCACACCGGGGGACGACGAGGCCGTGCTGTGCGCTGTCGCGTTCGAGGCGGTGCGCCGTGGTGTGGACGCGGAGGGCAGGTGGGAACCTGACGCGGGCGTCCATCCGGCGCGGTTGAGCCGGCGGTCAGGGTCGTTCGTGACGCTCGAGCGCGACGGTGCCCTGCTCGGCTGCGTCGGCTCGCTCACACCGCGCGGACCGCTCGTCGTCGATGTCGCCCGCCATGCCTACGCCGCCGCGTTCGAGGACCCGCGGCTTCCCGCCGTCACTGCTGACGACCTGGCGCACATGTCGGTGAAGGTGAGCGAGCTCGGCGGTTTCGAGCCGATCGAGGTCGGCGGCCTCGACGAGCTCACGGCAGCGCTGCGCCCTGGACACGACGGCCTCGTTGTCACGCACCCGCGCGGACGTGCGACGTTCCTGCCGTCCGTGTGGGCGATGCTGCCCGAGCCGGTGGATTTCGTCGCCGCCCTGTGGCGCAAGGCGGGGCTTCCCCGCGGCCACTGGGCCGACGACCTCGACCTCGAGCGCTACACCGCCATCGAGTACACGAGCTTGGATAACAGACCAGCCACCTAGAGGGGTTGGATAACGAGAGGGCCGAAAAGCGCGCCTCTGGTCATCCAACGTCGGCCAGGTGGCCGGATCGTCATCCAACGTCGGTGCCGAGGACCGAGACGAAGCTCACCATCTCGCCCGGGTAGCCGCCGAGGTTCTGGGTCATCGCGAGGCCACGGCCGGCGGTGCCGATGCGGCGCTCCGGAGGCGCCTCGCCCCGCATCTGCAGCCAGCACTCGAACAGCATCCGCAGGCCCGAAGCACCCACGGGGTGGCCGAAGCTCTTGAGTCCGCCGTCGGGGTTGACGGGCAGGTCGCCGTCGAGTGCGAACGTCCCGGCGACGACCTCCTTCCACGCCGTGCCGCGATCGCAGAACCCGAGGTCCTCCATGAGGACGAGCTCGGTCGGCGTGAAGCAGTCGTGCACCTCGGCCATCGCGATCTGGCTGCGGGGATCGGTGACACCCGCCTGCGCGTACGCGTCAGCAGCGGACGCGACGACCTCGGGGAAAGTCGTGTAGTCGTAGTCGGGGTCCTGCTGGGGCGACCCGTTGCCCGCCACGAAGCTGAGGCCCTTCACGTACAGGGGCTTGTCGTTGTAGCGGTGTGCGTCCTCGGCACGGCACACGATCGCCGCCGCGGCGCCGTCGGCGACGCCGGCGCAGTCGAACACGCCAAGGCGCCCCGCCACCGCGGGCATCGCGCAGATCTTGTCCTTGTCCATCTCCTTGCGGAACTGCGCGAGCGGGTTGCGGGCACCGTTGAAGTGGTTCTTGGACGCGATGCGGGCGAGGACGTCCTTGAGCTCGTCCTCGTCGACGCCGTACTTGCGTGCGTACGCGGGTGCCACGAGGCTGAACATCGCCGCCGCCGTGAGCGTGCGGCCGGTGCCGTCGTTGGGGATCGGGAACGCGTTGAGCCCTGCGTAGCCGGCGTCCTTGACCTTCTCGACCCCGATCGCCATCGCCACGTCGTACGCACCCGACGCAACCGCGTAGGCGGCGTTGCGCAGCGCCTCCGAGCCCGAGCAGCAGTAGTTCTCGACCCGCGTCACGGGCTTGCCCTCGAGCTTGAGCGGCGCCGCGAGGGTGATGCCGCTCATCCCCGACTGCGCCGTCGAGAACCAGTACGCGTCGACGTCGTCGGGGGTAGCTCCGGTGGAGGCGAACGTGGCCTGCGCGGCGTCGACGAGGAGGTCGTCGACACCGAGGTCCCAGAGCTCGCCGAAGCGGGTGCAGCCCATCCCCACGATCGCGACGCGGTCCCTGATCCCGTGTGAGCCCATCAGGAGTCCTCTCCCCCGCCCGGCAGCGGCCGTGCCTTCCAGAAGTAGTTGTGGACGCCGTCAGCCGATGTCGTGAGGCGCCGGAACGTGAGCTCGACGCGGTCGCCGATCGCGACCGTGGCCGGGTCGACGTCGGTGAGCTCGAGCGGCAGGCGGCCGCCGCCGTCGAAGTCGCAGACCGCGAACACGACCGGCGGACTCGGTGAGTACGCGAGGCGGTCGACGGTGAACGTGACGATGGTGGCCGGTGTCGCCGCCATCGGTGCGGGGTCCATGTCGTCGACGGCGCCGCCCTTCCACGACACCCGCTGCGGTGGCAGGTGCAGCGCACCGCTGGCCCTGTCACGGCTGCCGACGAAGCCGAACTTCCAGTCCTCGTTGCGTGCCGCCGCCGGTGCGGAGTACCGAGCGGGCTCGGGCCGGTTCGGGGGCTGGACGTCGAGCATCCCGCGCCATGACAGGAACTTGGCGTATGCCAGCGAGTCGTCACCGGCGGCGACCTGCGCCTCCACACTGCGCGCGGGTGACCAGGCGCCGATGCGGTCGGTGGTGCGGAGGACGACGACGTCGGCTCCGTCGGCGAGGTTGACGACCGCTACGACCTGACCCGCCCCGGCGTCTTCGAGCACGGCGGTGAGACACAACGCCGCGTGCGCCGCTCCGGTGTTGCCGACGGTGTCGGAGAGGTCGGGCGCGACCGCGGAGGGATCGACGCCGAGACGGCGTACGAGCGACTTCACCGCACGCGGATGGACGCCGGTCACGACGACGCGGCCGACGTCGGCGGCGCTCACGCCGGCGGCCTTGAGTGCGTTCGTCCACGCCTGCTCGCCGACGGGCACGTAGCGTGCCTCGCCGAAGCGCTCCTCCCACTGGTGCGAGGCCGCCTCTCCCGGCGCCCGCCAGCGGTCGAGGAACTCCTCGGTCACCGACGCCCCGCCGAGGTACTCGGCGACGACGTCGCCGTCGCCGACGAGCACCGCGGCGGCGCCGTCGCCACCACCGGACTCGTCGGGACCCGACGGCAGGCCCGTGCGCACACCTGCACTGACGACGAGCGTCGTGCCGGCGCCTTCGAGTGCTGCCCGCAGCGCTCCCGGCCCGCAGCGGGGGGCGCCGCACATGTCGAGGGCTGCGGTGGAAGAGTCGAGGCGGAGTGCGGCCGCCATCGCGCTGGCGTTGGTCTTCTCCGCGTATGCCGGCTCGGCGGTCGCGAACCACAGCGACTCGACGGTGACGTCCTGCGGTGCGGACGCGAGGGCGAGGCGCCCCGCCTCGAAGCCCATCGTGGTCGTGTCCTCGTCGTAGGAAGCGACCGACCGTGCCCCGCGACCACCGCCGCTGCCGACGACCTCGGTGATCCGGGCGCGCTGGAGCCGGTTGTAGGGGACGTATCCGGCTGCGCTGACGATTCCTCGCATGCAGATCCCTCGGGTGCGGCGGCAATACCTGACGAGTCGTCAGATTCTGCCACGGGAACGGCGTTCGCAGCCGGGTCGGGTGCCTACTCGTCCCCGAGGTCGCGGAGGATGACGGCGCTGAGGTGCGCGAGGACGCGTGCGAGCTCGTACTTGGCGCGCACGGGCAGGTCCCGGACCCTTGTCTCGCCGATGCGGCGGAACTCCTCGAGGTCGACACGCTCGGCCGGGGCGAGGGCCGCCTCGGCGGCCTCGAGGACGGTGGCGGCGACAGCGGCCGGCACCCCGTGGCGTTCCAGCGCGCCGCTGCGCAGCCAGACGAGGGAGCTCTCGTAGCCGAGGCGGAAGTCGTTGAGCCGCAGCTCGTGATCGAGGAAGCCGCCGAAGCGCACGAGGATCTCGCCGCCGAGCAGCCCTTCCACCGGTGTGCTCGAGTCGACGAGACGCGGCGAGATCACGTCGACGAGCACCTCGCGCTTGCCGCGCAGCCCTCCGATGCGGGCCACGATCCGCCTGAGGAGCGTGGCGACGTCGGGTGTCGCGTCACCGGAAGCGCTGCGCTTGGGTCCCGCGCCGGCCTCACGCGTCGGGTGCAGGCGGGCTCGGTCGCTGTCGATGGCGTCGAGCACGCCGGCGAGGGCGGTGGTCACGGCCGTCCGGTCGCCGTCGTCGAGGTCGTCGAGCACGGGCGCGATCGCGTCGGTGAACCTGTCGAGCCAGCGCAGCCGGCCGTTCACCTTCTCGAGGCGGCGCAGGTCGTCGTGGACGCTCTGGCTCGTCAGGATCTGCAGGGCGCGCAAGGCACCGCTCAGCCACCGCGGCTCGTCGCCGGCATCGGCCCACGCCCAGTCCTCGGCGGGCGACGTCGCACTCGGGTGCGGGTGGACGAGGACGAGCAGCCGGCGGTCGTCGGGGCTGTCGGACTCGTAGAGGTCGGAGTCCACGTCGGCCACCACCTCCAGGGTGCGGCCGATCGGTTCGTTGTCGACGGTGCCGCCGTCGGTGAACCACAGGCCCCCGGTCTCGGGCAGGTTCGTGATCCCGTTCGCCACGTAGTCGGCTGCGACGTCGCCACGGTCGAGCCAGCGGGGCGGGAAGGCCCACGCGTTGGACGCCGATGCCAGCGCGGCGTCGACGGGCCCCGACGCGGCGAGCAGGTCGTCGACGGTGGTGTCGGGGCCGATCTCGAAGTCGCACCAGTCGACGAAGGTCACTGCCGTCACGGCGTCGTGCCCATCGTCCCGACCCGGCGGGGACTCGAGGCTGCGGATCCTGTACTGCAGGCCGCGCAGCGGCGTCAGAGCCATGCGCAGCCTGATCGGGCGCCGCTGCCGGTTGCGGCCGATCGCGCCCGGCGGCGGCATGACGACCTTGCGCGCAATCGCCTCGAGCGCCTCGACGTTGAGCGGCGCCCCCTGCGCTCCGCGGCGCAGCGACGCCATGTCGGCCTGCTCGACCCAGGCTTCGCGCAACACCTGCACCGGATCGAGGCCGGCGCTCAGGCACCACGCGGCCAGCAGCGAGCAGATCGAGCCCGCCGACGCGCCGCCGAGCACGTCGACGCAGACCGGAGGATCGTCGCCGTCACAGACGGGCTGGAGTCCGGCGACCAGTGCCGCCAGCACGCCTGCCTCGTAGGCACCGAGGGACACGGCGCCGCTGATCGTGAACGCGATGCGCAAACCCATCTCGCCGCGGCTCCCACGCGGGCGACGGGGTCAGACGATCACCCCGCCTGAGCGCAAGCGTGCCAGTTCGTCGGCGTCGATGCCGAGCAGGCCACCGAGGACGTCGTCGGTGTCGGCGCCGAGGCAGGGCCACCGGCGGACCGGGCCTTCGGACACGCGGCTCATCTTGACGGGGTTGCCGACGACGAGGAGGTCGTCGCCGCCGTCGGGGCGCGCCACCTCCAAGAGCATGTCGTGGGACGCGACATGTGGGTCGGCGGCGAGGTCGGCGGCGGTGTTCGACGGGCCGGCCGCGACTCCCACCGCGCACAGGGCGCGGCACGCCTCGAGCTTGGTCATGCCTGCCGACCAGCGCTCGATCGCAGAGCGGATCTCGGCGCGGTGCTCGTCCCAACCGGCACGCGTGGCGAAGCGTTCGTCGTCGATCCAGCCGCGTTCGCCGATCAGCTCGGCGAGGGCCGCGAACTGGTGCTCGCGGATGACCTCGATCACGAACCACCCGTCCGACGCGCGGTAGCCCTCGATGATGCCGAGGCCGCTGCCACCGGCGGTGTAGGGCGCCGACCCGATCGACCACAGGAACGGGACGATGTCGGCGATCGCGACCATGGCGTCGAACATCGCGACGTCGACGTGCTGGCCGAGCCCGGTGCGCTCGCGGTGATGCAGCGCCGCGAGCGTGCCGATGACGGCGAAGAGCGCGCTGCCGATGTCGCCGAGCGCACCCGCCACGAGGGGACGCGGTGGGTCGTCGCCGGTGCGCGCCATCTCGTAGAGACCTGCCATCGCCTCGGGGATCGGGGCGTAGGCGGGCCAGTCGCGGTAGGGCGAGCCGGCGAGGTTGCCGAAGCCGCTCACCGACACGAGGATCACGCCGGGGTGCAGAGCGCTGAGGCGGTCGTAGCCGAGGCCGAGGCGGTCGAAGGTGCCGGGCTTGAAGTTCTCGCCCACCACGTCGAAGTGCGGCACGAGACGTTCGAGGAGCGCCTTTCCCTCGGGGTCCTTGAGGTCGATGCCGACAGAGCGCTTGCCGAGGTTGTTGCGCAGGTAGGTGGCACCGACGTCGCGGCCGTCGGTGTCGTGCACGGCGGGGCGCGAGGCACGACCCGACTCGCCGTGCACGGGGTGCTCGACCTTGACGACGTCGGCGCCCATGTGCGCCATGAGCTGGGTCGCATACGGCAGCGCCTGCATCTGCTCGACCGCGAGGATGCGCACACCCTCGAGCGGCTTGCCCCATCGCTCGCGGTCGGGATTCGCGGTCTCACCCAGCTTCATGGCCACGCAATGTAGACGCCTCAGGCGAGGAGCTCGGCGGCGACGGGCGGCGGGAACCTCACGCTCACGCGGGTATCGCCGAGGAGGGCCTGCAGATCGGCTGCTGCCGCCTCCACCTCTGCGGCCCGCTGCCGCGGCAGCTTCGTGAAGAGGGTGTAGGCGATCTCGCCGTCAGGACGCTGCATCCACGATCCCACGATGCGGCCGTCGACCCAGACCGCGGGGCCGCCGTTGCCGTTGCGGTCGAAGAGCCGGTTCGCGTGGGCGCGGTCGAGGTACCACGACCGCTCCTTCCAGCCCATCGTCGCGGGGTCGAGGCCGGGCAGGAAGGCGACCCATTCGGCGTCGGTGGACACCGCGTCGGCGTCGTCGCCACCCACCCATGCGTCGCCGCCGTCGACGCTGACCGCGACCGCGCCCGCGTCGTCGAGTGCCGCGCGTGTGGTCCGCGCGGTCCAGCCCGTCCACCACTGCAGGTCCGCCTCGGTGGCGGGCCCGAACGCGCGCAGCCAGCGCCGTGCCAGGCCCGCGGCGGCCGCACGCGCGTCGTCGCCGTCGAGGCCGCGGCCGTCGGGCATCCAGCGGGTGGCGTGCGCCCAGCGGTACTGCCCGCTCACCCAGGTCCCGACCGGCCGCGTGCGGATGACGTCGCCTTCGAAGCCGAGCAGTGTGAGCATCCGTGTATGCGCCGACACGGTCTGGTCGTACTTCTTGCCCGGTGCAAGCGCGATCGGGTGGCGCAGGTCCGGCAGCGACTCCCCGATCTCCCGCGTGGTCGCCTCGCCGGCAGCGTCGAGCAGGTCGAGGATCCTGGGAGCGGCTGCCGCGATCCACGCCTCACCGTCGTCGACCCCGTTGTCCTCGAGGAGTTTGACGAGACGGCGCCTTTCGGGCGCGACGAGCTTCACGGTCGCGGCGGCGTGCGCCATGCGGGCGACGTCGGGGCTCGCCACCCACAGCGTGCGCCGCATCGCGTGCAGGCGCACGACGCTGCGGTCTGCGTACAGCGCGTCCGACACGGCGTCGATCGACGGAGCCGCCATGCGCGCCGCCGCGCTCAGATACACGCTGACCGGATCGGACGAGTGCAACGCGACCACGCCGTCGGCGATCCGGGCGACGTCGTCGCTGCGTGCCGCGGGCGCCAGGTGGTGACGTTGCGCCACGCGGGCACGCCGCTCCTCGATCGTGATCGCCCTCGCCGCCACACGCGCTCCTCGCCACCACCGTTGCCCTGCCGGCTGCCACCGGCCCGAGTGTCCCACCGCAGGCCGCCCCTTGCAGAATCTGACGGGTCGTCAGATATGATGCGGCGCAAGGATCACACCCTGTTTCGAGCGAGGCCGCATGGACTTCGAGTTCACCGAGGACGAGCGCGAGTTCCTCGCAGAGGTCGAGGCGTTCCTCGACGCGAACGCCGACCCCGAGGTCATGGACCCCACCCGGGAGAACATGGCCCAGATCTCCGACACGCCCGAGCGGCGCGCGTTCATGAAGAAGCTCGCGGCGCAGGGCTGGCTCGGGATCACGTGGCCCGCCGACCGCGGCGGCCAGGAGGGCTCCGGTGTCTACGAGTACCTCCTGAACGAGGCGCTCGCCCGCCGTGGCGCACCCCAGATCGGCAAGGGCGTCGGCATCATCGGCAAGACCCTGATCCGCCACGGCTCCGAGGAGCTCAAGGACGAGTTCCTGCCCAAGATCCTCAACGCCGACATCGAGTTCGCCGTCGGCTACAGCGAGCCCGACGCCGGCAGCGACGCGGCCGCCATGCAGCTCAAGGCGGTCAAGACCGAGGGCGGCTGGACGCTGAACGGCACGAAGATCTGGACGACGTCGGCGCACTTCGCCGACTGGTACTGGGTCGGGGCGCGCACCGACCCCGACGCGCCCAAGCACCACGGCATCACGCTCTTCCTCGTGCCGATGGACCACCCCGGCCTCACCGTGAACGCCATCTGGACGATGGGCGACGAGCGCACCAACGAGGTCGTCTTCGACGACGTGTTCGTGCCCGACAGCCACGTCGTCGGCGAGCTCAACCACGGCTTCCAGTACATCAGCGAGGCGCTCGACCTCGAGCGCTTCACGATGTTCACGTTCTCGCCGATCCAGGCCCGCCTCGACCTCCTCGTCGACTACGTCGAGACCGCGACCCGCGACGGCAAACCGCTCAAGGACGACCCCGAGGTGCGGCGCCGCATCGCGCGCCTCACGACCGAGGCCGAGGTCGCGCGTGTGCTCGGGCTCCGCTTCGTGGCTGCCGCCAAGAGCGTCGGCGCCAAGCCGCCGACGGCGCAGGCGTCGGGCTACAAGCTCTTCGCGACCGAGCTGTCCAAGCGCCTCGCCGACGCGTCGATGGACCTCGGCGGGCCTGCCACCCAGCTCCGCGTCGGCACCGAGGTGGCGCCGATGGCCGGACGCGCCGAGTCGACGTACCGGTACACGACGCTCGACACGATCGGCGGCGGCACGTCGGAGGTGCAGAAGAACATCATCGCCCGCCGCAAGCTCGGCCTGCCGAAGAACTTCTGAGCATGGGCACCGGGGCGCCGCTCGACGGCATCGTCGTCCTCGACCTCGCCAGCGTCGGCCCTGCCGTGCGCGCGTCACGTGCGCTCGCCGACTTCGGCGCGACGGTGGTCAAGGTCGCGCCCATGCCCCGCAGCGGCGTCCAGATCACGCCGCCGGCGTACGCGTACAGCGGCGGCCGCGGCCTGCTGCGCATCCACGTCGACATGAAGTCCGACGGTGGCCGCGAGGCGTTCCTGCGCCTCGCCGAGGACGCCGACGTCTTGATCGAGAGCTTCCGCCCCGGCGTCGTCGACCGCCTCGGGATCGGCTACGACACCGTGCGCGACCGCAACCCCGCGATCGTGTACTGCTCGACGAGCGGGTACGGCCAGGACGGCCCCCACGCGCAGTGGGCGGGCCACGACCTCAACTACCTCGCCGTCGGCGGGTTCCTGCACTGCAGCGGCCGCCGCGCCGACGGCGGCCCGCCGATCCCGGGCGCGACCGTCGCCGACTCGGCGGGTGGCGGCATGCACGCCGTCACCTCGATCCTGGCGGCGCTCGTCGGGCGTGAGCACAGCGGTGAGGGCTGCCACCTCGACGTGGCGGCGGCTGACGGCGTCCTGTCGCTCATGTCCCTCTACGTCGACGAGTACCTCGCGACGGGTGCCGAGCCGGGACCGGGCCACTACATCCTCACGGGCCGTTACGCCTGCTACGACAGCTACGAGTGCGCGGACGGCGGGTGGGTCACCGTCGCCGCGATCGAACCGGCGTTCTGGGCGAACCTGTGCCGCCTCCTCGACCTCGAGCGCTGGGCGGCGCACCAGACCGACGACGCAGTGCAAGACGACATCCGCGCCGATCTGCGCGACGTGTTCCGCACCAGGGACCGCGACGACTGGGTGGCGCTCCTCGCGCCGGCGGACACGTGCGTGGCGCCTGTCCTCGACGTCGCCGAGGTCACCCGCGATCCCCAGTTCCGCCACCGCGGGCTCTTCGTCGAGGCCACCCATCCCGACGCGGGTACGTTCGAGCAGGTCGCACCGCCGCTGGCGGGCATGGCCGCCGGCGACCCCTCGCATCCGGTCGAGTTGCGCCGCGGCGACGTCACCGACACCGACGCGCTGCTGAGCGAGTGCGGGTACACGCCCGCGGAGATCGCGGCGTTGCGTGAGGAAGGAGCCGTCCAGTGACCGAGGCCACCGACCTGCCCCGAGAGGTCGAGGCGATGATCGGCGCCGTCAAGTACGAGGAGTCGGGTGGCTTCCCCGTCGAGCGCGGCTACGTCTGGAACACCTGCGCCGCGACCGAGAACGCCAACCCGATCTTCTGGGACGACGCCGTCGCCGCCGAGATCACCGACGGGCCGATCGCACCGCCGACGATGCTGTCGGTGTGGTTCCGCCCCCACCACTGGGCGCCGGGGCGCACCGAGGAGCATCTGCCGCTGCGGGTCCACTTCGACCTCAAGGAGGCCCTCGGCCTGCCCGAGGCCGTCATGACCGACAACACGATCACCTTCGGTGAGCCGGTGCGGCCCAGCGACGAGATCACGTCGCGTCAGATCCTGCGCTCGATCAGCCCCGAGAAGACGACCAAGCTCGGCACGGGCCGCTTCTGGGTGATCGACGTGGAGTACCACAACCAGGACGGCGTCCTCGTCGGCGTCGAGTCCTACACCGGCTTCGGCTACCGGAGGCCGGCATGACCCAGCTAACCCTCGACCAGGTCGCCGTCGGCGACGCTCTACCGGAGCTGTCCTACGACGTGACCGCCACGACCGTGATCCTCGGTGCCCTCGCGAGCCGCGACTGGCGGCCGATGCACCACGACCGCGACTTCGCCCAGGTCCGCAACGGCACCCGCGACATCTTCATGAACACGCCGAACCAGGCGGCGTGGTTCGAGCGCTTCGTGACCGACTGGACCGGCCCCAGGGGCCGCCTCGGCCGCATGAAGTTCCGCATGCGCGACTCGGTCTTCCCCGGTGACACGATGGTCTTCGCCGGCACCGTCAAGGCGGCGGGCGCCGGCGACGACGGCTGTGGCTGGATCGACATCGACGTGACCCTCACCGTGGACGACCGCGTCTGCACCACCTGCGAGGTGCGGGTGGCTGTACCGACCTCCGACGACGACAACCCGTGGGCACGCCACGGCGACGACTGGAGACCCTGATGGACCTCGACTTCACCGAAGAGCAGGACCTGCTGCGCGAGACCGTGCGCGGGATCTGCGCCCAGTACGCGCCCGTCGACGTCGTGCGCGCCCAGGAGGACGACCCCGTCGGCTACCCGGCGGAGCTGTGGAAGCAGCTCGCCGGCCTCGACCTGATCGGGCTCACGCTGCCGGAGGCCTACGGCGGCTCCGGCCAGTCGCTGCTCGAGGCCGCGATCGTGTACGAGGAGCTCGGCAAGGCGCTCGCACCGTCGCCGCACTTCGTGTCCGCCGTGATGACGGGCGGCCTGATAGCGCGGGCGGGCTCGGAGGCGCAGAAGAAGGACTGGCTGCCCCGCATCGCGTCGGGTGAGGCGGTCGTGACGGTCGCGTGGCTGGAGCCCGACCACGGTTTCGGTCCCGAGGGCGTCACGGCGCTCGCCGATCCCACCGACGGCGGCTGGGAGGTGAGCGGCACCAAGTGGCACGTCCCGTTCGCGGCTGCCGCCGAGGCGCTCCTCGTCCTTGCCGCCCACGGTGACGACGAGATCGGCATGTTCCTCGTCGAGCGTGACGCCGCCGGCGTCACGCTCGAGCAGCTGAAGACGATCGACTCCGCTACCCAGTACGCGGTCACGTTCGAGCGTGCGGCGGCCGAGCGCGTCGGCGAGGCGTCGTGGGCGGACTGGGACGCCACCATGCGCGAGGGCATCGTCCTCCTCGCGGCGCAGGCGATCGGCGGCGCTCGCGCGGCGCTCGACATCACCGTCGAGTACGCATCGAACCGCGAGCAGTTCGACAAGCCCCTCGCCGCGTTCCAGTCGATCAGCCACTACCTCGCCGACGCCGACACCGCGATCGAGGGTGGCCGCGTGCTCGTCTACGAGGCTGCGTGGGCGCAGTCGGTCGGCCGCCCGATCACACGCCTCGCGCCGATGGCGAAGTCGTTCGCGTGCCGCACCTTCCGCGAGACCACCGCGACCGCGGTGCAGATCTGGGGCGGCATGGGCTTCACGCTCGAGGCCGACATCCAGCTCTACTTCCGCCGCGCCAAGGCGCTCCAGCTCAACTGGTGGGACGAGCGCTACCTCGACGAGCTCGTCGCCATCGACGTCCTCGACTGACCGGCGGACTTTCAGTTCGTGTAGCAGGCGACGGCGTAGTCGAGGTCGAGGGGTTTGCCGTCCCAGGTGCTGGTGATGGTGTCGGCGTCGATGATGGTGCCGGTGGTGGTGTTGCGTTCGCGGATGCCGGGCCCAGGCGGTGAGGTGGCGCATGCGGGTGTGGTGGTGATGGGTGTGCCGTCGGGGCGGGTGAAGCCGAGCTCGCCGCCGGCGAGGTGTTCGCAGCCGTAGCCGCGCTCGTGGTGGAGGTAGTGGTGCAGGCGGCACAGCAGCGCCGTGTTGTCAAGGCTGGTCGGCCCGCCACGGAGCCAGTGCTTGATGTGGTGGACGTCACAGACGACAGCGGGCGCGCTGCACCCGGGGAAGCGACACCCGCGGTCGCGGATCTCGAGCGCGCGGCGCAGCGCGGGCGGGATCGTGCGCGTGCGCCGTCCCACATCGAGGGGATGCCCGCCGGCGTCCTCGACGACGAGCACGACACCGGTGTCGCAGGCGAGGCGTTGGGCGGTCGCGGCTGGGAGTGCGGGGCCGTCCTTGATGTGACAGCGCATCCCCGCGGTGTCGGTGTCGGTGTCGGCGCAGAGGAGGTCGACGTCGGCGTGCACGACGAGCTGACGCCGTGCGGCCGCGCCGGTCTGGGCTGTGGCGAGGTGTACGAGGGCGTCGGCGTTGCGTTGGTCGCTCGACGTTTCAGCTGAAACGTCGCCGGTGCCGGCCAGTGCCTCGCGTGCAGCACCCAGTGCCGCGAGGAAGGCGGCACCGTCCTCGGGTGCGAGCCGCGCGGTCACCACGAGAGACCCGTCGTCGTAGTCGGTACGCCATGTGAGCCTGCGACCCTCGTACGCCGCGACCGCCACGTCGTCACCACGGGCGAGGGCACCGCGGTACGCACGCACGAAACGCTCCAGCATCGCAGTGGGCGCGTCGCGGGCGAAGTCGACGAGGTCTGCCTCGTCCCCAGCCGTGGCGACACGCGTGAGCGCACGGACCTTGGAGTAGCTGAGCCGCCCCGCCGCGAACTCGGCCGCGATCAGCGGCAGCTCCCCGAGACGGCGCGCGACCCGGAGCCGCTCGCGGGCGGCCTCCAGCGACAGGCCGCACTGCCAGTTGAGCCAGTGCGCACACGACCGACAGCCCCACACCGCCCAACCGTTGCGGCGATCGAACTCGCCGATGAGCCGTATCCAGCGGCACTCCGCCGCCGCGAGATGCCCGGCGAGCTCGGTGATCTCGGCCTCCAACCGCTCCAGCGGAACCTCACCCAGCCCCGCCGCAACCCCATCCCCACTACCCGTCATCGTCGCCGCCATCGCACAACCCCCAGTTCACTATCGAACACCTGTTCGATAGTACCGCGTGGCTGTGACACGTTTCAGCTGAAACGCCCACCCTGGCCGAGATCGACCAGAGGGTCGCGCGGACACGCCGGCGAACCGCTCAGTCACATCCCATAGCGACGGCCAGCACGGCGCAGATCTCGCGCATGCGCTCGTCGGCCAGGCGGCTCAGGGCAAGGCGGATCGCACCACCAGAGCTCATCACGGTGCGGACCGTCGGCCGTCACCCGGAGCCGATCGCGCGGCGGAACGATTCGAGGTCGCCCCATTCGTCTGCATCGCCAAGCGGTCGCGAGTCGTACGCGGTGTATGCCGCGTCGGTCTCACTGCGGAGGTGTCGCTGTAGGAGGGCGTCGAGCGCAGCGCCGAACATCGACTCGAGGTTGTGCCAGCCGGTCAACCATCGCCTTCCTGGCTGGAGCGTGATCGGACGGCGGGGTTGTAGCAGACACCCTTCATGCCGAGCATCTGCGCTGGTACGCACAGGTTCGAGTTCTGGCACCGCAGTGCCGGCCCGCCACCACCAGCGAGGAACGCCGCCGCAAGGTCGGGCTCGGCATAGAAGGGCCGCCCGACGCCGACGAGGTCGGCTTCGCCGCCGTCGAGGATCGAGTCGGCCTCGTCGCGGGTGCGGATCCCGCCGACAGCGAGGACGGGCACACCGACGGCAGCCTTGACCGACTTGAACAGGTCGCGGTTCCACACCGGGCGGAACGGGTGCGTCACACCACCGAGCACGTAGCCGGCACTCAGGACGCCGCGTCGCAGCTGCGACGGTGCAGCCTGCGCGAAGCGGGTCTTCATGGCCTTGTTGCGCCACAACGACGTCGGGATGCCACCGCGGCTCAGCGTCGTGTCGGGGAACACCGAGACCTCGACCGGTGTGACAGCGTCGTAGCCGAAGTCCTCGACCAGGCGTGCGAGCTGCACGGTCTCGTCGACGGTGGTGCGTGCCATCGCGGGTGGCGCCGTCTCGGCCGGCAGCTTCACGGTCACGGTGTAGTCCCAGCCCGCCCGGGCGCCGACCTCTTCGCGGATGCGGCGCAGCACGCGCGCGCGGCCCGCGAGCGAGCCGCCGAACTCGTCGCCGCGGTGGTTGTAGAAGGGTGACAGGAACTGGTCGAGGAGCTTTGCGTTCGCGGACCCGAGCTGGATGCCGTCGTAGCCCGCCTCACGCGCCCACGCGGCCACGTCGCCGTAGCGCACGCAGAGCGCCTCGACCTCGGCCGTGCTCATCACGTGCACCGGCACACCCGCGAACGCGGGCCGCAGGAGCTTCGGGAGCGGTGACGCCGCGAGCAGCGGACCCTTGCGCCCCGATGCGTACGGCTCGTGCCACGCCTCCATCGCGTAGATGCCGCCGTGGCCCACCTGCAGCCAGATCGCGGCTCCGGCGGCATGGACGGCTGCCACCATGCCGGCGAGGGCGAGCACCCGCTCGCGCTCGTGCACGAGGGTCATCCCCGGCGAGGTACGACCCTCGGCGTACAGGCACGAGCTCCCCTGCACCACGAGGCCGACACCTGCCTCGGCGTTGGGCACGAACGCCTTCGCGTATCGCCTGCCCGCGTCGGGGCCGGATCCGGCGCCCTCGAGCACGGGTGCCCGGTAGAGCCGGTTGCGAACCGTGGTGGTGCCGCCGATCGACAGCGGCGTCGTGAGGACGTGTGGCGCCATCGTCCCTCCTGTGGCGTCGGGCCATCGTACGGTCTTCGCGTCGCGGGACGCCGGGTGCGGTTCAGGCCGGACTGCGCGACGATGGGGTGACGGCCACACGAGGGGACCAAGATGCCGGCAGCGACTGTGACCACGGACGCGCACGCCAACCCGATCTCGGGGACGCAGGAATCGATCGCACGCTACGACGCCGCCCTCGACCGGCTCCTGCGCTTCCATCCCGACGTCATCGCGCAGACCGCCACCCTGGCCACGGACGAGCCTGAGTTCCCGATGGGCCACGTCCTGTCCGCCTACCTCTGCCTCACCTCGACCGATTCCCACGACCTCGGACCCGCCCGCGCTGCAGCGGAGAACCTGCGCGACCTGACGACGAACGACCGCGAGACGGCGCACTCGATCGCGATCGACTGCTGGCTCAGCGGTGACTGGCACGGAGCGTCGCAGGCGCTCGACTCGCTCCTGCAGCAGTGGCCGGCCGACCTCCTGGCGCTCATGATCGGCCACCAACTCGACTTCTACCTCGGCGACGCCGCCAACCTGCGCGACCGCGTGGGCCGCAGCATGCTCGCCATCGAACCCGCCGATCCGCACCACGGCTTCGTGCGCGGGATGCACGCCTTCGGGCTAGAGGAGTCGGGCCACTACGACATGTCCGAGGCCGCGGGCCTGCGCGCCCTCGAGGTGAACCCCGACGACGTCTGGGCACTGCACGCCGTCGTGCACTCCTACGAGATGCGCGGCATGGTCGACGACGGGATCCGCTTCATGCGCAGACGTCAAGCGGACTGGGCGGACGCGAACTTCTTCACGGTCCACAACTGGTGGCACCTGTGCCTTTACCTACTCGAGGCGGGACACACACGCGATGCCCTCGCGATCTACGACGAGCGCATCCACCACGCCGGATCCGACTGCGTCCCGCTCGAGTTGCTCGACGCGTCAGCGCTGCTCTGGCGGCTGATGCTCGACGGTGAGGACACGGGCGACCGCTTCGCTGCGCTCGCGAGCGCGTGGGAGGCGCACGTGGGCGACGCTCCCTGGTACGCCTTCAACGACCTGCACGCTGTGATGGCCTTTTGCGGGGCAGGCCGCCTCGACGACGCGACGGCGGTCGTCGAGCGACTGAGCGCGTACGTGGATGCGGCGCCCGCACGGTCGGCTTCGAACGTGGCGATGACCGCCGAGATCGGTCTGCCGGCGTGCCGTGCAGCACTGGCGTTCGCCGAGGGCCGTGACGACGACGTGATCGCCGAGTTGGTGCCGATCAGAGCGGTCCTGTCGCACTTCGGCGGATCCCACGCCCAGCGCGACGCCCTCCAGCGCACTGTCGTGGAGGCGGCCCTGCGCTCCGGTCAGAGCAACCTCGCACGCGCGCTGCTGAGCGAGAGGATCAGCCTCAGGGACACGAGCGTGTACGCGTGGCAGCGCCAGTCGCGCCTGCTGCGGTCCAGCGGCGATGCGACCGGCGCCCTCGCAGCCGACGCCACCGCCACCGCCCTCCAGGCCCGCTTCGCGCAGGCCGCGTCCGAGCCCGCCGCCGGCATCTGACGGGCACGGCGGCCGGCAGGGGCTGGCGGTACCTTCACCGCCATGACCGACAACGCACCCGAGCTCCCCGGCGTCGCCGACCTGTCGTTGCCCGGCAACATCGCCCAGTGGCTCTACGACCGCTGGCAGCCGGCGCCGTCCGAGCGTGAGAC
>JAIBAC010000286.1 GCA_019695375.1 Acidimicrobiia bacterium
ACGGTGATGCAGTTCGCGAGGCAGATGTGACCAAACCCAGCACCGACCACAGCGTGCGGCTGCGCACCGAGGCGTGGGAGGCCGAGCGCCTCGCCGGCGGAGCGACCCGCAGCACCGGCGCCGGCAACCGCGACCGCAGCGAGGCTCCCGACCCGCTGCGGACCGCGTTCCAGCGCGACCGCGACCGCATCCTGCACTCCCCGTCGTTCCGCCGCCTCAAGCACAAGACCCAGGTCTTCATCAGCCCCGACGGCGACCACTTCCGCACACGCCTGACGCACACGCTCGAGGCGGCACAGATAGCACGCACGATCGCACGGTCGCTGGCGCTCAACGAGGACCTCGCCGAGGCGATCTGCCTCGGCCACGACCTCGGCCACACACCCTTCGGCCACCTCGGCGAGACGGTCCTGTCCGAGATGCTCGGCCGCCCGTTCCACCACGCAGCCCACTCCGTGCGCATCGTCGAGGTGCTCGAAGCGAAGCCGCACGGGCTCAACCTGACTCTCGAGGTGCGCGACGGGATCGTCAACAGCTCCTGGAACCAGCCGCAGCCGTGCACGCACGAGGCGTGGGTGGTGCGCTTCGCCGACCGCATCGCGTACCTGAACCACGACGTCGACGACGCGATCGCGTCCGGCCTGCTCGACCCTGCCGAGATCCCCGCCGAGGTCGGCGCCGTCTTGGGCACCACGTCGAGTGAGCGGATCACGACCCTCGTCACCGACCTCGTCGTCAGCTCCGACGTGTCGCGGCCCTTCGGTGACTGCCGCGGCCTCGCCATGAGCGATGCCGTGTTCGGGGTCATGGACCGCCTGCGCGACTTCATGTTCGAGCGCGTGTACCTCTGCGCCGAGCTCCGCCGTGAGACCGAGCGGGCGGCGGCGCTGCTGCGCACGCTCATGCAGTGGTACCTGGCGGAGCCCGAGCGCCTGCCCGAGTCGGCGGGCGTCGAGGGCGACCCTCACACCCAGCGCGTCGCCGACTTCATCGCCGGCATGACCGACCGCTTCGCGGTCGCGACCTACGAGTCGATCTTCGTGCCCCACGCGCCCACAGGCTTCGGCGGCGCCGTCCCCCGGTAGTCTCGGCCGATGGCCGGGCGGATCCTGCGCGAGGACGTCGAGCGCGTCAGGCTGGCGAACGATCTCGTCACCGTGGCGTCGGAACGGGTGGCGCTCAAGCGCAGCGGGCGCCGCTTCGTGGCGCGCTGTCCCTTCCACGACGAGAAGACCCCGTCGTTCTCGATCAACCCCGAGCTCGGCCGGTACTACTGCTTCGGCTGCCAGGCCTCCGGTGACGTGATCCAGTTCGTCGCCGACCTCGACGGTCTCGATTTCGTGTCGGCCGTCGAGGTGCTCGCCCAGCGCGGTGGCGTCGAACTGCACTACGAGAACGAGTCGGCAGCCGATCGGTCGCGGCGGCGCATGAAGCCGCGCCTCACCGAGTGCCTTGCCGCAGCGGTGCAGTACCACCACGAGCTGCTGCTGCGATCGCCCGACGCGACCGCTGCGCGCAGCTACCTCACGTCGCGGGGCTTCGGCAAGGACGTCGCCGCCAAGTTCCGGATCGGGTGGGCGTCGCCGGAGTGGGACGCCTGCTGTCGCCACCTGCGCCGCCTCGGCTTCCGTGACGAGGAGGTG
Organism: Acidimicrobiia bacterium; assembly: GCA_019695375.1. Taxonomy (GTDB): domain Bacteria; phylum Actinomycetota; class Acidimicrobiia; order UBA2766; family UBA2766; genus JAIBAC01. Next base: position 1,644 of record JAIBAC010000286.1, read on the forward strand.
CGTGGTTGCGGAGTCGGGCTCGAGTCGTCACGGGGCAACCTCATCGACCAGCTCCGCGGCCGTGTGATCTTCCCGATCTTCGACCCGCAGGGCCAGCCGGTCGCGCTCGCCGGTCGTGTGCTCGAGGCCGGCACCGACCAGCCCAAGTACAAGAACTCGCCCGAGACCGATCTCTACAAGAAGTCGCGCACGTTGTATGGACTCAACTGGGCGCGTGCCGATGTGGTGTCGATGGGAGAGGTCGTCGTCGTCGAGGGATACACCGATGTGATCGGTTTCCACCAGGCAGGTGCCGTGGGGACGGTCGCGACGTGCGGCACCGCGCTGGGCGAGGACCACCTGCGCCTCATCAAGCAGTACACGCCGCGCGTGGTGCTCGCGTTCGACGCCGACGCGGCCGGCGAGATGGCGACCGAGCGCGTCTTCGACATGACGGCCCGCCTCGGCCTCGACGTCTGGGTGGCGACCATGCCGCCTGGACGCGACCCCGCCGATGTGGCTGCCGAGGGACCCGAGGCCGTCGCCGCGGTCCTCGAGCGGCGCCGCCCGCTCCTGGAGTTCAAGCTCGACCGCGAGCTCGCCCGTGCGGAGCTCGGCAGTGCAGCCGGGGAGGCCCGTGCGCTCGATGCGGCGGCACGCGTGATCGCGATGCACCCTGACACCGGGGTGCGTTACGCAGCGGCCCGCGGCCTCACACGGCGGTTGCGCGACGTCGACGAGGCCCTCGTCGGCCGCCGCGTGGAGGAGTTCCGCCGTGAGATCGAGGCGCAGGCGCGCGAAACGTCCGGGCACCGCGCGGGCCCCGCGAACGAGCAGCAGCGGGTCCGCATGACCCGCATCGAGGGTCAAGCGCTCGCGATGCTGATGCAGCAGCCGGAGGAGTTCCTCGCCGAGGCGCCCGACGTCGCCGCCTCGTGGTTCTCCTCCGAGGCGGCCGTCGAAGTCGCGACCGCTCTGCTCGACGCCGTCGCAGCACGTCCCGAGACCGGACGCGCGCCGATTCGCGTCGAGTCGCTGCCTGACGACTTGGCTCCGATCCTGGCGCGCCTCGCGGTCGTCGACCTCGAAGGCATCGACGACCCCGCCACCGCAGCCCGCGAGGCGGCGCGTTCGCTGCGGCGCAACTGGGTCGACCGCACCATCGCCGATCTGCAGCGCGCGATGGACCGCGCCGAGGCCGACGGCGACCTCGAGACCGTGCGGCGCCTCGACTCCGAACTGGTACCGTTCATCGAGCGACGCCAAGCGTTGGGGGGGCCGTGATGGTCGCGGAGGAGAGACCCGCGTCCGACACCGCCATCGACACCGGTTCCGGGCCGCCCGCGCCTGCCGGGATCCCCGACGACGTCCTCGCCGAGATGCGCGGCCGTGCCGGTGACTCCGGCACCGTCGACCTCCCGGACCTGCTCTCCGCGTACGAGGACTTCGCGCCCGAACAGCTCCGCGGGCTGCTCATGGCTCTCGAGATGATGGGCGTCGACGTGCGCGCCGACGCGAGCCTGGTCCGCGATGGCGGCCGGCCGGATGCGCCGCTCGCGCAGCCGGACCCGGACCCGGACCCGGATCCGGCGGCGGCGACGGGCGCCGTGGGCGCCGCGGCGAGCGAGGAGACCGAGGCCGACGCTACGCCACGTCCGGACCTCGATGCCGGCGCTACCGGCTCGTCCGAGGACCCCGTCCGCATCTACCTCCAGGAGATC
>JAIBAC010000287.1 GCA_019695375.1 Acidimicrobiia bacterium
CGGCGGCGTCGGTGGCGCCAGACCGGCCGTAGGGCGCGGCCGTCTGTATGCGAAGACCTCGCCGACCTCGACGAGCTCGAGATCGTGCTCGAGGCCCCAGAGGGACTCGGCTGCACCGAGGAAGAGGTATCCGCCCGGTCGCAGCAGAGCCGCGAGGTTCGCGACGACCGACTCGGTCGCGGCCTTGTCGAAGTAGATGCCGACGTTGCAGAAGAGCACGACGTCCGCCGGCTCGATCGCCGTCACGGGACGCAGGAGGTTGGCGCGCATGAAGGCGACGCGCTCGCGCAGGACCTGCCGCGGTCCCGTGACGTCGGCGCCACCCTCCTCGGCGGACTCGAACCAGCGGCGGTAGCGGTCCGGCATCCCGGCCAGGGCGTCGGTCCTGTAGCGCGCCTCGCGCCCGAGAGCGAGGGCGTCGCGGCACCAGTCGATCGCGGTGACACGGAACGCAGCTGAGCCGAGACGCGCCGCTGCGCACGCGGCGAGCGTCCACGCCTCCTCGCCTGTGGAGCAGCCTGCGCTCACGAGGTGCAGCTCCGAGCGCGCTGCGCGCCCTGCCAGGATGCAGTCCTCGAGGGCATCGAAGAGGTGCGGGTGGCGCCAGAAGGCGGTCTGGCCGACCGCGACGAGGTCGAAGAGCGCGTCGATCTCGTCGGGGTCCCACTCGAGCGTCTCCACGTAGGCGTCGAGATCGCCGTCCGTCATGCGCTCGGCGCGGGCAACCATCGAGTCGTGCAGTCGCGTGCGGCTCCCCGCCGGCAGGCGCAGACCGGTCCGCCGGGCGAGGCTTGCCGCGGCGGCACCGACCGGGTCAACCTCCACGTGCTGCGGCATCGCGGGCCATCTGCTCGTGCAGGCGGGCGTTGTCGACGACGGCGGCGAGCGTGTTCTCGATGAGCCGGAGGGCAGCGAGGTCCTGTTCACCGAACGCGTTCCGCTGCGTGGAAGCGAGCCCCAGCATCGCGAACGGCCGTCCGGCCGACCAGAGCGGCATCGACGCGAACGTCTCCAGCGGAGGGCTGTCGTGCTCGACGATCGCACCTGCAGACTCGAAGGTCACCAGGCGCGGCTCCGGCGGTACTGCCGGGTGCATCTCCGGCGGCATCTCGTCTCTCATCTGCGCGACGACGTCGAGCAGCCGCTGCCTGCACACGGAGCCGACCGGGCGCAGGGCGAAGAGCCCCTCCTCCGCCAGCGCCACGCAGCCGACCTGGTAGTCGAGGACGTTGCCGACGATGGAGAGCACGGCATCGACGGTGTCGCCGAAGTCGGTCATCCGCGCTCCGACCTCGCCGATCTGCTTCACGAGCGTGGACTCGAAGAGCTTGCGGTCGAGCGTCTCGCACACCCGCGAGAGAACGTCGGACTCGGTCAGCGTCACAGGACCGACATCGGGTGAGAGGTAGTCGGGCTCACGACCGACCACGAGGCGTGTGGCGGTGTCGAGCAGCTCGTCGGGTCCGAAGTCCTTTGTCACGAACGCCTCCGCCCCGGACTCGAGCGCCCAGAACCTGTCGGCGCTCGCGTCGCGCCCCGTGAGCATCAGCACAGGCACGTTCGCGGCCGTCCAGTCGTCCTTGAGGAGCCGGCAGACCAGGTAACCGGACAGCTTCGGCATCGAGATGTCGGTGATCAGGAGGTCGGGCCGGTTCGCGTAGAACGCCTGCACGCAGTTGACGCCGTCGGTCGCGGTGATGACGCGGTAACCGCCCTGCTCGAGCACGCCACTGACCACCTGCAGGAGCGTGGGTGAGTCGTCCGCCACGAGGACCAGCGGTCCTCGGCCGCCTTGTGCTCCCTGGTTCTGCACGTCTCCTGGTACCTCCAAGGGGTTGGTCGGCGCAGGCGCCGTCCGAGTTGAGCCGAACCTGATCGCCACCGATCAGTGCCGGTCCCGATCAGGCGGGCACCATCGACCTCAGCAGTTCGACCAGCTCCACCTGGTCGAAGTCGGCCTTGGTCAAGTAGGCGTCGGCACCGGCGTCGAGCCCGCGACGACGGTCGTCGTCGCTGCCGAGGCTCGTGAGCATCACGATCGGCACCGTGACGCCGCGCTCGCGCAGAGCCGCGCACAGCTCGAGGCCGTCCATCTGGGGCATCTGCACATCCGAGACGACCGCGTCGAACGCCGTCTCGTGCTCGTATCCGGCGAGCGCCTCGACCCCGTCGGCGGCCGTGGTCACGTCGAAGCCCGCGGCCTCGAGGATCGCGCGGACCATCTCGCGGATCGGCGCCGCGTCGTCCACCACGAGCACGCGCGGATTCGCGGCCGCCTGGTGGTGGCTCGGACCCGGAACCCGAGCCGCAGACCCGAGCCTTCCCGCTGCGAGCAGCGACGACGGGTCAAGGACGAGGATGACCTCGCCGTTGCCGAGGATCGAGGCGCCGCCGACGTGGCGGACGCCGCGCACGAACGACCCGAGGTTCTTGACGACGATCTCGCGCTGTCCCACGAGGTTCTCGACCCGCACCGCGAGGCTGCGTCCCGCACTCGAGAGCACCATCACCGGGCCTCCCTCACGGTCCGCGTCGCCGCCGATCAGGCCCGAGAGGCTCACGAGTGGCAGCACCTCGCCGCGCAGGTCCACGACGTCACGTCCGGCGACCGTGCGGATCTCGTCCGCTGGTACCTGGACGACCTCCGACACGGCCGACACCGGCAGGGCGTAGGTGCGCCCGCCGCTCACGACTGTGACGCCCACGACGATCGACAGGGTCGTCGGCACCGTGAGCACGAACGTCGTACCGCTTCCCGCCTCGGTGTAGACCTCGATCCCGCCCTTGAGCGCGTCGATGGCGTCCCGCACGATGTCGAGGCCGACGCCACGCCCCGACGTGGTCGTCGACTGCTGTGCGGTCGAGAAGCCGGGGCGGAACAGGAGCCCGCCGAGATCCGCTGCCGATATCTCCTCCTCGCCGCTGAGCCAGCCCGCGGCGACACCACGACGGCGGACGGCGTCGACGTCGACGCCGCGGCCGTCGTCGGAGACCTCGATGACGACCTGGCCGCCGCGCTGGCGGGCGGTGATCGACACGGTCGCGGTCGGGTCCTTCCCGGCAGCAGAACGCTCGTCCGGCGACTCGACACCGTGGTCGAGGGCGTTGATCACGAGCGCGCGCAGAGGCTCGGCGATCCGCTCCAGCACCTGCTTGTCGAGCTCGACGTCACCGTCGTCGACCACCAGGGACGCCTGCTTGGACAGCTCGCGGCACAGGTCACGGGCCAGGCGCGGCAGCGGCGCCATCGCCGTCGCCGCCGCGAAGGCCGCGAGCGCCAGCGCGCGCTCCTGCAGCGCCTCCACCTGCTTGCGGCTCGTGTCGGCCACGTCGTCGAGGTCG
>JAIBAC010000288.1 GCA_019695375.1 Acidimicrobiia bacterium
ACAACACGGCGACCAACTATCGCAGAGAACTGGACCAGCTCGACGGTCGGCGGGTCACGTCGTACGTCGGGATTGTCACCACCGGCTCGGCCAAGGCGAGCGCCGTCGGCGGTCCCCTCGACGCGGGCGAACTGTCACTGGTCGGCGAGGAAGGCCCCGAGCTGTTCGTGCCGAACACCGGCGGCAACGTCGTGGACGCGGCACGCACCGCGTCGGTGATGCTCGGCGCCGGGAAGGCCACGGCGCCTGTGCAGCACTTCCACTTCCCGCACTACCTGGGTGACCACAGCGAGATCGCACGTGCCGTCTCCGACGCGCTCCGCAAGCTGGAAAGGGCCGCCCGATGACCGCACGCGGGTCCATGACCATCGGCCAGGTCGGCCTCGACATCCCCCTCACCGTCCCCGAATCCGGGTCATGGTCAGGCGACACCCTCAGCCTGTCCGGCACCCTCGGCGACCAGTCCACCGACCGGCGCATCGCCAACACCCTCCGCGACCAGTTCCACGGGCTCGCCGCCCGCGACGGCGACATCCTGCCCGCCACGTTCGGCGACACCCCCGACCTCGACGGCTACTACGTCCTGCGCCGCCCACGCGTCGAATCCACCGGCGCCTCATGGGAATCCGGCGTGTGGGACTGGTCGTGCGAACTCGAACGGGTCCGCTCGTCCGCGCAGGTCATGCAGGAGATGCGCCTGCTCGGCGCCGGCCGCACCAACTCGCACACGTTCACCACGGTGCGGCGCGGCTGGTACTCGCCCGGGGTCGGCGCCTACGGGGTCGACGACGGGACCGGCACCATCAACCCGCCGACCCGCCAGTACCGCACCGGCGCCGACGGGTCCATGCTCGTCGTGGTCGACAACCCGTCCGGGGCGCTGTTCCTGTCGAACACGACACAGGTGGCCCGCTGGTTCGTCGCGCCGAACGACCACTACCGCGGCCAGGTATCGATCGCCCGGGCCGTGGCCGGCACCTACTGCCGGGTCGTCGGCGAGCAGATCCCCGCCGGGAACACCGGACTGTGGTCGCTCGGCAACTCGCTGGTCGCGGTGCTCGGGTCGACGACCGCCAGCAAAGCCGAGTTCGTGATGCTGTGGCACGCCGGCGCCGGCTACGAGTCGGCCAAGACGATGCGGATCACGTCGGACTCGTCGTGGACCGAGTTCGGGTACGGCCCCGTCGGCATGCAGATCCTGCGGAACCGTGCCGACATGGGCTGGCTGCGGGTCTACTACGGGGCGTTGGGCCGCGCCGCCCTGTTCTCGCTCGACGTCGTGTTGCGCCGCGGGGCCCGCCACGTGGAGTTCAAGTGGACGACGTACGGCGGTGAGCTCGGCACCACCGCGGCGTGGGGCGTGAAGCTGGCCTCGGCGGAGGCGTCGACCACGTTCACGTCCGGGGTGCGTGCCGCTTCGGCGGACGCTGCGGGGAACAAGTACTGGATCTCGTCGCCGGTGTCGGTGTCTGCGGACACAACGAACGGGCGTCTGCGGGCGTCGTCGGCTGCGGCGTCGTGGTCGTTCGCTGTCGGCGCGGAGATGGCGGGTGCCGGCGCCGGGTTCGACCAGTTCACCGATCAGGTGTACCAGTACATGGGGGCGTTGCGGACCCGGCAGCGTGCGGTGCTGGCGTGAGCCAGGTCGACGAGCGGCTGATGGCCGCGGGGTCGTTCACGGTGGACCTCGACCCTGGCGCCCCGGAGTCGGTGAAGGCGCTGGTCGACAAGGCGTTCTCGCGGGTGGTGGTCACTGCGGTCCGAGTCGACTCGGACGCGATGTCGTCGGCGAGCCTGTTGTCGCTGGCGTTGTACGCGGGGGTGTTCCGCCGCTGGTCGCAGCGCCGTTGCCGGATCGAGGGTGCCGGTCTGCCGGTCCTGCTGGGCGACGAGGACGGCAAGGGGAACCTGAACACGCAGATCTCGAAGGTGTCGGCCCGTCCGTTGTACGACGGGACGAACACGTCGTGGATCTACAACAACGTGTTGCGGGTCCCGGGTGGCGGCGCGAACGGGGTGACGGTGGGGACGATCGCGTCGAACGCGTCGCCGACGAAGAAGGGTGCGATCGACCAGGGCGACACGCAGCGCGACGTGCTCGAGTTCGTGTGTGACGTGTTCACGACGTCGGCGTCGAACCCGTACGAGTGGCGGGTCAACCCTGACGGGACGTTGGACGTGGCGAAGCGCAACACGTTGTTCCCGAAGACGGTAACGCCGACGGTGATCGCTTCGCCGGAGCAGGGGGCGGCGACGTTCGACTCGGCGGCGCGGTGGCTGCCGGTGGACCGCTTCGAGCTGGAGGCGGACTGGGAGGACTACACGACGTCGTACACGGTGTCGTATGACGCCGAGGAGTACGACTACGGGGTGACCTACGCGGTGGGTGACACTGTGAAGACGAACTTGTGGACGTCGGACTACTACGAGTGCGCGACGGCGCACACGTCGTCGGCGTTCAACCAGCCGCCGAACGCGACGTATTGGACGGCGGTGGACCCGGACGCGACGGCGACGGTGTCGACGGATTTCGTGGGGCTCGACGGGTCGGATCTGGTGATGGAGCGGGTGGATTCGTTGCGTAACCCTTCGTCGGCGTCGAATGCTTCGGCGGTGGCGGCTCGCAGGTTGGGGCGGGTGGATGATCTGCACCGGTCGTTGTCGATAGCGTCGCCGGCTTCGGATATCCGGTCGCTGGTGGCGCCGGGTGACAGCGTGTACGTGTACGACCCGGAGTCGGGTTTGCATGATCTGACGGTGGAGGTTGATGGCGGGGCGGTGTCGCATCCGAAGGTGTCGCGGGTGGCGGGGGTCCGTTGGTCGATCTCGGAGGGCATGGGGGTGTATGTGCATTGGTGGGATGGGGGTTCCTTTCAGGTGACGGATCTGTCAGAGTTCGTGGTGTTCGGTTCGGGTTCGGCCCAGTTGGATGTGGGTGAGCCTCGGCGGTCGATTGTGTCTCGGCGGCCGAGGTTCACGTGGAGGCCGTCGTGAGGAGTGGGTGTGAGGCGACGCACGTTCCTGGCGGGCCTGCTGGCGGTGCCGGTGGCGGTGGCGTGCGATCCCCGTGGGGTGTCGACGGTGCGGTGGCCTGTGCGGCCTGGCGGTACGTCTACGTCGGTGCCGCCGACGACTTCGACGACGGAGGCTCCTGTGGCTGATCTTGCGACGCTGGACGAGTGGCACTACGTCGGTGAGGCAGGCGAGCCGGCGTTCTTGAACTCATGGAGTAACTGGGCCGGAAACCAGAAACTGAGCTTCCGCCTGCGGGAAGCCGGGATCGTGGACATCGCCGGCTATTGCCTTGCTGGGACGCCTGGGTCGACGGTGTTCACTC
>JAIBAC010000045.1 GCA_019695375.1 Acidimicrobiia bacterium
GGGCTGCAGGCCACCGCGCAGCAGGAGGCCAGCGCGAGCCACAGCCAGGCTGCCGCCGTCACCCAGACGAACGCGACGGTGCGGGAGCTCGCGGCGACCGCCGCGACGATCGCGGCATCGGCCGCGTCCGCCGCGACCTTCGCCGCGTCGACGTCGTCGATGTCGGTCACCGGCCGCGAAGCGGTCATCGAGTCGGTGTACGGCCTCGAGCGCATCTCCGAGCGCGTCGACGTGATCGCCGACCGCACCAACCGCCTCGGCGAGGTGTCCGAAGAGATCGGGATGATCCTCGACCTGATCGAGGACCTCTCCGACGAGACGGGCCTGCTCGCTCTCAACGCCGCGATCGAAGCCGCCCGCGCGGGCGAGCAGGGCCGCGGCTTCGCCGTCGTGGCCGAGGAGATCCGCAAGCTCGCCGACAGGTCGATGACGGCCACGCGCAACATCCAGGGCCTCATCGGCGAGATCCGCGAGGAGACCCAGGCGTCGATCGACGCGACACGCAGCGGCACGGTCGAGGTCGCCGCCGGTCGCGAGGCCGTCCAGGAGGTGGGGACCGCGCTGGAGCAGATCACCGAGATGGCGTTCCAGACCGCGCGGGCCGCGGCGGAGATCTCGTCGGCGACTGCGCAGCAGCGGTCGTCGTCGGATCAGGTCGCCGACGCCATGTCGTCGGTGGCGGAGACCTCGAGCTCTTACGCGGAGACGTCACGCGTCACCGCGGGCGCAGCGAGCCAGCTCAGCAAGCTCGCCGGCACGCTGCGCTCGACGCTCGGTCGGTTCCGCACCTGAGGGCGCGGAGCCGGCTTGACCGGCCGGTCAACAGGCGGGGAGACTCCTGCAGCCCGGCGCGCAGCCGGGCACCATCATCTCGGGGGATCGCGAGGAGAGTGCTGTGGCCGAGATCAAACGCGTCGGTGTGATCGGCTCGGGCCAGATGGGTTCGGGAATCGTGCAAGTGGCTGCTGTCAGCGGCTTCGACGTGGTGCTGCGCAGTCGCAACCAGGCCACGGCGGAAGGCACCACCGCCGCTGTCGAGAAGAACCTGCGTCGCCTCGTCGAAAAGGGGAAGCTCGAGGAGTCCGCCGCCGAGACCGCGGCCAAGCGCATCACCGCGACCGAGAACCTCCACGACCTCGCCTCCTGCGATCTCGTGATCGAGTCCGTCATCGAGGACATGGCGATCAAGAAGGAGCTCTTCAACGAGCTCGACCGCATCGTCGCCGACGGCACGATCCTCGCCACCAACACGTCGACGCTGTCGGTGACCGAGCTCGCAGTGCAGACGGGGCGCCCCGCCGAGGTCTGCGGCATCCACTTCTTCAACCCGGCGCCCGTGATGTCGCTCATCGAGGTCGTCGAGGGACTCACGACGTCGGAGGAGACCACGGCGGCGGCGACCGCTTTCGCGCAGAGCTGCGGCAAGGACCCCGTGCTCGTCAAGGACCGTGCGGGCTTCATCGTCAACGCGCTGCTGTTCCCGTACCTGAACCACGCCGTGCGCCTGTACGAGCGCGGTGTCGCGTCCATCGACGACATCGACACTGCGATGAAGGGGGGTTGCGGGTTCCCGATGGGGCCGTTCCAGCTCCTCGACCTCGTCGGCCTCGACACCTCGGTCGCGATCCTCGACGCCTTGTACGAGGACTACCACGATCCCGCGATGCGCCCTGAACCGCTCCTCAAGCGCATGCTCTCCGCAGGGCGCCTCGGCCGCAAGACCGGCCAGGGCTTCCACAGCTACGAGTGAGCATCGGCGCCGGCGGCGTCACCTCCGCCTGCGCGTCGCCAGAGCGATCGTCGCCGCCGCGGCTGCGACAGCCGAGGCGGCCAGCAGTCGTTTCGCGCGGCGGTAGCCCGACTGGGTGAAACGGAAGGCCCCGATGGTCACATGGTCCTCGAGGGCCCGCACCGTCTCCGCCACCGTCTCGCTGTTGGAGTGCCGCGGACGCCAACCCGCTGTCCGCGCCGCCGAGTTGTCGAGGACGCAGGGGTGCATGATCAGGTCGAGAGTCCCCGCGGGAACGTCGGCGAGGCCGAGCTTCCACGAGATCTCGGTCAGAGGGAAGGCAAGGCCTGCAGGAACGGCGAGCTCACCGCGACCGACGAGCGCGAGGACCTCGTCGTGGCCGAGATCGCCGTCGGCACACACGTTGTAGGTGCCCGGGTGCGCTTCGAGCGCGAAGTGCACGAGTGCCTCGGCGAAGTCGTCCTCGTGGAGGAACTGCAGCGGCGGCGCGTAGCCGCGGATGCCGAGCAGCCGCGGGCCTTCGAGGGCGCGGCTCATGAAGTTCGACACGTGCGGGCCGATCGTGGTCGCGGGCCGGAGGACCGTCACCGAGACATCGGGGTGACCTGCCGACCACCGCGTCAGCAGCGCCTCCGTCTCAGCCTTGTGCTCGGCGTAGCTGAACCCCGTGTTGGGGCGCAGCGGCACACCTTCGCGCAACGGCACGGGGTTGTCAGGGTGCGCCCCGTATGCCCACGCGCTCGACGGATAGACGAGCTTGGAGATCCGCGCCTCCTCCACGGCATCGAGCACGCATCGGAACCCGCCGACGTTGACGGCGTGCATGAGCGCCTCGTCGCGCATCGGGTCCACGCAGAAGGCGAGGTGGACGAGCGTGTCGGCGCCCGCGACCATCTTCGGCAATCCGGGATCGAGGACGTCGAAGGTGTGGAACTCCAGCTTCGGCGTGCGGATCGGTATCTCGCGTGTGTCGAGTCCGATGACGTGATCGACCTCGGGGTGGCGCTCCAGCAGCCCTAGAAGCGTCTTGCCCAGGTACCCGGAAACACCCGTGACGGCAATGGTTCGGCCCACCGGAACTCCAGTCTCTCCCGACCGAGACGGTAGCGCGTCCGCCCGTGGACCCGGTGGCCCGCTCAGACGGCGCCGTCGCCGCGGAGGCGCTCGATCGTCGCGGCGTCGTAGCCGGCCTCCGCGAGGACCTCGTCGGTGCACTCACCCTGGGCGCGACCGGCGAAGCGGATGCGGCCGGGGGTCTCCGACAGGTGCGGGACCACAGCTTGCATGCGGATCTCGCCGAGGTCGGGGTCGTCGACGGCGGCGATCGTGCCGCGGGCCTCGTAGTGGGGGTCGGCGAATATCGTCTCCATGTCGTGGACCGGTGACACGGCGGCCTCGCACTCCTCGAAGCGGGCCACGACCTCGTCGACGGTGTGGCGCCCGATCCAGTCGCCGATCACCGCGTCGAGCTCGTCGACGTGGGCGATGCGCGCGACGTTGTCGCAGAAGCGCGGGTCCTCGAAGAGCTCGGGCCGTTCGATCGCACGGAATATGCGTTCGGCGATCGACTGGCTCGACCCGGCCAGCGCGACGTAGTGGCCCTCGGCGGTCCTGTACGTGTTGCGCGGCGCCGTGAACCCGATGCGGCTGCCGAGGCGTTCCTGCATCTCGTGGTTGCGGTCCCACAGGCTCACGAGCGGCCCGAGAATCCCGAACAGCGACTCGTACAGCGCCGCGTCGATGACCTGCCCGGCGCCGCCGTGGACGTCGCGGTGGTACAGCGCGGTGAGCACCCCGAACGCCGACACGAGCCCTGTGAGCTCGTCCGCGAGCGCGATCGGCGGCAGCAGCGGCGGCCGGTCCGCCTCACCGCAGAGGACGGCGTAGCCCGAGTACGCCTCGGCGAGCGTGCCGAACCCCGGACGTGACGAGTACGGCCCGCTCTGGCCGTACCCGGTGACGCGTAGCACCACGAGGCCCGCGTTGTGGGCGTGGAGCACGTCGGGGCCGAGGCCGAGTCGCTCCATGGTGCCGGGGCGGAAGTTCTCGATGAGCACGTCGGCCGACTCCACGAGGCGCAGCAGCACCGCCTTGCCGTCGGGGTGTTTGAGGTCGAGCGTGATCGGGCGCTTGTTGCGCGCGATGTTCTTCCACCACAGGCTCACACCGTCTGTCTGGAACTCGAACGCCCGGATCGGGTCACCGGCGCCGGGCCGCTCGACCTTGACGACGTCGGCGCCGAAGTCGGCCAGGTATCGGGCGCAGGTGGGAGCGGCGATCAGGGTCGCGAGATCGAGGACGCGAACGCCCTCGAGTGGCAGTCCGGGCATGGCCGCATCCTATGGCTGCCTCCCACGGCGACGGCAACCCGCCGGCCGCGGTCAGCTCGGCCGGCCGGCACCGCCCGCGTCCGTGCGGACAGGAGCCATCCCCGCGAAGCCGCGCCAGAGCAGGTCCAGGAGGTACTGGACGAGTGCGGCCCGCGGGATGACGGGGTTCGTGATCCACCACTCGCCCACGGCGCTCACCATTCCGACGATGCCGTGAGCCCACGCCTCGGCGGGGCCGGAGTCACGGCGGGCCTCGCGCAGCTGCTCGCCGACGACGACGGCGATCTGGGTCGAGACCCGTCCGGCGAGGTCGTCGATCACCGAGTTGCGTGCGCTGCGTGTGAGGAAGCGGTAGAGGTCGGGGTCGCGTTCGACCATCGCGAGGTAGCAGTCGATCCCGGTGCGGAGCAGTTCGGTGGGGTCGCGGCTGTCACCGAGGACCGTGGCGAGCTCGGCGAGGAGCCGCTGCACGAAGTCGGCCGCGACCGCGGCGTAGAGGTCGTCCTTGTCCCGGAAGTGGCGGTACAGGACGGGCTTGGTGACGCCGGCCTCGGCGGCGATCTGGTCCATGGACACGCCGATGCCGTGCTCGGCGACCGCTCTACGGGCCGCCTCGACGAACTCACCACGTCGCTCGTTGCGACGACGCTCACGGTCAGGCCGTGACTTGCGGTCACCCATCAGGGTCGAGGATATCAGCTCCGAGACTTGCCGTTACCATCAGTAACATCGAGGCCTAGCCGAGCAGGTGGCCGACGTCGTGGCCGCCAGCGCGCATGGCGCGCACCTTCGTCGACGACACGTCACCCATGTCGGCGCGGAAATCCAGCATGACGATGCGGGGATCTCGCGGCACTTCGATGTCGCCGCGCGGCGCGACGAGCAAACGCGCGCGGTCGAAGAGCCGCGACAGGACCGCCGCGACCGGCTCGTCGTAGAAGCTGGGGTCGAGGATCTGACGGACCTTGTCCGCCCCACAGACGAGATCGACCACCGCGGACGGGAATGTCTCCGCCGCCTCGGCCGCGATGTCCACGTAGAGGCCGGCACCCGAGGCCGCCACCGCGATCGCCGCATCGTCCTCGAAGCGCCGCACCAGCGCCCGGATGCGATCGGCGTGATCGGCGCGGTCCTCCTTGCCGACGGACCGCTCCGGCACCACGAGCACCACGAGCTCGCAGCCGTCGGCGAGCGCTGCCTCCGCGAGCGCGGTGTGGGCAACCGTGAGCGGGTCGAACGTCCCCGCGAGCACACCCACACGTGCCGCCGAGCCGAATCCCTCCGACCAGGCACCGTGGGGGCGCAGCACCTGTCCCGCCGGTGTCAGGCAGTCAGGTCTCGCACGGCGGCTACCACGTGACGGGCGCTGATGCCGAACTCGTCGAGGAGCTCCGCAGGCTTCCCGCTGTGGGGGACCGCGTCGACTGCGAGGCGCCTGTGCACGACCCCGGCCACCTCGCCCAGAGCCTGGTCGACGGCGTCACCGATCCCGCCGGTCCGGTAGTGGTCCTCGACGGTGACGATGCGCCCACCTGTCGCCGACACCGCCTCGCGCAAGCACGCCGCGTCGATGGGCTTGATCGTGAACGGGTCGATCACGCGCACCCCGACACCCTCGGCGGCGAGCGTGTCGGCGGCCTCTAGCGCCTGCTCGAGCGTGACACCGGCAGCGACGACGGTGCACACGTCGCCGTCCCCGGAGCGCACGACCTTGGCGCGGCCGATCTCGAAGGGCTCGTCCATGCTGTAGAGAACCGGTGTCGCCGGGCGAGTAGTGCGCACGTAGCACATGCCGTCGTGGTTCGCGGCCAGCTCGACCGCGCGTGCTGCGGACACGGCGTCGGACGGATAGAACACGACACAGCCCGGCACGGTGCCGAACAGCGCGAGGTCTTCGAGGCCCATCTGGCTCGGGCCGTCCTGGCCGATCGAGATGCCGGCGTGGCTGCCGCAGAGCTTGACGTTGGTGCCGCTGATACCACCCATGCGGATCTGATCCGCCGCACGCGTCAGGAAGCACGCGAACGTCGCCGCGAACGGCACCCGTCCGAGAGCGGACTGCCCGGATGCGATCCCGACCATGTTCTGCTCGGCGATGAACGCCTCGGTGTACCGCTCGGGCACGGCGTCACCGAAGCGCTCGGAGTAGGTCGAGTTCTGCGTGTCACCGTCGACGGCGACGATGCAGTCGTACTCGACGCCGATCGCCTTCAACGCATCGCCGTACGCCGAGCGTGTGGCGACCGCGTCACCGAGGTCGTATGTCAAGCCGCTCAGCTTCATGTGGGGTCGCGTCGCGAGCTTGCCGGGATCGGCCGGCCGCGGTGCTGGGGCGGGAGCCCCCGACATCAGGCTCTCGAGGTGGGCGACGGCGCGGTCGGCGTGTTCGGGCGGCAGCGGCTTGCCGTGCCAACCCTCCGCGTCCTCGACGTCGACGATGTTGCGTCCCTTGTACGTCAGGGCCACGAGCACCGACGGCTTGTCGCTCACGCCACGCGCGATCTCGAGGGCGTCGAGGACGGCGGCGACGTCGTGGCCGTCCACCACCTGGGTGTGCCACTCGTTCGCACGGTAGCGGGCTGCGAGGTCGTCGACGTCGTGGCCGTACATCGTCGGAGCCGACTGGCCGAGCCTGTTCACATCGACCAGTGCCACGAGGTTCGACTGGCCACGCCGGCCGGCGAGCTCGACGGCCTCCCACACCGAGCCCTCTGCGCTCTCGCCGTCACCCATCATCACGAACGTCCGTGCGCCGTAGGGGTCGGCGGCCTGCGCGATCGCCATGCCGAGGCCGAAGCTCAGGCCCTGCCCCAACGAACCGGTCGCCGTGTCGACGAAGGGGATGCGCGGTGTCGGGTGACCCTCGTAGATCGAGTCGCCGCGGCGCAACGTGAGGAGGTCCGCGGCGCTGACCACACCGAGCTCGGACCAGACCGAGTACAGCAGCGGCGCCGCGTGGCCCTTGGAGAGCACGAAGCGGTCGGCACGTGGGTTGCGGGGGTTCTCGAGGTCGAGACGCATCTCGGCGAAGAACAGCGCCGCTGCCAGCTCGGCCGCCGACGCGCAGCTCGTCGGATGCCCGCTGCCCGCCGCCGTCGTGGAGCGGATCGAGTCGATCCGCAGGCGGTTGGCGACATCGCTCAGTGCGTTGGTCAACTCGACGGGCTGCACTCTGGACTCCGGACGTGCTCGGTGCCGGGCGCTCACTCGCGCGCTCGGCAAGCCGGGGGACGATTCGATCAGGATAGGACCCGCCGCCAGCTCCGCCCGGGTGGTTCACCCGGCCAGCGCTGCGCGATCGGTGCCCAGTGGAGGTCGGCCATGCGGCCCTGCAGCGCCCACTCGCTGGCGGCGGGTGACGCGGGGACGCCGTCGCCGCACGGCTGGGGGCGTACGAGCGTCTCGAGCGCCATCACCAGCGCCGCGACCTCTTCGGGTCCCGGCTCACCGCCGCCGACGATCTCGATGCGGACGTTCACAGCGGGATGTTGCCGTGCTTGCGCTGAGGCTGATCGCTGCGCTTGGTCAGCAGCATCTCGAGAGCCTCGCAGAGGTCGCGGCGGGTCTCCGAGGGTCGAATCACCTCGTCCACCAGTCCGCGCTCGGCCGCCACATAGGGGTTGCAGTAGTCGTCCTCGTACTGTGCGATCATCTCGGCACGCCGGTAGTCGCTGTCGTCGGCGGACTCGATCTCGCGCCGGCCGATGATGTTGACCGCGCCCGAAGCACCCATCACCGCGAGCTCGGCGGTCGGCCACGCCACCGAGTAGTCGCAGCCGATGCTGCGCGAGTTCATGACCACGTAGGCGCCGCCGTAGCTCTTGCGGACGATCACCTGGATGCGGGGCACGGTCGCCTCCGAGTACGCGAAGAGGAGCTTGGCGCCGTGGCGGATGATCCCGCCCCACTCCTGGTCGGTGCCGGGGAGGAAACCGGGGACGTCGACGAACGTGACGAGCGGGATGTTGAACGCGTCGCAGGTGCGCACGAAGCGGGCGGCCTTCTCGGACGCCTCGATGTCGAGGCAGCCCGCGAGCGACATGGGCTGGTTCGCGACGATGCCCACCGCGTTGCCGTTGAGGCGCGCGAATCCGGTCACGATGTTGGTCGCCCAGTGCGGTTGGGACTCGAGGAAGTCGCCGTCGTCGACGATCAGCTCGATCAGCGCCTTCGCGTCGTATGGCTGGTTGGTGCTCGCAGGCAGGAAGGTGTCGAGCTCGGTCACGAGGCGGGTGGGGTCGTCGTCGGCGACGGTGCGCGGCGGGTCCTCGGCGTTGTTCGACGGCAGGTAGGCGAGGAGGTCGCGGATGTCCTCCATGCACTGCTTCTCGTCCTCGGCGACGAAGTGGTTCACGCCCGACTTGGACGCATGGGTCATCGCGCCGCCGAGCTCCTCCTGGCTCACGTCCTCGCCCGTCACCGTCTTGATCACGTCGGGGCCCGTGATGAACATGTGCGACGTGCCCTTGACCATGAACGTGAAGTCGGTCATGGCCGGGCTGTACACGGCGCCTCCGGCGCAGGGGCCCATGACGACCGAGATCTGAGGGATCACGCCGGAGCAGCGCACGTTGCGGTGGAAGATCTTGCCGTAGGCGTCGAGGCTGACCACGCCTTCCTGGATGCGGGCACCGCCGGAGTCGTTGAAGCCGACCACCGGTGCTCCGACGTGGGCGGCGAGGTCCATGACCTTGCACACCTTCTCGCTCATCACCTCGCCGAGGCTGCCGCCGAAGACGGTGAAGTCCTGCGCGAACACGAACACCTTGCGCCCGTCGACGCGGCCCCAGCCGGTCACGACGGCGTCGCCGTAGGGGCGGTTCGCCTCGATGCCGAAGCCCTTCGCCTGGTGGCGGGCGAACGCGTCGAGCTCGACGAACGAACCGGGATCGAGGAACGCCTCGAGGCGCTCCCGCGCCGTCATCTTGGACTTCGCGTGCTGCTTGTCGACCGCCGCCGAGGACGCGGCGTGCAGGTGCTCCTCGTGGCGGCGCTCGAAGTCCGCGATCTTGTCCTCGGGCGTCTTGAGGCGAGGTTGCGGTAGCGGCCGGTCGCTCATGTGCTCCTGGGTCCTCGGGATCGCCGGTGGCGGCGCCTGAAGCTTGGCCCAACGGTCGCCGCACCTACAAGGCCGCTCTCAGCCACCCGGCACCCGTCGGTCGCCGCGACACGGTGCCACACGCACGCGCCGGCCCACCGTCAGGGGCGCAGCGCGGACACGCACATGCCCACGAGGACGCTCAGCGCGTTCGCGCCGAGGGAGACGACCAGCGCGACCCCGAAGCGGCAGCGCAGCCACGCCACATAGATGCCGGCCTCCATCACGACAACGGCGGCCTCGCCCACGATCACTGCGCCGATCCAACCGAACGCGGGATCGAGAAGTGGCATCGCCACGAACCACAGCAGCGGGACGGTGACGAGACTGGCGGTCAGGGCGGCCGGCAACGACCGCTGCCACCGGCCGACGCCCGCCGCTGCGCAAGCAGCGACGCCAACGGGGACCTCGACCGCGAGCGTCAACAAGTACGCGAGCGGGAACGGCATGGCACGACGCTACGCCGCCGCGGTGGTAGCAACGGGGCACAGTTGCCCGGACCGGGAGGGCAAGTCTCGTGACCGCATTCGCGATCGACACACCACGAGCCGAACCCCCTGTCCGCCGGTACGGCACCGCGCTCTTCGCCGCCGCCGCCGCCGTCGCGTTCGCCCTCGCGATGATCGCGCCTCTGCTGGTCACAGTGGTCGGTCTGGCGCTCTTCGGACTTCCCCACACGGCGCTGGAGACGCGCTACGTGGTGGGACGGTTCGCACCGCGTTTCGGTCCACGGGCGCTTGCCTGGTGGCTGGCGCCGATCACGATCGTCGTCATCGCGCGCCTGGTGCGGTTCGGGCCCGCCAAGCAGGTGGAGATCGGCGTCGCCGTCGCCGTGGCCATCGCCGCCTGGATCTGGGCGACGCGCGGCTCGCCCTGGCTCATGGTCTCCGGCGCGGTCGTGCTCGCCGTCTTGGGGTTCGCGTCGCTGGCGGCGATCGCGTGGTTCGTCGTCCTCGTGGCGTTCCTGCACAACCTCACGCCCGTGCCGTTCCTGTGGGAGTGGTCCCCACCGCGCCGGGTCGGGTTCCGGCTCGTCCACCTGATCTGGGCGGTGGCGGTCCCGGCGTTGATCCTCTCCGGCGCCTGCGACGGGCTCCTGTCCCATGCGGCAGGGTGGGCCGTCTCCGGGGCGGGCACGACCACCGACGTGGCAGCGCTCTACACACCGCCACCGCTCCTGAGCGGTCCATGGCCGTTGCGCTTCCTCGCCACCTTCGCGTTCCTGCAGACGATGCACTACGTCGTCTGGTGCGCTTTCGTGCCGGCGGCCACCGCAGAGGAATCGCAAGCAGCCGCCAGGGTCGGGCCACTTGCGCCGCTGTGGCGACGGCCGCCCTTCCTCGTCGTGGTCGCTGTCGCAGCTGCCGTGGCCACCACGCTGTTCGTCCTCGACTACACCACCGCCCGCTGGATGTACGGCGCGATCGCCTCTTACCACGCGTACGTGGAGTTCCCGGTGCTGGCAGTGCTCGCGGCGACCGCGCTCGGTGCCGGACCAGCCATCCGCAGACGACAGGAGACGTAGATGCACGGATACACCGCGATCACGGCCGACATCCCGCCGGTGTCGGTTCCGACCGAACCCAGCGTCCCCGAGGCGACGACGTCACAGCCGTCGACGACGCCCGAGTTGACGTCGGCGGACTGGACCGGCGGCACGATCGCGATCGCTGTGGTCGCAGTTCTCGCGCTGATGGCCGCGGTCGTTGCGATCTCGATCGTCGTCGCGCGGCGCGCCTAGACGACCGCGCCCCCCACCAAACGCGGGCGGGAACACCCGCCACCACGTCAGACTGCCCGCGTTTGGGAGCCGCAGCCCGACCAAACGCGGGCGGGAACACCCGCCACCACGTCAAACTGCCCGCGTTTGGGAGTCAGCCCTCGCGCTGGAAGAGGGTGATCTCGTCCAGGTGCTGCTCGCGCAGGGCGGCGTCGGTGACGCCAAGGCCGGGTTCGGGCGTCAGCACGCGGATCCCGATCTTGCCCTCGTGCAGGTTCTTGTGCACCTGGTAGGCCGCCTCTCCGGTGTCGGCGAGCGCGAAGCTCCTGGACATGATCGGGTGGATCATGCCGAGACACGTGAGCCTGTTCGCCTCCCACGCCTCCTTGTAGTTGGCGAAGTGCGATCCGATGATGCGCTTGAGGCGCATCCACAGGTGGCGGTTGTCGTACTCGTGCATGTATCCCGTCGTCGACGCGCACGTGACGATCGTGCCGCCACGCTTGGCGACGAACACGCTCGCACCGAAGGTCGACCGCCCCGGGTGCTCGTACACGATGTCGGGGTCCTCCCCACCGGTGAGTCCGCGCACCGCCTTGCCCAACGCCCCCCACGCCTTCGGGTCCTGCACCGTTTCGGCGTCATCCCACACGGGCGGCAGATCGCGACGGTTGATCACCCGCTCGCACCCGAGCGCCTTGGCGAGGCCCACGCGCTTGTCCGACGACACCACACCGACGGGGATGCCTCCACCGTTGAGCACGAACTGGACGGCGAAGGCCCCGAGCCCGCCGGTGGCTCCCCAGACGAGGACGACGTCACCCTGCTTCATGCGGGCGCCGTTCGCGCCCACCAGCATCCGGTACGCGGTTGACGCCACGAGCGGGCTCGTCGCCGCCTCCTCCCACGTGAGGTGGGCGGGCTTGGGCATGAGCTGGTTCGCCTTGACCATCGAGATGTCGGCGAGGCCGCCGAAGTTGGTCTCGAAGCCCCAGATCATCTGGCCGGCGTCGATCATCGAGTCGTCGTGGCCCTCGGGCCCTTCGAGATCGACGTAGTTGCAGTGGACGAGCACGCGGTCGCCGGGCTTCCACCGCGTGACGCCGGGGCCGACCTCGAGCACCACTGCTGCGGAGTCGGAGCCGATGATGTGGTACGGCAGGTCGTGACGTGCCCACGCCTCGGACTTCTTGGCGTTGCGCTCGAGGAACGTGAACGTGGGCAGCGGTTCGAAGATCGACGTCCACACCGAGTTGAAGTTGATCGAGCTCGCCATGTTCGCGATCAGGACCTCGTTCGGCCCCAGCGGCGGGATCGGGACCTCGTCGAGATGCAGCGACTTGCGTGGGTCCTTGTCGGGGGAGTCGACCCCCTCGAACATGTCGACCTCGTCCTTGTGGACCGTGACGGCGCGCATCGACTCGGGAAGGGTCAGGTTGGCGATCTCCTCTCCCGGCGCGTCGGACCCGATGGCGTCGACGATCTCCTGCATCTCCCCGGCCATGGCCCCTCCGGTCGCTGTGTCTACGGCGGAAGCGCGGAATCGTAGGTGGCGGCTTGCACCCGAATCCACGCCATGGGAGACCACCCGGTGCCGGGCACCGTCGCTCTCAGGCGGCGTGGTGGCCACCGCCGAACGGAGGCAGCGTACGCACCAGCGAGGAGGGCTTGGCGTCGAGCTCGTTCAGCTTCGGCAAAGGGCGCACCTCGGGCCCGGGCAGGAACGTCCGCTCGAGGATCTCGGCCGCTCGCACCGACAGCACGGGGGACAGCACCGTGATGACGGTGGCCAACCCGGCGAGGGCGACGGCAGCGAGCAGTGGCGGCACCTGGAGCACGAGCGCCGGAGCAGCGACCATGCCGCCGAGGCCCATCCAGGTGGCGGCGGCGCCGCGGTCGACGAGCCACATCCTGCCGCGCGGGTGCTGGGTGACCCACACGCCGATGAGGAGCGCGAACCCGAGGTGGACGACGGCGACGGCGACGTTGAACCACGAGATCGACGGGCGGTCCACGACGAGGATCGACCACGGCGGCACGGCGACCAGAAGGGCCACCACCACGCCGACGAGCCGCTGCCTGTTCACGGGCGTGATCTTGCCAGCAGTCGGTCCCAGAATCGGGGATACCAGGGCGGGTGCAACCGCACTGCCAGCGCGGACGGCGCCGCCATCCGTGGCGGCGCCCGTCCGGCTGCGCGTCCCACCCAAACCGAGAGGCGCTCGGCGCATCCTCCAACAGACATGCCTCGGCCTGCCAAACCACAAAGGCGCTCGGCACTCCCTCCCACGGACACCGCGAACCACGTCCCCCTTCTCATGGACGTCCAACCAGGAAGCACCTCGGCCTGCTACTCCAACAAGGCGCTCGGCGCTCCCTCCCACGGACACCGCGAACCACGTCCCCCTCCTCATGGACGTCCAACCAGGAAGCACCTCGGCCTGCTACTCCACAAATCGGCAGGGGCGACGCGTTTGCATGAGCGGATACCCTCGTCGGCGATGCGCGTGGTGCTCCAGAGAGTGTCGAGCGCCGAGGTGCGGGTCGGTGCGGACGTGGTCGGCTCGATCGGACGGGGCTATCTCGCCCTTGTGGGCGTGGCCACCGGCGACACGGACGCGACAGCCCGTGCCGCGGCAGCCAAGGTCGCGGCGATCAGGCTCTTCCCTTCGATCGACGAGCCGGATCGCAGACCCATCGACACCGACCTCACAGCTGCAGGAGGGGCGGTCCTCGCCGTGAGCCAGTTCACCCTGCTCGCGGACACACGGCACGGCCGAAGACCGAGCTTCTCCGATGCGGCGCCACCCGCGATCGCCAGCGGCGTCTTCGACACGTTCGTCGCAACCCTCGGCCAGAAAGGCATCGCCGTGCACACCGGAGAGTTCGGCGCTCACATGCAGGTGGAGCTGGTCAACGACGGACCGGTGACGATCGTGCTCGACTTCGAGGGAGAGCGGGTGACATGAACGAGGTCCGGACGGGATCGACAACGCTCACGAGCGGCGAGATCACGTGGCTGTCCGCGGGAGATCCGCACTCACCCGCAGTCGTGTGCCTCCACGGGTTCCCCGACACCGCACACTGCTTCGACGACCTCCTGCCGGCCCTCGCCGAAGCCGGCTGGCACGCCGTCGCGCCGTGGCTCCCCGGCTATGCCCCGAGCGCGGTGCCGCCGGCGGGCGACTACCGGCTCGCGGCCCTCGCGGCCACGATCGCCGAGCTCGCCACGGCGGTCTCACCCGACCGGCCGGTCGCCCTCGTCGGCCACGACTGGGGCGCCGGCATCACCTACGAGCTCTGTGCCTCCCGGCCCGAGCTCGTCAGCCGCGCAGTGGCCATGTCCGTACCGCATCCGTCGGTGCTCGCCCCCGCGCTGCTCAGTGACTACGCGCAGCAGAAGCGGTCCTGGTACATGTTCCTGTTCCAGCTCACGGGGATCGCCGAGATCGTGGTTGGCTCCGACGACCTCGCCTTCGTCGACCGCCTCGTCGCCGACTGGTCGCCCGGCTGGGACGTGCCCCGGAGCTACCACGACCACATCACAGACGCGCTCGGAGGCCCCGCCAACCTCGCTGCCGCTCTCGGCTACTACCGCGCCATGTTCTCTCCGGGCCGGGCTGCAGCGTCCGCACCGGAGCCTGCGACCGGACCGATCACCACCCCCCTGCTCTACCTGCACGGCGTCGACGACGGGTGCGTGGGCGCCGAACACGCCGGCGGCACCCGCCCCCCGGTGATCACCGGCGAGTACCGGGCCGACCTCGTCGACGGCTGCGGTCATTTCCTCCTGCAGGAGCAGCCGGCCGCCGTCGTAGCTCGGATCACGGACTGGCTCGGCGCACCTCCACACTGACGGCAGGTCCGGTGGCAGGAAGGCACCGCTCCGAGGCGAAACCTCCACGCATCAGGAATCGCCGAACCCAACCGGACGACCCCTCCAGGACGACTCGACGTGACCGTCAAGCTCCCTGACTACTCCCCGCTCGCCAACGGCAAGGACGAGCTCCTCGACGTCGTGCGCGGCCTCTGCATGGCGATCGTGATCACCGTGCACGTTGGCTTCGCGAAGATCAACTACATGGGCACGGGCCTGG
Source organism: Acidimicrobiia bacterium (assembly GCA_019695375.1). Lineage (GTDB taxonomy): Bacteria > Actinomycetota > Acidimicrobiia > UBA2766 > UBA2766 > JAIBAC01. The sequence continues at coordinate 14,996 of JAIBAC010000045.1, forward strand.
CCATCTACGTCGACTCGGTCTGGCTCGACCTGGTGTCGTGGGGGCTCGTGTTCGGCCTCGCGTTCTTCCCGATCTCAGGGGCGCTTTCCCGGCGCCTGTCCGGCGTGAGCCTCCGCCACTACTGGCACCGACGCGCAGTCCGGCTCCTGCTGCCCTACTACGTGTTCGCGGTGATCATGGTCCCCGTCGAACTGGCCATCAAGCACTTCGGCCCGGCCGGCAACGTCTGCTCGAACTTCAACCTCAAGAAGATCGTCACGTGGATCTTCCCCCTGCACACCGACTGCCTCGGCCTCGCCCAGGGGCCGTTGTGGTTCCTCATGACGTTCCTGCCGATCGTGCTGATGGCACCGATCTTCCTGAAGGTCTACGACTCCAAGTGGCGCTTCCGCGCGATCTGGATCGCGCTCGGCAGCCTCGTCCTCTTCGACATCGGGATCCTCACCAACACGACGACGCTGCACCTCGACAACCTCATCGGCCAGTCGTCGCCCGACGGGACGGTGCTGCTCGTGATGACCGTTCACATGCTCGTGTTCTGGTCGCTGCAGTTCTACTTCGGCTTCCTCTACGCCGACGGCTACACCACGAAGCTGCAGCAGAAGCACCGCCTGCTGCCGCTGTCGGTGGCGCTCATGGGCGTCTGCACAGTCCTCGTCGTCTCCGGCCTGTACGCGCACAACCCGTGGGGGTGGTGGAAGGGGACGTGCGCCGATGCGAGCTGTGACGGCAACCAGTTCCCCGCGACCCTCGCCTACATGGCCGGTTCGGTCGGGGCGTACCTGTTCCTCGTGTGGGGACGGCGCGGCGTTGTCGCCTTCGGACGGCTCCCGATCGTGAAGCCTTCGGTGCGCTGGCTGAGCGAACGGTCTCTCACGATCATGATCTGGCACATGGTCGGCTACGAGATCGTGTACTGGAGCCTGCGCGGCCTCGGGTGGATGGACGAGATCGAGTCGTGGCCGCAGTGGATGCAGCGCCCGTTCTTCATGGCGCTGGTGGTCGGTGTCACCGTGCTCCTCGTCTGGATCTTCTACCCGCTCGAGCGCGTCACCTGGTTCCAGCCGAAGCCCAAGGCGAAGCCCAAGGGTGCGCCGGAGGTCGAACCGGCGACGAGCTGAAAGCCACGTCCCGGTCCCTCGACCAGCCGATCAGGTCTGCTTCAGCCGCTCCCGCGCCCAGCGGTAGTCGGGCTTGCCGATCGTGTTGCGCCCGACAGGCTCGACCTGGAGCACCCACCGCTTCGGCACCTTGTATCCGGCGACGTGCTGCCTCAGGTACCGGGAGAGCTCAGCCGAGGTGACCGCAGGCTCGCCCGCACGGACCTGGACGACCGCGCCGACGGCCTCCCCCCACTTGGGGTCGGCCACCCCTGCCACGAGGGCATCCGCGACCCTGCTGTGGCCCTTCAGGGCCGCCTCGACCTCCTCGGGGTAGACCTTCTCGCCGCCGGTGTTGATGCACTGGCTGCCCCGGCCCAGGAGCCGGATCGCGCCGCCGTGGAGGCGCACAGCGTGATCGCCGGGCACGGAGTAGCGCACCCCGCGCACGACCGGGAACGTCGCCTCGGTCTTAACCGGATCCTTGTAGTAGCCGAGCGGCACATGCCCGCTCTGGGCCAGCAGGCCTTCCTCTCCCTTGGCGCACTCCCGCCACGTCCCCGCCTCGAGGACGGTGGCGCTCTCGTGCAGGCGGAACGTCGCCTGCTCGGCGCCAGGGGCCTCACGGGAGTCGCTGACAGCGGTCGTTCCGCTCTCGGACGCGCCCACCGTGTCCTGGACCACTAGCCGCGGCAGTCGCGCCATGAGCGCGTCCTTCCGCGCAGGGGACGCGACCGCGCCCGAACTGAGCAGGAACCGCAACGACGATAGGTCGTAGTCGTGGCGGTCCAGCTCGTCGAGGAGAGGCCCGAGGAAGGCATCGCCGACGACCTGCAGGTACACCACACCTTCACGTTCGACGGCCTGCCAGATCCCCTCTGGGTCGAGGCGGTCGGGCTCGCGCGGCAGGACGACCGTCCCGCCCTGGAGCAACACCGAGAAGCTCGTCCAGTGACCGGCCCCGTGGATCATCGGCGACGCCGGCAGCCCGATGAGA
>JAIBAC010000289.1 GCA_019695375.1 Acidimicrobiia bacterium
AGCTGCGTCCGGGGCGGACGACGTCTTCGACCCGGCGGCGCACGAGCGGCCCGGCCGTGCGCTGCGGGCGCTGACCGGCGGTGCGCATGTCGCGTTCGAGTTCGTCGGACATGCCGCCTCGGTCGAGCTCGGACTCGACTCCGTCGCTGCGGGCGGGCGGCTAGTCGTCGTCGGCGTCGGGCTCGAGCGACCGAGGCTGCCGCCCGTGGTGCGCCTCGTCGGCATGGAGCTGACGGTGTCGGGCTCGTTCGGGTCGACGATGGCCGAGCTGGAAGCCGTCGTGACGCTGCTCGAGCAGGAGCGCATCGACGTGTCCCGATCGGTGGCACGCCATGTCGGCCTCGACGAGGCCGCAGCGATCTTCGACACCGCGTCGGGGCCGGGACGCACCGTCATCCACCCGAACGGCACCGGTGCGGGCGCTCACGTGGGGACGTGAACCGGCGTCTCAACGCGTTCTGCGTCCCCACGTCCGACGGCCCCGCTCACGTGGGGACGTGAACCGGCGTCTCAACGCGTTCTGCGTCCCCACGTCCGACGGGGTCGGGGGCACCGACGGTGACGGGGTCGCTGTCGGAGGGGCTCGGTCGCCATTCCTCGAAGATGTCGACTGCTATCACGCCGACGTTTGACACGAGGACCGCGCCCAGGATCGCGGTCAGGATCCCGAGCGGCAGCGGGGCGGCGGGGTAGCCGAACCAGGCACCGGCCATGGCGCCGGCCATCGCGGCCACGACACCTGCGACCTTCACCGTCGCCGGCCGGTCGCGGCGCACCCACGCCCAGTAGACGATGAGTCCGGCCGCGACGCCGACGACCACGACGACGAGCGGCTCACCCACGAACGGGATCGTGGGCCACACGGCCGTGCCCACCAGGACCAGCAGCGACCAGGCACCGAGGCCGACGAGGCCGGCGTGCACCGACCTCAGGTATGCAGCCGCCTTGGGGCCGATCCCGCCGCGACGCCGCACCCGCAGCGGCATCCAGACCAGTGATGCGACGGCGATCAGCGCGAGCAGCAGCATCGAACCGGCCGCGATCCTGGCGATGTCGGCGAACGACAACGGGGTGTCGAAGTCCATCGTGCGCGGCGTGTACAGCGACTCGTCCACGGCACCGGTGTCGAGGAAGGTGTTGACGAGCCTGCTGCTCGCCGCCGGCTGGTAGGTCCAGAAGTCGATCGTGTGCCCGAGCTCGGCGAGCACGACCTGATGGCCGTTTGGCAGGTACGGGAGCAGCTCCCGCGTGGCGACCTCCGGCGGTGTCGTGAAGTCGAGCGTCCCGCCGATCACGAGCGTCTCGACGTCGGAGGTCCGCATGTGGCGGTACTGGTCGTCACCGGAGTTGACCGGCCACGCGTGCTGCGCCCGGCCCCCTGCCCAGATGAAGTCGGTTCCCGGGTTGCCGAGGATCTCACCGCGCTTGCCGCCAAACGCGAAGTGCTCGTCGGCGGCGGCGACGTCGACCTGGGTCGCGGCGCCGATGTCGCCCCACACCGGCATCTCCGGCAGCATGAGGCCGCCCATCAGCGACATCGCCCACAGCCCACCGGCATCACCGTCGGCAGCGGAGAGCCAGGCGTCGAGCGTCAGCGGCGCGGTCAGCGGCGCTGCCTCCCACGACGACTCGTGCAGTCCGTAGAACGACCCGACGCGGACGGTGCCGGCCTCGATCGGCAGCAGCCACCAGCGCTGGGGCATGTCGGCCACCGTGGCCGCGATCGCGTCGGCGAGGTCGGCGGTGCGCGAGCGGCACCCGGCGTCCTGTTCGCAGAGCGTGGCGTAGTGGCGCAGCTGCGCGTCGGTGGTCCGGCCGTCCCAGAGGTAGTGGCCCGGCGGGTTGGCGCCGATCATGACCGACCGGTGCACGCTGCCGGGGTGGCGCCACGCGTAGATCAGCGCGAGGCGGGTCCCGGCGCTCTCGCTCACGAGGTCGACGGGTCCGTACCCGAGCGCCACACGCGCGGCTTCGAGGTCGTCGGCTCGCTGGCTCAACGTGTAGCCGGCGAGGTCGACCCCGCCGCCGTCGAGTCGCCGCGCGCAGTCGCTGAAGGCGTCCGCGTACGCCTTCTGTGACCTCTCGCCGAGGAGATCGCCGGCGTGCCGCAGCGCCACCTGGACCTCCGGGCAGTCCAGCCGCGACGAGCCGTCGACGCCGCGGTAGCCGACGAGGACGACGTCGCGTTCGGCGGCGAAGCGGTTCGCCCACTCGAACTCCATGTTCGTGCCGCCCGGGCCGCCTTCGAGACGGAAGAGCGGCTCACGTGACGGCTGCGATCCCGCACGGATGCGCTTGAGCGGCAGCGCGATCATCCGCGAGGCCGGGTCGTCGCGGTTCTCGGCGACCACGAGGGTGCCGCAGTCGGCGGCGAGGTCACCGTCCTCGGTCGGGTGCGTGCAGGGCTCGAGGCTCAGGTCGCCCGCGTCGGCACCTCGCGGCACCGACACCGTCCACGGCTCCGGCGCGATGCGGTACTGGACGAGGCTGAGCGTGAGCACCGCGATGATGGCGAGCGCGACCACGCGCGACGGCTTCAGCAGTCGGTCTACCGGGGTGTGCATGAGAGGGCCTCCTCGGTCGAGTCCACGACCCGACCGTAAGGACCCCCCGCGGCGACGGCGTCGGCCGCAGGTGCCTTCGACCTCCTACCCGGGTGCGATCCGCAAGTCCTACCTGGGTCGGAGGCGGCGCGCGGAGCGGTGAAGTACGGTCGTCGTGTGAGTCGGCGCCTCTCGTTCAAACGCTCGCACGTGCTCGACCTGCTGATCGTGATCGGTGCGGCTGGAGCCGCCCTCGACGTCGTCCTCGGCCGGGACGGCCCCGGCGCGACGCAGTCCCCGGTCTGGTTCGCAGCCACGATGAGCGCGCTGCTGGTGCTGGTGCTGCTTGCACGGCACCGCTTCCCGTTCGCGGCGCCCGCCACGGTGTGGGGGCTCGCCGCCGTGATCTCCTTCGTCGACGGCCGCCTCGTGGGACTGCCGGTCCCCTACCTGGCCGGCCTCGCGTCGGCGGCGATGCTCGGCAACCTGAGCGACACGGTGAAGGCACGCGTCGGCCTCGCCGTCGTGATCGTGGGCGCCGCGCTCGTCGTGCACAACGGGCCCAACCCCGGCGCAAGCGAGATGGTGTACGTGCCGCTCACCTTCGCGGTCGCCTGGATCGCCGGATTCCTGCTGCGCGTCCGTTCCACCCAGACCGAGGTCGCAGAGCAACGCGCCGCGCGGGCCGAACGCGAGCGCGCGGTCGCCGCCCGCCTCGCGCTCGCCGAGGAGCGCACCCGCATCGCGCGTGCGCTGCACGAGGTCGTCGCCCACGCTGTGA
>JAIBAC010000046.1 GCA_019695375.1 Acidimicrobiia bacterium
TTGCGGCACTCGCGCGCCGTCGCCGCGTCGACACCGAGGCCGCGTCCCGAGCCGGCCGCGAGGCTTCCGGTGGGCACGACCACGAAGACGCGCCCGCCTCCCGCAGCTGACGGCCAGCGTCCCCCTCGCCGCGGGTGGAGAGGTCTATGGTGGCCTGGGGTCGCCATGGACGGCATCGACGGCCAGGCACGGAGGCACGGGGATGGTGATTGGTACTGCACCGCCGGTCGAAGGTGCGCGCACGTCGACCGAGATGGCGTACCACGACGAGGCGGTGTCGTCGCTGGTCTCCTCGTTCCGCGGCGGTGACGGTCCCGTGCGCCTCGCGAAGCGGACGTCGAACCTGTTCCGCACACGCCGCCCGGCCGCTGGTAGCGGACTCGACGTCGCCGCCTTCGACCGCGTCCTGCACGTCGATCCCGTGATGCTGACGGCCGAGGTCGAAGGCATGACGACCTACGAGAACCTCGTCGCCGCGACCCTCCGCCACGGTCTCATGCCCCTCGTCGTCCCCCAGCTGCGCACGATCACCGTCGGCGGCGCGGTGACCGGCATCGGGATCGAGTCGTCGTCGTTCCGCAGCGGCCTCGTGCACGAGTCGGTGCGCGAGATGGAGATCCTCACCGGCGACGGTGACTTGGTCGTCGCGGCTCCGGACAACGACAACGCCGACCTCTACTACGGCTTCCCGAACTCCTACGGTTCACTCGGGTACGCGCTGCGCCTGCAGATCGACCTCGAGCCCGTGCAGCCGTACGTCGAGCTGCGCCATCTCCGCTTCACCGATCACGCGGCGCTGTTCGCGGCGATGGGTGAGATATGCGACGCCGGTGCGTGGTTCGGCGCCCCGGTCGACTTCGTGGACGGTGTCGTGTTCGACCGCGACGACCTCGTCCTCACCCTCGGCCGTTTCGTCGACGGGGCGCCCTACCGAAGCGACTACACGGGGATGCAGGTCTACTACCGGTCACTGCAACGGCGCACCCTCGACTACCTCGACACGAGCGCCTACCTGTGGCGTTGGGACACCGACTGGTTCTGGTGCTCCAAGACCTTCCGTGTGCAGAACCCATGGATCCGCTCGCTCGTGCCGCCGCCGCTGCTGCGCTCGTCGAACTACTGGAAGCTGCTGGCCGTCGTGCAGCGCAGCGGGCTCGACCGCCGCCTCGACTCCCTCGCGGGCCGCGGTGAGCGTGAGATGATCGTCCAGGACGTCGAGGTGCCGGTCGAGCGCAGCGGCGAGTTCCTCGACTTCTTCCACCGCGAGATCGGGATCCTGCCGGTCTGGATCTGCCCTACCCGCCAGCGCGATCCGGGCGTCACGTGGAGCCTCTACTCGATGGACCCCGACGTCCTGTACGTGAACTTCGGGTTCTGGTCGTCGCAGATGCTCGGCCCCGGCGAGGCGCAGGGCACCTACAACCGCAAGATCGAGGCCAAGGTCGCCGAGCTCGGTGGGCGCAAGTCGCTGTACTCGACCGCCTACTACCGACCTGACGAGTTCTGGCGCACCTACGGCGGTGACGCCTATCACGACCTCAAGGACCGCTACGACGCGAAGTCCCGTCTGCTCGACCTCTACCAGAAGACCGTCGAGCGCAAATGAGACGGACTAGGTTCCGCGACGACAACGCCCTCACCGTCGAAGGGGGAATGCAACGTGCAGATCGCCGACCTGGTCGAGCGCATAGCCGGTGACGCCCTGCCGGTTCGCGTCGAGGCATACGACTCGAGCGCCACAGGCCCCGAGGACTCGCCGGTGACGGTGAGGCTGCGGTCGCCGCGGGCGCTGCGCTACATGGTCACCGCCCCCGGCGAGCTCGGCGTCGCCCGCGCGTACGTCTCGGGCGAGCTCGAGATCGACGGAGACATGCACACGGCGCTCACGCTCCTCGCGGGCATGGACGTACCCGCCCTGCACGTCCGCGACGTCCTCGCGGCGCTGGGCGCGCTCGGGCCACGCATCCTGGGGAGAGCGCCGGTCCCGCCCGAGGAGATCCGCACGCGCGGGCGGCTCCACTCCAAGCTCCGAGACGCCGAGGCGATCTCACACCACTACGACGTCTCCAACGAGTTCTACCGCATCGTGCTCGGGCCGACGATGGCCTACACGTGTGCGGTCTTCCCGGATGGCAGCTCCGATCTCGAGACGGCGCAGGACGAGAAGTTCGACCTCGTCTGCCGCAAGCTCGACCTCCGTCCCGGCATGCGGCTCCTCGACGTCGGCTGCGGCTGGGGTGGGATGGTGATGCACGCCACACGCCACTACGGCGTCACCGCCCTCGGCGTGACGCTCTCGGCCCAGCAGGCCGAGTGGGCACGTGACGCGATCCGGAGCGCCGGCCTCGCCGACCGCGCCGAGGTGCGCCACCTCGACTACCGCGACGTGACGCCCGGCGACGGGCCCTTCGACGCGATCAGCTCGATCGGTCTCACCGAGCACATCGGCGCCGATCAGCTTCCCGGGTACTTCGACCACCTGTGCTCGCTGCTGCAGCCGGAGGGCCGTCTCCTCAACCACGCGATCATGCGGCCCACGACGCGGCGCAGCCGGCTGTCGTCGCGGGGGTTCATGAACCGCTACGTGTTCCCCGACGCCGAGCTGCTCACCGTCGGCGAGATCGCCCAGGTGATGCAGGATCACGGTTTCGAGATCCGCCACGAGGAGAACCTGCGCGAGCACTACGCCCGCACGTTGGGCTTCTGGGGCGCGAACCTCATGGCCGGCTGGGACGCAGCAGTGGCAGAGGCCGGTGCCGGCCGTGCGCGCGTGTGGCGGCTGTACATGGCGGCATCGCAGGTGCTGTTCGACACGAACAGGATGCAGCTGCACCAGCTCCTCGGGGTAAAGACCACGAACGGGCACTCGGGGTTCCCGTGGCGGCCCGACTGGGACTCCCGCCGCGTGAGCGCGGAGGAACCCGCCTCCACGCGATGACCGACCCCTTCGCCGCCAGCGAGGCAAAGATGTCGGCGGCCGGGGTGGCGAGCCCCGCGATCGCCTCGTTCCTGCGGCTGCTCGGGCTCGTGCGCGCGGGTGACACCGGCATGATCCCGGAGGCCGACATCACGCCTGTCGCCGGTCTCCCTGATGCCGACGAGCTCGACGCCGACCCGCCACCGCGCGACGTCCTCGACGCGACCGTGATCATCAAGCTCAACGGCGGCCTCGGCACGTCGATGGGCATGGACCGCGCCAAGTCCCTGCTCGTCGTGAAGGACGGGCTCAGCTTTCTCGACATCATCGTGCGCCAGTGCCTCGCGATGCGCGCCCGCCACGGCGTCCGGCTGCCGCTCGTGCTCATGAACAGCTTCCGCACCCGCGACGACAGCCTCGCGGTGCTCTCGGGCTACCCCGAGCTCGCCTCGGACGTCGACGCCGACTTCCTCCAGCACAAGGTCCCGAAGGTGCGTGCCGACGACCTGATGCCGGTGCAGTGGGACCGCGACCGTTCGATGGAGTGGTGCCCACCCGGCCACGGCGACCTGTACGCCGCCGTCGTCACCTCGGGGATGCTCGAGACGCTGCGCGACCGCGGGTACAGGTACGCGTTCGTGTCCAACGCCGACAACCTCGGCGCGACCCTCGACGAGCGCATTCTCGCGTGGTTCGCACGTGAGGGCATGCCGTTCCTGATGGAAGCCGCCGACCGCACCGAGGCCGACCGCAAGGGCGGCCACCTCGCCCACACCGCCGACGGACGCCTCGTGCTGCGCGAGTCCGCTCAGTGTCCCGGCGGCGACGTGGAGGCGTTCTCCGACGTGAAGCGGCACCGGTACTTCAACACGAACACGTTGTGGCTCGACCTCGACGCGCTCGCCGGCGTCCTCGAGGCGAACGACGGCATCGTGCCGCTCCCGCTGATCCGCAACGAGAAGACCGTCGACCCCACCGATGCCGAATCCCCTGCGGTGTACCAGCTCGAGACCGCGATGGGCGCCGCGATCAGCACGTTCGACGGCGCCGGCGCGATCCGGGTGCCGCGCACACGGTTCGCGCCGGTGAAGACGACCAACGACCTGCTCGGACTCTGGTCCGACGGATACGTCCTGTCCGAGGGCTACCGCGTCGTGGTCAACCCCGAGCGGCCGGCCGAATCCGGGACCCTCTTCGTCGACCTCGATCCCGCGTCGTACCGGTACGTGTCGTCGCTCGAGGAGCGCTTCCCCGCCGGAGCTCCGTCGCTCGTGGCCTGCCGGCGTTTCGTGGTGCGCGGCGACGTCCGCTTCGGCGGCGGCGTGGTCGTGCGCGGTGACGTCGAGGTCGACGCCGACAGCTGCGGCGGGATGGTCCCCGACGGGACCGTCCTCGACGGTGCTTGACGCTCGTTGGAGCACGGGGCGGCCACATGTGGCCGCCCCGTGCTCCAACCTCGCCGTGGTGGGCCGGGGAGGATTCGAACCGTCCATCTCCGCCCCAAAGGAGGGCGTGCTCTGCGCGGTTGAGCTACCGGCCCGCGGAGACGTCGGACTCTAGTGGCCCACGCCGGGCGGGCAGCCCATGCCAGAGCGCGATGGGTAGGGTGAGCCGCGGTGGAACCTGCCCAGTCCCCGCTGCGCATCGGGATCCTCGGGGCGGCGCGCATCGCCCCGGCGGCGCTGATCCGCCCCGCCGCAGACGTAGCGGGCACCGAAGTCACCGCGATTGCAGCCCGAGACCGTGCCCGTGCCCGCAGCTTCGCGAAGCGTCACGGGATCCCGCGGGTGCTCGACGGCTACCGCGACGTCGTCGCCGATCGCGAGGTTGACGCCGTCTACGTGCCCCTTCCCAACGGGCTGCACGGCCGCTGGACGATCGCAGCGCTGGAGGCGGGTAAGCACGTCCTCTGCGAGAAGCCGTTCACGGCCGACGCCGGCGAGGCACGGCACGTGGCGTCGGTGGCGGCAGCGCACCCGCAGCTCGTCGTGATGGAGGCTTTCCACTACCGCTACCACCCCGTCGCGCGACGCATGCGGGAGATCGTGGAGTCAGGCGAGCTGGGCACGATCCGCCGCATCGACACCGCCATGTGCGTCCCGTTGCCACGCCCGGGCGACATCAGGTACCGCCTCGACCTCGCGGGTGGCGCGACGATGGACGTCGGCGCGTACGCGCTCGACATGGCGCGGCTCCTCGCGGCAGACGAGGCCGGCACCCTCGCCGTCCGTTCGGCCCGTGCGACGCTGGCCAGGCCCGGGGTAGACCGCGCCATGACCGCGAGGCTGGGCACTGCCGGCGGCATCGACGTCACGATCGCCTGTTCGCTGTGGTCGCGGCGGCTGCTGTCGATCCGGGCCAGAGTCAGCGGCGACGCCGGCTCGCTCGCCGTCCTCAACCCGGTGGCGCCTCACTACCTGCACCGCATCCGGGTGCGCGCCGCCGGCGGCGCGCGCACCGAGACACTCGATCGAACCCCCACCTACACGTGGCAGCTGCGGGCGTTCGAGGCTGCGGTCTGCAGGGGTGCGGCGGTCGAGACCGGGCCGGAGGCGTCGGTCGCGGTGATGGAGCTGATCGACGCCGTCTACCGCGCTGCCGGCCTGCAGCCGCGCAGCCCGTCCACTCAGGTGTGACCGGCACCGGCCGGCTCAGCGCCAGTGCGGCGGTCTCACGCGTCGGCGCTGGCGGTCCCGGCCGTCACGGTCGTGGCGTCGAACCAGCGCACGCACGCGTCGAGGACCGCCTCGACACGCACGAAGCCCGCGAAGTGGCCTTCGTCGGGAACGGTCACGAGCTCGGCGCCGGGGATGAGCTCGGCCATGTACTGGCCGTGGTGGAACGGTACGAGCCTGTCGGATCCACCGTGCCAGATCGTGACCGGAACCGACACGTCGCGCAGTGAGAAGTGCCACGGCTGCATGAACACGACTGCGTCGCCGACGAGCGCGCGCATCTGGCGCTTGCCGGAGTCGATCAGGTCGCGCAGGAACATGTCGCGGAACTCGGGCAGTTCGAACACAGGCCGGTCTGTGTCGGGTCCGAGGCGGGCGTAGAGGCCGAAGACCTGGTTGCGGAACGGGATCAGCGCCGGGATGAGCAGCGACAGCATCGTCCCGAACGGGGCCTGCATCGGTGCGAGGAGCCGCGCGCCCTGGACGACGAGGGCGGAGTCGAGGAAGCCTCCGGGTGCCTCGTCGCCGACCACAGGGCCGAGCCCGCCGAGCACGGCGGCACCGGCGACGCGGTCGCCGAGGTCGTGGGCGACGGCGAGGGCGTGCGGGCCGCCACCGGAGAGGCCGGCGACGCAGAAGCGGTCGATCCCGAGCCGGTCGGCGAAGACGTCGATGTCGGCGGCCCACGACTCCAGGGTGCGACCGTTGTGGTTGGTGGAGAGGCCGACGCCGGGGCGTTCGACACCGATCACCCTCAGGCCGCGCTCGGCGGCTGCGGTTGTCGTCGCAGGCGGGACCTGCTTGCGTGCTCCCGGCGTGCCGTGGAACCAGAGGACGACGTCCCCTGTGGGGTCGCCGAACTCCGCGTAGCCGAGCTGGCGCCGGTCGGGGAGGCGTACGCGGCCTTCGGTGTAGGGCTTCGGGGCGAGCTTCATCGTCGGCGAACCTACTCGTGGGTGCTGTCGGGTGACCATTCCAGGGATTGCCAGGATGATGGATTCGGCATCGTCCGGCGGCTGCCCTGCCCGAGCATCCCCGAACGTGTCACCCGTGTCCGCTACGTTGGCTGGTGCTCTCGGACAGCGGAAGGAGTAGGAATGAACAAGTCCGAGCTCGTGGCCGCGATCGCCGAGCAGGCCGGGGTCACCCAGGCGGATGCCGACGGCGTCGTCAACGCCCTCTTCGACGTGGTCTCGACCACGGTCGCGAAGGGCGAGAAGGTCCAGATCCCCGGTTGGCTCACGGTCGAGCGCACGATCCGTTCCGCCCGCACCGGCCGCAACCCCCAGACCGGTGAGGAGATCAAGATCCCCGAGACCCCGGCTGTCAAGCTGTCGGCAGGCAGCAAGCTCAAGTCCGCCGTCAAGGGCGGCTGAGACCGCGCATCGAGCTGGGGTGGGGTGGGGCCGCCACCGTGCCGGCGACGCGGCTTCCCCACCCCTGCACCACCGACGCACTTGCACCCCTTCCCCGTGGGTGCACCGGCTGGCCGCGCCGGCTGTGCGCCGCTGGCGCGCATTCCCATACCCACAACGCCGAAGGCGACGAAACGTGACGGAGGCACCCCGTGGTGGCGCTCCACGCGAGATGGGACGGCGCCGGTGCCGCTGTCTGGGGAGAGCACGCCGGATCTCCGACCGGCGCGGTCTGCTACCTCGAGCACGCTGACCTCGTCGAAGCGGCTGCGGGTCTGCCTGTTGACGGCGACCCGGCCTGGACCGAGGTGGAGGTGCCCGCCGGCGGGGGAGTAGCGCACCCGTCGCCGTGGGCCGGTGGCCCCGAGGCCACAGCGGGCGCGCCTACGGCGGGACTGGTCCGCACTGCGGTGCCGGCGCTGCGGTGCACGCCACTCGCCGTGTTCGCGCTGGCGGCGTCGCTCGACGCGCTGCCGGCCGGGGTGCTGGTGGCCGACGCGCTCGGCTGGCTCGCCGTGGCAGCCGACGTGGCGGTCGACCTCTGCAGCGCGGGGAGGGTGCTGCCCGCACTGCGAACGCGAGCCGACGGCCTCGTCGCTTGCTGGGAGGCGGCGCCGCTCACCGGTGACGACCGTGTCCGCGCCCTCGGAGCATGTGCTCCTGCCGCACTCGGTGCCGACGGGACCGAAGTCGTCGACGCCCTCGTCGACGCCCTGGCACGGGACGCGCTCATGAGCTCGCGCGTCAAGTCGCCGCGCCGCGGCGACGCCGTGTCGGCCTGGATCGCAGGGCTGCGCTCGACCGGTGGCAGTGTGGATGCCGACCCCGCGGCCGCTGCCTCCGTCGCTGACCGCCTCGAAGCGTGGGCGCACCCCGCTGACGAATCAGCCGCGCTGAGCACGTGTCTGCGCCTCGTCCCGCCGAGCATCGACGCCGACGATCGTTGCGGCCCCACAGCGCGCGCCGACACGGCGGAGCCTGCGGACGTCTGGCGTATCGAGTTCCTGCTCCGTGCCCGCGACGACCCGAGCCTGCTCGTGCCGGCAGCCGACGTGTGGGCCGAGGCGGGAACGCTGCAGTGGTTCGACCAGGCGTACGAGCCGCCCCAGGACCGCCTCCTCGCCGATCTCGGCCGTGCCGCGCGTCTGTGGCCGCCGCTCGGTGAGGCGCTCGAGGCCGCGTTGCCGGTCGCGATCGACACCGATGCCGCCACGGCACTGGAGTTCCTGCGCGACGCCGTTCCGCTGCTCGAGGCTGCCGGGCTCGAGGTCCAGGTCCCTGCGGTGTTCGGGCCCGCGGCGAAGCTGGGCGTGCGGCTCCGGGTGCGGCCGTCTGCGGCGTCCGAAGTCGCTGTGGAACGCGGCGTGGCATCGGGACTCCTCGGCGCGGACGGGATCTGCGACTACGACTGGGCGATCGCGATCGGCGACGACGTCCTCGACGCGGCAGAGCTGAGCCGTCTCGCCGAGCTCAAGCAGCCACTTGTGCGCCACCGCGGCAAATGGGTCCAGGTCGACGTAGCGGCGGTCGAGGCGGCGCTCAAGTTCGTCGAGGCCGGACGCGACAGCGGCCGGCTCACCGGTGTCGAGGTGCTGCGGGCCGCGACCGGGCTCGAGGCACCCGATGTCGACCTCCCGGTGGTCTCGGTCGAGGCCGGCGGATGGGTGGAGAGGCTGCTCGAAGGATCGTTCGCAGCAGCGGCGCCGGTGCCGACTCCGGCGGCGTTCGCGGGCGAGCTGCGCGCCTACCAGGAACGCGGCCTCGGCTGGCTGCGCTTCATGAGCGAGGTGGGCCTCGGGGCGATCCTCGCCGACGACATGGGACTCGGCAAGACCGCTCAACTGCTCGCCCTCCTCGCGGACGAGGCCGAGCGAGGCGTGAGCCGCGGCGCGACGCTGCTCGTCTGTCCGACGTCGGTGCTCGGGAACTGGCAGGGCGAGGCCGCCCGGTTCACACCGAGCCTCGCGGTCGCGACCCACTACGGCGCCGATCGGCCGCGCGGCGACGCCGTCGCCGATGCGTTCGCCGGCCGCGACCTGGTACTGACCACCTACGGTGTGCTCACGCGCGACGTCGACGCCCTGCGCGCGTGCGGCTTCGACCGAGTGGTGCTCGACGAGGCCCAGCTCGTCAAGAGCTCGTCCTCCGGTGCCAGCCGCGCTGCTCGCGCGATCCCGGCGCGCCACCACGTGGCGCTCACCGGAACGCCGGTGGAGAACCGCCTCGGTGACCTGTGGTCGATCATGGAGTTCGTCAACCCCGGCCTGCTGGGATCGAGCGCCGGCTTCCGGCGTGCCTTCGCGGTCCCGATCGAGCGCTACCAGGACGACGAGGCAGCCGCGCTGCTGGCACGACTCACACGCCCGTTCGTGCTGCGCCGGGTCAAGACCGAGCCCGAGATCGCGCCCGACCTCCCCGACAAGATCGAGATCGTCGAGCACTGCCCCCTCACGCGTGAACAGGCCACCTTGTACCAGGCGGTCGTCGACGACATGCTCGCCGCGGTCGCCGAGTCGGAGGGTGTGCAACGCCGCGGCCTCGTGCTCGCCACGATCGCCAAGCTCAAGGCGGTGTGCAACCACCCTGTGCAGTTCCTCGGCGACGCCTCCCCGCTCGAGAACCGCTCGGGCAAGCTCGTGCGCCTCGAGGAGATCCTCGAGGCCGTGCTCAGCGCCGGTGATCGCGCGCTCGTCTTCACGCAGTTCGCCGCGTTCGGAGCTCGTCTGGCACGCCACCTCGCCGACACATTCGGCATCGAGACGGCGTTCCTCCACGGCGGCGTGAAGCAGTCAGCGAGAGAGTCGATGGTGCAGGAGTTCCAGTCAGGCGATGGCGCACCCGTCATGCTGGCGTCACTGCGTGCCGGAGGCGTCGGACTCAACCTGACCGCGGCGAGCCACGTGATCCACTACGACCGGTGGTGGAACCCGGCGGTCGAGGACCAGGCCACCGACCGCGCCTACCGCATCGGGGCCGAACGCGACGTGATGGTCCGCAAGCTGGTGTGCCGTGGGACGATCGAGGACCGCATCGACGCGGTCCTCGAGGCCAAGCGTGGCCTCGCCGCCGCCGTGATCGGCACGGGCGAGGACTGGCTCACCTCCCTCGACGTCGAGGAGCTGCGTGAGCTCGTCATGCTCTCGCGTGACGCCGTCGACAACGGGGATGGCTGATGGACCGCGACTGGGATCACATCGACCCTCCGGTCTCCGACGACGTCTACTTCGACGACGGTCCGCCGTCGTACGAGGACTTCGGCCCGCCGCTGGAAGCCGACGGCCTCAAGGCGCGCAGCCGGCGGGGTCGCATCGGCGACTCGTGGTGGTCGCGGCGCTTCCTCGACTTCCTCGAGGACCTCGGCCACGGTGGCCGCCTCGGACGCGGCCGCTCATACGCGCGCAAGGGTCAGGTGGTCGACCTCGTCGTCGAGACCGGCGAGATCCGCGCGGTCGTGCAGGGGAGCCGGCCGCAGCCCTATGCCGTGTCCCTGACCGTCGCCCCTATACCGCCGGCGTCGTGGGCAGCCGTCGAGGATGCGCTCGCAGACCGTGCGGCGTACGCCGCGACGCTCCTCGACGGACGCCTGCCCCACGATTTCGAGGCGGTCGCCCGCGGGTGCGGAGTTGAGCTGCTGCCGGCAGGTGGCTCCGGGCTGGTGGTCCGGTGCTCGTGCCCCGATGCCGAGACCGTCTGCAAGCACGTGGCGGCCGCGTGCTACCTGGCCGCGGAGTCCTTCGATGACGACCCGTTCCTACTGCTGCTCTGGCGCGGGCGGAGTCGCGAGGAGCTCCTCGGTGCGATGCGGCGCCGCCGCAGCGGCGGGGCGGCGCACCTGCCGCGGCGCCAGGTCCGCGGCGACCGGCCCGCGCGCGAGGTCGAGCCGCGCGACTTCTGGCGTGCAGGCCCGGCGCTGGACTCCATACGCGTGCGTCCGCAGGCAGCGCGCATGGCCGACGCGGCCCTCGCCGAGCGCGGCCCGATCGGGTTGTGCGTCGGACCGCTCGACGTCGAGGACCTGCTCGGTCCGATGTACCTGAGGATCACACAGGCTGCCGAGGCACGTGCCTACGGGGACGGCTGACGCTCGCAGCGGCGACCATCTCGCCGCACGACTCGCGCCGTGACCGGTCCGCGTGCGGCGTGCGAGGGCGACGCCGACGGGGACCACGACCGCGGCGCAACCCACACGCCCGATCAGAGGCGGGATCGCGCCGAACGTCGCGGCGAGCATCCACGCGTTGACTCCGAAGTGCGTGGCCACCGCGAGGAGCGGATCGCGGCCGATCCACACGACGCCGAGGAGCAGGAGCGCCAGGCACGCGAACGGAACGGCGGCCGCAGGCGTGGTCATCTGCGCCAGATGACCCGGCATGAGCGCAAACGTGGCGACCGCCGCGACGGTGGCGACCACGGGTGCTGCGCGGCGCCAGCCCAGCACCCGAAGCACCTGCCATGTGCACACAGGGACGGCGATGCGGAAGACGGTCTCCTCGAGTGCGGCGCCGATGGCGAGACCGAGCGCGTCCGCGCTCGAGAGACGGGACGCGCCGGCTCCCCACGCGACGACAGGACCGACAAGACCGGCGACGAGGGGAAGCCACAGCGAAGCCGTCGCAGACAGGTCGTCGCGCAACGGCGCCCCGTCGCCGCGCAGCGCGCGGCAGGCCACCCAGAGGGCGGGCGGGCATGCGAACGCGAGGGGGCTCACGGTTACCGCTCCGAGTCGCATCGGGCCGCCGATCCCGCAGACGGTCGCGGCCTCCACCGCCACGAGCAGCCAGGCAGCCACGAAAGTGAAGCGCGGGACGTCCGCCGTCACGCGTGCCGGCCGCAGTGTGGCGAGCGTCGCAGTGGTCACCCAGAAGTGATCGGCCCGACGCGCGGTCGGCCTGAACCGTTCCCGGCATGCGATCCGGCATGGCGTAGCTTTGGGTCGTGACCGCTGCCGCTCCGCCCCGGAGCCCCGAGTCGGGCGACCAACGACGCACAGCGTCCCCTCGCCGGCAGCGCAGGCCGCTCGCGATCGTGGCCAAGGGCCTCGCCCTGGTCACGGTCGCGGTCGTCGCGTACATGCTCGTGACCTTCGTACAGGTCTGGACGAGCTCGCACCGTGACGACCCCCAGCCTGCGGACGCGATCGTCGTGCTCGGCGCGGCCCAGTACAACGGCACCCCGTCGCCTGTGCTCCAGGCACGCCTCGACCACGCGATCGAGCTGTACCGCGACGGTGTCGCTCCGATCGTGGTGGTCACCGGCGGCCGCCAGAGCGGTGACCGCGTCACCGAGGCGAAGGCATCCGCTGACTACCTGATCGCCCGTGGGGTGCCCGACGCCGCGATCCGGCGCGAGGTCCAGGGTGGTGACACGTGGGAGTCGCTGGCGGCCACCGCCCGCTTCCTCGGCCGTGACGGCGCCGAGGACGTGGTGCTCGTCTCGGACCCCTACCACAGCCACCGTGTCGCCGCGATCGCGTCCGAGGCCGGTCTCAATCCCGTGGGCGTCTCGCCTCAGACCGAGGTCGTGCCCCAGGGCGTCGACTCCGCCGAGGTGCTGGCGCGTGAGTCACTCGGTGTCGCGCTGGGACGCCTCGTGGGTTTCCGCCGCCTCGCCTCCTACGCCGGTTGAAGAACCGGTCTCGCCGGTCGGACGCGGCTGCTCCCGCGTCAGCCGGCCTCGTCGAAATCCTCGGACAGGTGCGTGACGGGGGTCTCCCCGGCGAACACACGCAGGGTGTTCTTCAGGCGCAGGTGCTGGATGAAGAGGTCGTGCTCGGGGATGTGGCCGACCTTGGTGGTCGGGCTCTTGAAGTAGAAGCTCAGCCACTCCTGAAGGCCGCTCTGGCCGGCGCGCGCGGCGAGGTCGAGGAACAGGGCGAGGTCGAGCACGATCGGTGCCGCCAGGATCGAGTCGCGGCAGAGGAAGTCGAGCTTGATCTGCATCGGGTACCCGAGCCATCCGAAGATGTCGATGTTGTCCCAGCCCTCCTTGGCGTCGCCACGGGGCGGGTAGTAGTTGATGCGGACCTTGTGGTACAGGTCGGCGTAGAGGTCCGGGTAGGAGTCGGGCTCGAGGATCGCGTCGAGCACGGAGGACTTCGTGACCTCCTTGGCCTTGAAGCTGTCGGGATCGTCGAGGACTTCGCCGTCGCGGTTGCCGAGGATGTTCGTCGAGTACCAGCCGGCCACGCCCAGCATCCGTGCCTTGAACGCCGGCGCGATAGCGGTCTTCATGAGCGTCTGGCCCGTCTTGAAGTCCTTGCCGCAGATCGGCACGCCGCGTTCGAGCGCGAGCTGCTCGAGCACAGGCACGTCAGCGGAGAGGTTGGGGGCGCCGTTGGCGTAGGCGACACCCTCCATGATCGCGGCGTACGCGTACAGCTGCGACGGTGCGATGGCCGGGTCGTTCTCCTTGAGGCCGCGCTCGAAGGCGGCCATGTCGCGGTGGCAGTCCGCGGGCTGCAGGTAGATCTCCGTCGATCCGCACCAGACCATGACCGCCCGCGTCGCGCCCGAAGCAGCGATGGCGGAGCGGATGTCGTCGCGCAGCGCCTCGGCCAGGTCCATCTTCGACGCCGCCGACTTGACGTTCGGTCCGTCGAGTCGCTTGACGTACTCCTGATCGAAAGCCGCCGGCATGGGCGTGATCGTCGACAGGAAGTCCCGCAGCGGCTCGAGGTCGCGCTCGTCGAGCACCGCTGCACGGCGTGCGGCTTCGTAGGCGTCGTCGGCGAAGACGTCCCAGCCTGCGAAAGCGAGGTCGTCCAGCGGAGCGAGGGGGACCACGTCCTTGATCAGCGGGTTGCGGCCCTCGCTGCGGGCGCCGAGGCGGATCGTCTGGAGCTGCGACAGAGATCCCGTCGGTTGGGCCGATCCGCGTCGAACGGCCTCGACGCCGGCCATGAACGTCGTGGACACCGCACCCATGCCGGGTGTGAGGACCAAGAGGGTGCCGTCGTGGGCTGCGATCGGGGTGTCAGGCATGTGGGGAAGCCTCCCCGAACCCCTGCTCAGGCGTCAAGCAGGCCGCTTCTGCCCGGCGCCGCGCCGTTCGCACCTGTGACGGTGGCGAGCGCGGCACCGAGGGTCTCGGCGTTGAACGGCTTCGTGACGTAGGCGTCCATCCCGGCGTCGAGGCAGCGCTCGCGGTCGCCTGCCATGGCATGGGCGGTGAGTGCCACGATCGGTAGATGCCGGGTCGATCCGGCCTCCGCCGCGCGGATGCGGCGCGCCGCCTCGAGGCCGTCCATCACGGGCATCTGGATGTCCATGAGCACCACGTCGACGTCGTCCTCTGCGACCGCGGCAACCGCCTGCGCGCCGTTCTCGACGACGGACACCTGGTGGCCCCACCTCTCGAGCATGCGACGCGCCACGCGTTGGTTGACCTGGTTGTCCTCGACGACGAGCACAGACATGGGGCCAGGCACCCCGGTGGCGAACTCGGAGGCCGGTGGCTGCACCGCAGCTGCAACAGAGCGCGGAGGCACGGTTGCCGGCACCGTGACCGTCACCGCCGTCCCGGTGGCGGGTTCGCTGTCCAGCTTCAGGTCGCCGCCCATGCGGCGTGCGAGCCGCGCTGCGACGGTGACACCGAGGCCTGTGCCGCCGTAGCGGCGTGTCGAGCTCGTGTCGACCTGTTCGAACGCGTCGAGCACGTCGGCGAGGCGCTCGGGTGGGATGCCGGCACCGGTGTCGGTGACGACGAAGCGCAGCATCACGTCCGCGCCCGGGTCCGCATGTGCGCCGGTCTGGCTCACGGCGATCTCGATCGAACCGTGGGCGGTGAACTTGACGGCGTTGCTGACGAGGTTGCCGAGGCAATGGCGGATGCGCCCCTCGTCGCCGATCACGGCGCCGGCGACGTCCTCGGGTACGACAGCACGGACCTCGACACTGGGCTGCACCTTCGCCGTCGCGGCAGCGGCGAGTTCGCCTGCGAGGGCGGCGGGGGAGAACGGCACCAGGTTCAGCTCCAAGGTGCCGGCCTCCTCCTGGGACAGGACCAGGACGTCGTCGACCATGTCGAGCAGCGTCGTGGCGGAGGCCTCCACGGTGGAGAGCATCTCGTTGCGTTCGGAGCGGGTGTCGGTCTCGAACGCGAGCCGGGTCATGCCGAGGATCGCATGCAGCGGCGTGCGGAGCTCGTGGCTCATGTTCGCGAGGAACTCGCTCTTTGCCCTGCTTCCGGCCTCGGCGTCGGCGCGTGCGGCCTCGAGCGCGGTCGTCGCCGTCTCTATGCGGGTGAGCATCGCGTTGGTGCCGGACGCGAGGCGTCCGATCTCGTCGCGGCCGAGGTCCGGGATGCGTTCGCTCACGTCGCCTGACACGGCGATGTGGTCGACGGTGCGGCTCATGGTGAGCAGCCGTGTGAGCACGTACTTGTCCGCGATCACGATCATCACGAGTGCCATCACCGCACCCATCAGCACAAGGAGTGCGGCGAGGCGGGCCTGCTGGGAGTCGTTGAGGGCCGCGACGGTGGGTGCTTCGGAGAAGGTCAGCACGAGCGGCGGCGCTCCGCCGAGGGTCTCCAGCGTCGCGTAGCCCTGCGACGACACGTCGTCGCCGACCGTGGCCGCGAACCGCGGCGGTTCGGCCGCGAGGTCTGCCAGGTCCGGTGACTCCAGGTCGACGTCGGCGAGCGACACCAGCGAGAGCGGCAGGCGCAGCGTCTCACCGAATCGGCTCAGCGCCGCGGCGTCGAGGGCCCGTGCCATGACGAGCACCCCGTTCGGCGGCCCTGTGGCATCCGAGCGCAGCACCGGCACCGCGACGACCTCATATGGTGGTCCTCCCTGGCCGGAACCGGCGAGCACCCCGCGGAAGGCACCGGTGGCGCCGTTCGCGGTGTGCAGGGCGCGATCGGCAGCGAACGCCGAGAGCGCCGGGTCGATTCCGGCTGCGACGGTCCCGGTCTCGCGGTCGTAGGCGCCTTGGTACAGGCTCGTGCCGTTCGTGGAGTAGACGGCGAAGGTGTCGATGCCGTTCTGCTTGTACGTCGACGCGTTCAGGTTCGAGTCGACGTAGTCGGACGCAGACGTCTCGCTGTCGGCGGCGTCGGCGTCCGAGCCCGCAGCCGTGGATGCCTCGACGAAGTCGTAGGTGTCATCCCATTCCGCCCAGTCGACGGCGGTGCTCGAGAGCGCGGCTATGTCGGTCTGGACGATGCCGTGAGCGCGCTCTGCGTCGCGGGTCACGAGATCGGCCTCGACGTTGCCGAAGCTGTCGGTGGACAGGCGCCACAGCACCGCGCAGAGGGCGCCGGTGCCGACGACGACCACGATCGCGATGGCGATGAATGCCTTGAGCCGCATGGACACGATTCCCCCTGGCATCGGCACTCCTGGCGGTTACTTGAGGCTGGGCCGCGGTCCGGAGCCCTCGGAGGTGCGGGTAGGGTCGATCGTCGTGGGAAGCCTCGAACGCCTCCGTCGCGCGGACGACAGGTTGGGTGAGGCGATCCGGCGACGCCAGAGCGCGGCTGGTGCTCGTGCAGCCCGTCTCGCGACCCACGCCGGCAGCTGGGTGACCCAGGCGGCGGTGCCGGCCATCGCGATCGCCGCCGCCGCGCGTGGCGGCGACAGGCGCAGAGTCGCGTACGCGGTGGTGTCGATGCTGGGCACCTCCGCGACGTTCCACGCTGTGAAGCACTTCGTGCAGCGCGATCGCCCCCACCCCGACTGGCATCTGGTGCGCACCAGCGACTCGTCGTTCCCGTCTGGTCACGCGGCCACTTCGGCGGCGGCAGCGCGTGTGCTGGCCGAGACGACCGGCTGGCCGAAGCCGCTGCTCGCATCAGTGGCAGCCGTCGTCGGCGCCACACGCGTCTACCTCGGTGTGCACCATCCCAGCGATGTCGTCGGGGGCTTCGTCATCGGGTGGGGTTGGGCATCACTGACGGCGCGAGCCCTCCGCGCGGGGGAGGGGACCGGCGCCACGGCCGGACCCGCTGCGGTCCGCGGCGACGGCGA
>JAIBAC010000290.1 GCA_019695375.1 Acidimicrobiia bacterium
GATCTGTTCGGCGGTGACGGTGGGCCGTTCGCGGGCGTGGGAGCGAGCGGCAGCGAGGCCAACGACGGGCGCCGCCTCGCGAGCAGCGTCGACTGGAGCGGTGGGGACTACACCGTCGCGACCGCGCCTCTGACGTTGCGCGGGGCCGACGCCGGCCTCGTCGCGGCCGCCCTCCCCGACGCCCCGGTGGCGAAGACCGTCGGCGCGACCCGCGCACAGGTGCTCGTCCTCTTCGCCGGTGGCCTCGTCGGGGTTCTCCTCGTCGGGTTCTGGATCTCGCGGCGCCTGTCCCGTGATCTCGGCGAGCTCGCGTCAGCCGCCGGCGCCGTCGCCGCAGGCGATTTCGACAGGCGCGTCCCGCAGCGGTCCCGCGACGAGCTCGGCCGGCTCGCACACGGGTTCAACGAGATGGCGGCGCGTCTCGGGGACTACCGCGCCGAGCAGGAGGACGCTCTGCAGGCGCTGCGCGAGGCCGACCGTGCCAAGGACGAGTTCATCGACAACCTCTCTCACGAGCTCCGCACGCCGCTCACCCCGATCAAGGGCTCTGCGCGCCTGCTCGCCCGCGACGACCTGGATGCGGAGACGCGCCGGCAGATGGCGACGATGATCTCGGCCAACAGCGACCGCCTGCTCGAACAGGTGAACAGGCTGATCGCGATGTCCACGCGGGCCCAGCGTGGGGAGCCGCGCCGTGAGGCTGTCGACGTGGCCGGCCTCCTCGTCGACGTCGTCGAGGCGCGCGTCGCCGCGGACCTGCGCGGACGTGTGAGGATCGTCGCGGCGCCCGAGGGGCTCCCACCTGCGCACGTTGACGCGACTGCGGTCTCACAGGTGCTCTACGACCTGCTCGACAACGCTCTCAAGTTCAGCGACGACGACGTCTCGGTGAACTTCGGGTACGGCCGCGACTGGATCGCCGTCGAGATCGGCGATCGCGGTCCCGGGATCCCCGATGGTGAGCGCGAGCGGGTCTTCGAGCGCTTCTACCAAGTGGACGGGTCGTCGACGCGGGCCCACGGCGGCCTCGGACTCGGCCTCACCGTCGCAGCCGACCTCGCACGGTGGCTGGGCGGCAGCGTCGACCTCGGGGCGCGCACCGGCGGAGGCACCAACGCGGTGCTACGGCTGCCGCGGGCGGCGCCGGGTCCTGACGTCACGGCCGCCGGTGGGGACGAGCGCGGCCTATTTGGTCTCGCGGTGCAGGGTGTGCCGGCGCAGCCTCGGTGAGTACTTCATGAGCTCGAGGCGCCCGGGGGAGTTCCGCTTGTTCTTCATGGTGTGGTAGTTGCGGTCGCCGGTCTCGGTGCACTCGAGCGTGACCCTCACGCGGGTGTCGTTCTTCTTTGCCATGGCGATCTCCGGGCGCGGCCGTTCGGCGTGACGTGTCGAGGT
Organism: Acidimicrobiia bacterium; assembly: GCA_019695375.1. Taxonomy (GTDB): domain Bacteria; phylum Actinomycetota; class Acidimicrobiia; order UBA2766; family UBA2766; genus JAIBAC01. Next base: position 1,396 of record JAIBAC010000290.1, read on the forward strand.
GGTCGACCAGTGTAGCCCTACGTGGAAGCGTCGCCGAAGTGCATGGTGGCGCTCGCCTGCACCGGTGCCGAGTCGACGCTGACGTCGGTGGCACTCGGCTTGCTCAAGACGACGTCGACGCTGCGGCCGGACACGTCCACACGATCCCCGTGGCGGACCACGCCGGCCTGGACCTCGGCGCCGTCGGCAGCGACGCGCACCCACACGTCGTCGCGGGCGGCGACGATGCTGACGGTCACCGCCTCGCCCGGTGCCCGCGCGTCGGCCGGTGCCGGCGGCGCAGGCGCGGTCGTCGGTGGCGCGGCCGTCGACGACGTTGCGACGTCGTTCGAAGTGGCAGCCGCGTCGGGTGCGGGGACGCCGGTGTCGGGACCGCGGCTCACCAGCCACGACACCGTGAAGCCGACCGCGAGCACGGCCCAGATGAGTCCGAACACGACCAGGCGCGATCGCCGGTTGGCAGGTCGTTGCCGCTCGAAGCGGCTTGCGAGCGCCGGGCGCAGCTGCTCCCGCAGATCGTCGAGGTAGGGAGCGGGGTCGACGCCGAGCACGTCGCACAGCGAAACGACCTCGCGGCGGCCGGCCTCGCCGATCGGCAGCCGCTCGATGGCACCGGCCTCGATCGCCTCCACGGTCACGACGCTGAGGCCCGCACGCCGTGCGGTCTCCTTGACGTCGAGCCCGGCGCTCGCGCGGATGCGGCGCAGCTCGTCCCACATCGTGGGGACGGTGTGGCGCGCGGCGTCGGGGTCGATGCTGTTCGTGCGGATGCGGATGATGCCGTGACCGCCGCCGTCGCCCTGCCCGTTGGCGCTGCCGTCCATGCGAAGGGAGCAAGGATAGGACGGTGCCGTGCTCCGAGCGGTATGCGATAGGCTGCCGCCGATGTCGCTGCCCGACGTTCTCGCCTATCTGGCCTACGACCCCACCGTGAGGATCGGTGGCCTCGTGTCGCCTCACGGGATCGGCATCGGTGTCGGGTTCCTCGTCGGCGGCCGCGTGATGCTGCGCCGCGCGTCCGAGCGCGGCATCGACGAGGAACGCGTCTACGGCATCCTCTTCCGCGCCCTGATCGGCGCGATCATCGGGGCGCGTCTGTTCTGGGTGGTGAGCCACCCGAGCGAGGCGATGGGCGCCGACGGCTGGGTCGGGCTCTTCATGATCTGGCGCGGCGGGCTCACGCTCCTCGGTGGGATCGCCGGTGCCGTGATCGCATCGACACCGTACGTGTTCCGCGAGCGCCTCGACGTGTGGCGCGTGTTCGACGCGGCAGCGTTCGGGCTCCCCGTCGGGATCTTCATCGGCCGCATCGGCGACCTGATCGTGGGTGACCACCTCGGCACCGCGACCTCGTTCTTCCTCGGCTACCAGTGCGGGACCGCGGAGACGGCCGTGCCGTGCCAGCGCGGGGACGTGCTCAGCCAGCCGGCCTTCTACGACCTCGCCTCCCTCGTGCTCCTCATGGGGTTCCTCTACTGGCTCGAGCGGCGTGGCCGCGAGCGCTACGCGGGCTTCTACATCCTGATCTTCACCGTCTGGTACGCGGTCGGGCGTGTGATCGAGGACGTGTATCGCAGCCGTATGGTCGACAAGGTCCTCGTCGCCGACCTGACGGCGAGCCAGGTCACCTCGATCGTGTTCGGCCTCGCGGCGCTGTACGTGCTCGTGTTCGTGCGGCACACACCGCGGCTACCCGCGGCGTTGCGCCGCAGCCCGGGACGCCACGTCGCGACACCGGGACCCGATGCCGGCGACGACGGCGTCGGTGACGCCGAAGGTGACCGCGGTCCCGAGGCGTCGGGGACGGCATTGGAAGTTGGAAGTTGCTGTAGGGCAGTAGATTATCTGGTTGGCGACCAGTTCGGGGTGGGAGTCTGAGGCGTGTTGGACAAAGCTGTATATGTATCCTATAGT
>JAIBAC010000291.1 GCA_019695375.1 Acidimicrobiia bacterium
CCGCTCCAGCACCTGCTTGTCGAGCGCGACGTCACCGTCGTCGACCTCGAGGGCCGCCTGCTCGGCCAGCTCGCGGCACAGGTCACGGGCCAGGCGCGGCAGCGGCGCCATCACCGTCGCCGCCGGGAAGGTCGCGAGCGCCATCGCGCGCTCCTGCAGCGCCTCCACCTGCTTGCGGCTCGTGTCGGCCACGTCGTCGAGGTCGTAGGAGAGGACCGAGAGCTCGTCGCGGACGTGCCGCAGCAGTTCGAGGACCTCGTCCGCACGCGCCGTGTCGACCCCGTGGTCGAAGCGCCGCACCCGCGAGTCGATGCGACGGAACAGCTCGCCGAGGCGATCGGCCTGCTCCCTGATCGTGACCTGTCCGATCGTGGACTCGCCGACCGCGTCGATGAGGTCGTACACCTTGGCCGTCTCCAGACGCACGGTCGCGCCGCGGCCGTGCGACACTTCGGCGTCCGTCTCGATCGCGGCTCCGGCGGTGGTCGCGGGGTCCGCTGCGGGCTCGACCGCGGGCACCGGAGCGTCAGGCACGGGATCCGATGCCGGCGGTGCGGTCACCGTCGCTGCCGCGACCTCTTCGAAGGCAGCGGCATCGGTGATCGTGAGACGCTCGCACATCGCCGTCGACAGGTCGCTGTGCTCGACGCTGCTGCCCTCGACGAGACCGGCGAGGACGTCGCAGGCATCAAGAAGGACGTCGCACACCTCGGACGTGAACGTGCGCGTGCCTTCGCGGAGACCGACCAGCACCTCCTCCATGGCATGGGCGACCTCGCACACGGCCGTGAAGCCGAGCAGCTTCGCCGAGCCCTTGATCGAGTGCGCGTCGCGCGAGATCCGCTCCAGGACGGGCAGCGACACGCCCGCGGCTTCGAGTGCGAGCAGCCCCTCGCTCATCGACGCGAGCCTGTCCGCGGCCTCTCCCCTGAAGACCTCGAACAGCTCGGGGCGGTCGCCCCATCGCTGGCTCACCGCCCCGCTCCGAGACGCTCCTGCAGACCGGTGAGGAACTCGGGCGAGAGCACCGTGACGAGCTCGGACTCGACGGCTGCGATGCCTTCGCACCAACGGCGGAGCGGGTCGGGCAGCGTGTCGGGCGCCTCCATGAGAGCGCCGTCGTCGAGGGACACGACACCGTCGACGCCGTCGACGCAGAAGCCGGCGTCGCACTCGCCTTCACGCATCACGACGAGGCGGCTCTTGCGGCCCTCGGCACCGACGACCACGTCGGAGATGCCGAGGCCGACTCCGGCGTCGATGACTGCGAGGATCGTCCCGCGCAGGTTCGTGACACCTCTGAGCCACACAGGTGCCTCCGGCAGAGGCGTCACCCGCGGAGGGCGTCTGATCTCGCGCACCGATCCGAGCGGGACCCCGAATCGCTCTGACCCGAGGCGGAACACGAGGTACTCGCTCACGGCCTAACCCACCCGGAAGCGACCGAGGGTTCGGCGCAGCTCCCCGGCGAAGCGCCGCACTCCGGCTGCGGACTCGGTCGTCGCCCGGCCGGACTCGGCATGGCGCCGGGTGGCACGGGCGACCTGAGCGACCGCGTCGACCACCTGCTCGGAGGCGAGCCGCTGCTGCTCGGTGGCGACCTGGATCTCCCGCGACGCCTTCTGCGTCTCGGCTGCGAACTGGTTTATCTCGTCGAGAGCGTTCCCGGCCTCGACAGCGAGCGCGACGTCGGCGTCGACCTCGCTCGCGCCCTCCTCCGTGGCGATGATCGACGCGTTGGTCTCCTCGCGGATGTCGCCGATGAGGGCCTGGACGTCGCGCGTCGCCTCTGCCGACCGCTCCGCGAGCTTGCGCACCTCCTCGGCCACGACAGCGAAGCCGCGCCCGTCCTCACCTGCCCGCGCCGCTTCGATCGCGGCGTTGAGGGCGAGCAGGTTCGTCTGGTCCGAGAGCTCGCGGCTCAGCTCGAGGATGGTGCCGATCTCCTGGCTCAGCTCGCCGAGACGAAGCGTCCGGTCCGCTATCGCGCGCACCCGGTCGGAGATCCGCTGGATGCCGGCCTGGAACTCGTCGACGGCATGGCTGCCACGCATCGTCGCGGCCGTTGTCTGGTCGGCGAGCTGCGCCACGGACTCCGCCGTGCCGGCGATCGACGCCGCCGTCGCCGCGAGCTCCTCGATCGTGGCAGTGACCTCGCTGATCGCCGTGGACTGCTGCGTGGACCCGGTGGCTTCCTCCTCCGCGAGGGATGCGAGGCGCTCGCCGGCCTCGGCGAGGCGTTCGCCACCCGCCTGCACCTGCGCGACGAGCTCGCGGAGGCCGCCGACCATCACATCGAAGCCGCTCCCGAGCTCGGCGTCCACGGGATCGACGAGGGTGGTCGCGGCAGCCTCGTACGCGACCTCGCGGCGCAGGTCGCCCGCGCCAACCGCTGTGAACGCGGCGCTCACCGCCGCCGCGCGTTCGTCGCCCGCGAGCGCGGCATCTCGCGCCACGGCCGCAGCGGTCTCGGCCTCGGCCGCCGAACAGGCGACGACAGCGCAGATCGAGAGCACCGCGAGCGCCGACGCCAGCGCGGGTCCGAGCACCGCGGTCAGGCCGCCCGGGCTGGCTCCAGCCGCCCCGACGAGCACGGCGGCGACCACGAGCGCTGCTGCCGCTGCGACCGTCGTGCGGGCACGTGCTGCGACGACACCGACCGGAACGAGCGCCATCACCCACACGCCCGATCCCGGGCCGCCGACCGCCCACACCGCGGAAGCCGTGCCCAGTGCAGCGACGCACGCCACGACAGCGAGCACCACGGTCTCGGAATCGCGGACGGCGAGCGGCGGCACCCACGGTGACACCGCTATCACCACCCCGACGACACCTGCGAGAGCGCAACCCGCCGCGAACGCGGCTGTGCGCGGCACACCACCGCCGCCGGCGAGCGCTGCGACCGCGACGACCGCCACCACGCCGACCTGTGCCGCACCCCAGACGATCGCCGATCGTCGCCGCTGCGCCTCGGTATCGAGATCCACTTGCGTCCCTCCAGGTCGCGCCGCCGCTCCAGTCGCCGTGCGGCCGGCCCCGACCATCATCGGCACGCATGCAGGCCCGTTTGAGGCCGAAGCCGGCGCGGCCGCTACCGTGAGCGCGATGCGCCTGCTCGCCGTTCGCCATGGTGAATCCACGTGGAACGCGATGGGCCGCTGGCAGGGCCAGGCCGACCCCGACCTCTCGGAGCTCGGTGCCAGGCAGGCGTTCGCCCTAGGCCGGCGCCTCGCCGGCGCAGACCTCGCGGCGGTGATCTCGAGCGACCTCGGCCGTGCGCTGCAGACAGC
>JAIBAC010000292.1 GCA_019695375.1 Acidimicrobiia bacterium
TCGACCCCGAGATCCCCGGCATCGACGTGGTGACCGGCACCTACCGCCCCTGGGAGCCGGCGGCGGTGCTGTCGAACTCCTTCGGCTTCGGCGGCCACAACGGGTGCCTCGTGTTCGGCCCGCCTGCGTAGCGCGCTCGGCACCACGACCTCCGGGGAGCGGGTCCTGTCCCCGCCCGCTCGCTTCGGCGTTGGCAGCGTGGCCTCCGCCTCACGCTCACCGGGCTGCTCAGCACCCGTGTTCCGATCCTCCCTTGATCACGCTCGGCTCGTGGTGAACAGCACGGTGTCCTTGCGGTCGGTGTCGACGATCGACGTGGCGGTGAGCTTGCCGGCAAGGCTCGAGCCGGCCGCGGCGGCGACACGCACGAAGACCTCGACCTTCACGACGAAGGTCGCACCGGGTGCGAGAGCCGGGGTCCGGTAGGAACCGTCGATGACGTTGCCGGTGATGATTTCGTCGTTGGCGGTGTACCTGACCCGGAAGCCGGTGTTCTGGTCGGTGCCGCGGAGTCGCACGGTGTCAGGGAAAGCGGCATCGTTCTGGACCGACACGAAGTAGGTCACCTTGCTGTTGCGCGGCGCCGACCCTGTGCGGGTCTGGCCGGTGCCGGTGGTGTTGTAGATGTTGTTGCCGACGAGCGTGCCGGTGGCGCCCCTTCGGATGCGGGCGTCGGGCCGGGGCCTCGCCACGGTGTAGGTGTGCGTCACCGAGCGAGTGTTGCCGGCGTTGTCGGTGGCGGTGACGGTGAACGGATGCTGTCCTGAGACGGAGGTGGCGATCGGCGCGCCGTCGGCGACGGTGCCGACGCACGTGTCGATCCCCGAGCCACCGGGGTTGTCGGCGCACGAGTAGTCAGCGGCCACCGTGTCGCCCCGGCGGACGACGGCACCGGTGGCGGGGACACGCAGGTCGGGGACGGCGGGCGTGGTGACGTCGAACCCGCTGTAGCCGAACTTCTCGATGCGATGGTTGTTGCTGTCGGCCACGTAGACGTTGCCCGCGCTGTCCGCGGCCACACCGTACGGCAGGTTGAACTGGCCGTTGGCGGTGCCCTCTGAGCCCCACTTGGCGACGAAGGCGCCAGCGGTGGTGAAGACCTGCACCCGGTCGTTGTCCGAGTCGGCGACGTAGACGTAGCCGTCACCGCCGACGGTCACACCGAACAGCACGCCGAACTGGCCGTTGCCCGAGCCGAGGCTGCCCCACGAGGTAACGAAGGTGCCGGTGGCCGTGAACCTCTGGACCCGGTTGTAGCCGTCGACCACGTAGACGTTGCCGTCCGGGTCGGTGGCCAACGCCTCCGGGTAGGCGAGGTGACCGGGTTCGCTGCCGGGGGTACCCCAGGAGTCGAGGTGCGCCCCGGTCGACGTGAACCGCTGCACCCGGTGGTTGTGGGTGTCGGCCACGAAGACGGAGCCGTCAGGACCGACCGTGATCCCGAACGGGAGGTCGAACTGGCCGGGGTCCGCGCCTGAGGAGCCCCACGCCGTCACGAACGCGCCGGTGGCGGTGAACTTCTGCACACGCTGGTTCCACGTGTCGATGACGTAGACGGAGCCATCGGGAGCGACCGCGACACCCGTCGGGGTGTTGAACTGGCCGGGCCCGGATCCACTGCTCCCCCAGGTGAGCACGAGGTCGCCCGAGGTCGTGTACTTGTTGATGCGGTCGTTGCCGGAGTCAGCGACGTAGAGGTAGCCCCCGCCGAGGGCGACACCGTTCGGGAACGAGAGCTGCTCGCTCCCGCTTCCCTGGTGACCCCACTTGGTGACGTACGAGGGCGGGTCGTGCGTCGGCGTGACGGTATAGCCGTGGGTGACCTGCGCGCTGTTCCCCGCGTTGTCGGTTGCGGTCACCGTGAAGTCGTGGGCGCCTGGCGTCGAGGTGTCGACGAGCATGCCGTCGGCGACCGTGCCGAGGCAGGTGTCGAGGCCTGATCCACCGGGCTCGTCCGCGCAGGAGAAGTCGGCGAGGACCGCTTGGTCCTCGGTGAATGTGGCACCCTCGGCGGGCGTGCGCAGGTCGACGGCGGGGTCGGTGGTGTCGGCGACCGCGGTGCCGAACTTCTGCACCCGGTCGTTGCCCGCTTCGGCGACGTAGACGTTGTCGCTGCTGTCGACGGCGACGCCCATGGGAGTGTTGAACTGGCCGTTGCCGCTCCCGGCCGTGCCCCACTTCGTGACGAAGGTGCCGGTGGCGTCGAACTCCTGCATGCGGTTGTTGAAGGTGTCGGCGACGATCACGTGGCCTGCGTGGTCGACGGCCACGCCATACGGCGCCGAGAACTGGCCGTCGGCGGTCCCGGTACCGCCCCACTGGCCGAGCCACTCCCCGTTGCTGTCGAAGCGCACGATGCGGTCGTTGTAGTAGTCGCCGACGTAGTTGTTGCCGGCCGAGTCGACGGCCACGGCCACGGCGCCGGCGAGCTGGCCGTTGCCGCTGCCCCGGGTGCCCCACTGGTCGAGGTAGGCGCCACTGCTCGTGAACTTCTGGACCCGGTCGTTCCAGCCGTCGGCGACGTAGACGTTGTCGCCGCCGTCGACGGCGACCCCTCGGGGATACGAGAAACGGCCGTTCGCGGACCCGTAGCTCCCCCAGCTGGAGACGAACGCACCATCGCCCGTGAACTTCTGGATCCGGTGGTTGTAGGTGTCGACGACGTAGATGTTGCCGGCGGTGTCCACTGCGAGGCCCGCTGGGCGGTCGAACTGGCCGGCGCCGGTGCCGGGTCCGCCCCATTGCAGGAGGTAGGTGCCGGTCGAGGTGAACTTCTCGATCCTGTTGTTGTCGCGGTCGGCGATGTACACGTTGCCGGCCGCGTCCACGGCGGCGCCCTCGGGCCAGTCGAACTGGCCGTTCCCGCTGCCGGTGGTTCCCCACTGGGTGATGAAGGCCGGGGGGTTATCGGCTCCTGCCGGTACGACCGTCGCAAAGGTGGCGAGCAGAGCCAGAACGACGGTTGTGGCCACCCACCGGGCTGGCCGCCAGGCTCGGAGGAGCGTCCTGGTCATGACTTGACCGTCGCGCCCGCCGGCGACGTCCAGTAGTGCCGAAGGTCAGGTTCAGATCGGCTGGTGTCACTGGTACTGCAGGGCTACGTCGGCGGGGCGTCGACGAGGACGAACAGGAGGTCGCAGGCGCAGGCGAGGTCGCCGTTGACGCTCGCCTTGCCGCTGCCCTTGCCGGCTCGGGCGCTCATCCGGCCCAACGTCACTTCGAGGTCCAGGGTGTCGCCGGGGGCGACTTGGCGGCGGAACCTCGCGTTGTCGACGCCGCCGAACAGC
>JAIBAC010000293.1 GCA_019695375.1 Acidimicrobiia bacterium
TCGTCGACCGCCACCGCGCCCCGATGCGGCGCATCGAGGCCTTCGTGCGCGGGCTCTTCGGGTTCCTCGCCGACTCGAGCGGTGACCTCGCCTACATGGCGCTCCTCGCGGCCGAGCACCAGCGCCGCGCCCGGCAGCGGCCCGCCGCCGTCGCCGCTGCCGTGGCGCCTTTCGTCGACCTCCTCGCCGCCGAACTGCGAGCCGCGCACGACGCCGGACTGGTGCGCGACGGGCCTCCCGCGCGTGACGCCGCGACCGTGTTCCAGCTCGTGCTGTCCCAGCTCCACCCCCTCGTGCTCGGCCACTCGCTCGACGACCCTGCCGAAACGGCGGCATACCTTTGGCGCTTCGTGCGTGCTGCGATCACCCCCGCGAAGGAGGTCACCTCATGACCCGGGCGACGCTGCTGCCGGACCCGAGCCCGCGGGAGCGTGCTCACACGATCATCTCCGTCGACGACCACCTGATCGAGCCCGCCGACCTGTTCGAGGGACGTATCCCGGCAGCCCTCGCCGATCGCGCACCGCGCATCGAGACCGACGCCGCCGGCAACCAGGCGTGGCACTTCGACGGTGGCATCTACCCCAACATCGGCCTCAACGCCGTCGCCGGGCGGCCCAAGGACGAGTGGTCGATGGAGCCCGCCCGCTACGACGAGATGCGCCGCGGCTGCTGGGACCCGCGGGCGCGGATCGCCGACATGGACCGCGCCGGGATCTGGGCGACGCTGTGCTTCCCGTCCCTCGTCGCCGGCTTCGCGGGCACGGTCTTCGCCCGCTGCTCGGACCCCGAGGTCGGGCTCGCGTGCGTGCGCGCATGGAACGACTGGCACCACGAGGTGTGGTGCGCGCCGTCGCGCGAGCGGATCATGGCGTTGCAGATCCCGTGGCTCAGCGATCCCGGCCTCGCGTCCGCCGAGGTGGTGCGCAACGCCGAACGCGGGTTCCGCGCGGTGAGCTTCCTCGAGAACCCCGTCCACCTCGGCCTGCCGTCGGTGCACACCCGCCACTGGGATCCGTTCCTGGCCGCGTGCGAGGAGACGGGCACCGTCGTGTGCCTGCACACAGGTTCGTCGGGCTGGTCACCGGTCGTGTCGCCCGAGGCGCCGGTCGAACAGCTGACGACGATGTTCCCCGCGAACGCGGCGGTCACCGCCGCCGAGTGGCTGTGGGCGGGCATCCCGTTGCGATTTCCACGTCTGCGGGTCGCGCTGAGCGAGGGCGGCATCGGCTGGGTGCCGATGCTGCTCGACCGCCTCGACTACATCGCCGACCACTCCGGCACGGCAGCCGCCGGCAGCGGTGCACGTGCGTGGCGCGGCGCGACCATGCGGCCGTCCGAGGCGCTGCGGCACCACTTCTGGTTCTGCACGATCGACGACCCGTCGACGCTGCCCCTCATCGACCGCATCGGCACCGACCATGTGATGGCCGAGGTCGACTACCCCCACGCCGACTCGTCGTGGCCCGACACCCAGACCATCCTCGGCGACCGCCTCTCCGGGCTCGCCGACGACGTCGTCGAGGCCGTCACGTGGGCCAACGCGGCCGCCCTCTTCGGCCTCGACGTCGACACCGACGCAGTCGCCGAGTGGCGGGCGGAGGTGCCGTGCTCGACGTCCTGATCGAGGGCGGCACGCTCGTCGACGGGACGGGCGCAGCGCCGCGGCGGGCCGACGTCGGCGTGCGTGACGGACGCGTGGTCCTCGATCGCGCTGCGCTGCGGGCAGAGGAGCCGCGGCAACGCATCGACGCCGGCGGGCTCGTGGTGGCGCCCGGCTTCGTCGACGTGCACACCCACTACGACGCGCAGATCATGTGGGATCCCGCCGCGCTGCCGTCGCCGTTGCACGGCGTCACGACCGTGATCGGCGGCAACTGCGGGTTCACGCTCGCGCCCCTCGGCGACGACCACGACGCGAGCGACTGGCTCGCGCGCATGTTCGCCCGTGTCGAGGGCGTGCCGCTCGACGCCCTCCGTGCCGGCGTCGACTGGGCCTGGCACGACTTCGGGTCCTGGCTCGCGCGGGCGGGGGCGGGCCTCGGCGTCAACGCCGGCTTCCTCGTCGGCCACAGTGCTCTGCGGCGCAGCGTGATGGGTGCCGACGCCGCCCGCCGCGAGGCGACCGGCGCCGAGGTCTCGCACATGTGCCGCCTGCTGCACGGCGCGCTCGCGAGCGGCGGGCTCGGCCTGTCGACGTCGCAGGCACCGACGCACCACGACGGGAGCGGGGAACCGGTGCCGTCGCGGGCGGCGGGGCATGACGAGCTGATCGCGCTCGCAAGCTGCCTGCGCGACCACGACGGCACCGGCATCGAGATCGTGCTCGCGGGCTGCCTGTCACGCCTCTCCGGCGACGAGGCCGACCTCATGGCCGACATGTCGGTCGCCGCGGGCCGCACGGTCAACTGGAACGTGCTCGCAGTCTCCGCCGACCGCCCCGAGGTGCACCGCCACCAGCTCGAGGCGTCCCGGCGGGGTGCAGCGCGCGGCGCCAGCGTCGTGGCGCTCACGCTGCCGTACCCGATGCGGGTGCGCCTCTCGTTCCTGACGGGCGCGATCCTCGAGGGCCTGCCGGGGTGGGGCGGCATCTTCGGCCTCGACGTGGACGAGCGCATCGCGCTGCTGTCCGATCGCGGCCGCCGGCGCGAGCTCGCCGACGCGGCACGATCCCCGGCAGCGGGGATGCTCGGCGTCCTCGCCCGCTGGGACCGTCTCACGATCGCCGAGACCTTCGCGGCCGCCAACGACGGACTCGCGCGGCGCACTGTCGGCGACATCGCAGCCGAGCGCGGGGTCGACGCCTTCGACGCGTTGTGCGACGTGGTCGTCGCCGACGGGCTGCGCACGGGGCTCGTGCCGCCGAGGCACGGCGAGTCCGACGCCGACTGGGCGTTGCGCGTCGAGGTGATGCGCGGCGGCGGCGTGGTCGTGGGCGGCTCCGACGCCGGCGCGCACCTCGACATGATGTGCGGCGCCGTGTACACCACGACGCTGCTCGCCGAAGCCGTGCGCGAGCGTGCGCTGATGCCGGTCGAGGAGGCCGTGCACCTCCTCAGCGACGTGCCGGCGCGCCTGTGCGGCCTCGTGGGGCGCGGCCGCCTCGTCGACGGCGCCGACGCGGACGTGGTGGTGTTCGACCTCGACGGCGCCGCGCCCGAGCCGGAGCGCACCGTCGCCGACCTGCCCGGCGGCGCGGCTCGCCTCTACGCCGGTGCCGTGGGCATCCCCCACGTGCTCGTAGGTGGCGTCGCCGTCGTCACCGACGGTGTACCGAC
>JAIBAC010000047.1 GCA_019695375.1 Acidimicrobiia bacterium
GCTTGCCCTGCTTCTTCAGAACCTTTGCGTCCTTCTTGGCCGTCTTGGTGGTGCGCTCGGCCTCGCGCGTGAGGCGCTTGGCCTCCTTCTTGGCCTTGCGGCCAGTCAGGGACTCGACGACCTCCTCGACCGCCGGCTCGGCGGCCTTGGCCTTGTTCGCCTTCTTGGCCTTCTTCGAGTCCGCCGCCTCGGCGGGAGCCTCGAGCACGGCGCTGTCGCCCTTCTTACGTGACACGGCGTTCCTCTCGTTGTCTTTCGCCGAGATCCCTGGAGGCTGGCCACTCTAGACGGTCCCGTCACACCGCGCCCGGGGTGGTCGGGCCCGGAGCCGCCAGAGGGCGAGTGGTAGGGTCGCGCCCGATTTCGGGCAGTGGCGCAGCTTGGTTAGCGCACCGGTCTGGGGGACCGGAGGCCGCGGGTTCAAATCCCGCCTGCCCGACCACGCGAGGTGCCGGCCACCCCGCAGTCGTGGGCACCGGGACCGTCAGCTCTCGGTGCGGGAGATCCTGCGGATGAGACCCTCCTGGGCCATCGACGCGGCGAGGACGCCGTCACGGGTGAACATCGAGCCGGTCGCGAGGCCACGCGCACCCGACGTCGACGGTGACGCGAGATCGAACAGCACCCAGTCGTCGATACGGAACCTGCGATGGAACCACATCGCGTGGTCGAGGGTGGCGCTGACCAGGGACTGCCCGAACCATCCGATCCCGTGAGCTCTCACCGTCGTGTCCAGCAGGATCATGTCCGAGGCGTAGGCAGCAAGCGCGCAGTGGAGCAGGTGATCGTCCGGCACCGTGCCGCCGAGGCGGAACCACACACGCCACACCGGCGGCTGTGGAGGGTTCTCGGCCTCCAGCAGGACCGGCTCCACGTACCGGAAGTCGAGCGCGGTCTGCTGCTCGTACCACGAGATCTTGTCCTTGTACGGCTCGAACACCTCGAGCCACGACGGCAGGTCCTGAGGCGCCGGCACGACGGGCATCGCGCTCTGGTGCTCGAGGCCGCCTTCCTCGACCTGGAACGACACCGACGTGTGGAAGATCTGCTTGCCGTGCTGGATCGCGACCACGCGCCGCGATATGAAGCTGCGCCCGTCGCGGCTGCGATCGACCTCGAACAGGATCGGGACCTGAGGATCACCGGGCCGCAGGAAGTAGGCGTGCATTGAATGCACCATGGCTGGAACGTCCACCGTCCGGCCTGCCGCGACCAGAGCCTGGGCCAGCACCTGGCCTCCGAAGATGCGGCTGCCCATCTCCTTGGGCGAGTACCCGCGGAAGATGTTGAGGTCGATGTCCTCGAGGTCGAGCAGGCGCAGAAGGCGCACGGTGGGGCTTTCCATCGCGGGCAGTCTGGCACGGTACGCTGCCCGCACCACAAGCCTGGAGCCGTGGAGACGCCGTGGGCGCCGAGAACGACGTCGAGACCAACGAAGCCGGCTTCGTGGTCCACGATCGCGTGCTCACGCTGCCGAACGTGATCACGTTCGTGCGAATCGGGCTCACGCCGGTGTTCCTCGTGCTCCTGCTCCAGGAGCGCTGGCTCGCCGCCGCGATCCTGTTCGTCATCGTGTCCGGCACCGACTTCATCGACGGACGCCTCGCGCGGCGCTGGGACCAGGTGACCCGCCTCGGGACCGTGCTCGACCCTGTCGCCGACAGGCTCCTGATCCTGTCCGCCGCGATTGCGGTGGTCGTCAAAGGGATCATGCCTCTGTGGCTGATCGGCCTGATCGTGCTCCGCGAGGTGACGGTCGCAGCGTGGACCATCTACCTCAAAGGACGCGGCATCCAGCTCGAGGTCGTGTACGTGGGCAAGTGGGCGGCGACGCTGGTGTTCACGTCGGTTCCGGGGTTCATCCTCGCCACAGCGCTGGCGGACATGTTCGGGTGGCAGACCAAGAACCCCCTCTGGTGGCTCTCGCTCGCGATCGGGTGCGCCGGTGTCGTGTGCGGCTTCATCGCGAACTGGTCGTACCTGACCTCCGGCCGCCGCCTCCTCGCCGCCGACCCGCGGCCGGGCGCGTGAACCGTATCCTCCTATCCCGATGAAGGCAGTGATCATGGCCGGCGGCGAGGGCAGCCGGCTGCGCCCCCTGACGTCCAACACACCCAAGCCGATGCTGCCGGTGGCCAACCGGCCGATGATGGAGCACATCGTCGCGCTGTGCCGGCGTCACGGCTTCACCGACGTCGTGGCCACGGTCGCCTACCTCGCGGACGTGATCCGCACGTACTTCGGCGACGGCGGCGACTTCGGGGTGTCGATGAAGTACGCCGTGGAGGACGTGCCCCTCGGCACCGCGGGATCGGTCGGCAACGCACGCGCGCTCCTCGACGAGACGTTCCTCGTGATCTCCGGGGATGCGCTCACCGACGTCGACCTCGGAGCGGTCGCCGACGCCCATCGCCGATCCGGCTCGATGGCGACGATCGTGCTCTACCGGGCCGAGAACCCGCTCGAGTTCGGGATCGTCATCACCCGCGAGGACGGCACGATCGAACGCTTCCTCGAGAAGCCCACCTGGGGCCAGGTGTTCAGTGACACGGTGAACACCGGCATCTACGTGCTCGAACCCGAGATCTTCGACTTCATCACCACCGACGGCCCGAGCGACTTCAGCCAGGACGTGTTCCCGGCGCTGCTGGAGAAGGGCATCCCGATCCAGGGCTACGTGGCAGACGGGTACTGGGAGGACGTCGGCAACCTCGAAGCCTTCGCCAAGGCCCACCGCGACGTCCTCGACGGACGCGTCGACGTGGAGATGCCAGGTTTCGAGATCGCTCCGCGGGTGTGGATCGGACCCGACTGCGAGATCCACCCCGACGCCACGATCGACGGCCCCGCGCTCGTGGGTGCCCACTGCAACGTGGCTGCCGGCGCGCACGTGCGCGACCACACGGTGCTCGGAGACAACGTCGTCGTCCGCGCCGACGCGAGCCTGCAGCGCAGCATCGTCTTCTCGAACGCGTTCTGCGATCGTGCCACATCGCTCACCGGTGCGATCGTGGGCAAAGGCGCCGACCTGAGAGAGGGCGCGCGAGCGGACAACGACGTCGTGCTCGGCGACGGCGTGACCATCGGCGAACGCGCCACCCTCAGCACGGCGGTCAAGGTCTATCCCTTCAAGAGCGTCGAGGCGGGAGCCGTCGTGAACACGTCGGTCGTGTGGGAGTCGCGTGCGACCCGCAACCTCTTCGGCCGTCGAGGTGTGACGGGCCTCGCCAACATCGACATCACGCCTCAGCTCGCGGTCCGCCTCGGCATGGCCTACGGATCGTCGCAGACCCGCGGTGCGCTGGTCACGATGTCGCGTGACTCGAGCCGGGCGGCGCGTGCGCTGAAGCGCGCGTTCACAGCAGGCTTGAACGCGACCGGCATCTCGGTCGACGACCTCGAGATCGCGCCCGTGCCGGTCACCCGCTTCAGCGCGGCCCAGAACGCCGGCGGCGTCACGATCCGTTCGTCGGCATCCGACCCGCAGCAGATCGAGATCCGGTTCTTCACCTCCGACGGCAAGAACCTGCCCGAACAGGATCAGCGCAAGATCGAGCGCAACT
This sequence comes from Acidimicrobiia bacterium, assembly GCA_019695375.1. GTDB lineage: Bacteria > Actinomycetota > Acidimicrobiia > UBA2766 > UBA2766 > JAIBAC01. Next base: position 3,564 of record JAIBAC010000047.1, read on the forward strand.
TCGCACGCGAGGACTTCCGCCGTGTGCTCGCCGAGGAGATCGGCGACATCTACTACCCACCGCGCACGTGGGACTTCTACGCCAACGCGTTGGTGACCAACGTCGACCTCGACGCGATCCACCGCCGCGCCGCCAAGGTCGTGGTCGACTACGGCTTCGGCACGTCGTCGGTGACGCTGCCGTCGGTCCTCGAACGGCTCGGCTGCGACGTGCTCGCGATCAATCCGTACACGGCTGACCCTGCGACACGAAGGCACCTGCGCGACGACCCCGAGCGCCTCGGCGAACTGGTGCGGACGTCGGGCAGCGACTTCGGCCTCCGCTTCGACGCCGATGCCGAGCGCGCCGACCTCGTCGACGACCGCGGACGGCTGCTGGACTGGACGACGACGACTCTGCTGTACGTCCGCCAGGTCTGCCGTGCTCATCCTCGGAGCCGGATCGTGCTGCCCGTGTCGGAGACCGAGCAGGCCGAGCGGATCGCCATCGCTGCCGGCGGCACGATCGAGTGGGCGCAGACGTCGTCGGTCGGCCTCATGGACGCCGCGGACGCACCTGGTGTCACGCTCGGGATCGGTGCGGACGGCCTCATCGTGCCTCGGGTCCTGCCCGCCCCGTCGGCATCGGCGCAGTTCGTGCTGACCCTCGAACTGCTCGCGGCGTTGCCCGAAGCGCTCTCGGCCGTCGTGGACGGCTTGCCGCGCGTGCACCTGCTTCGTGACTCCGTGCCGACGCCGTGGGAGCGCAAGGGCACCGTCATGCGGACACTCGTGGAGGAGAGCGATCCCGAGCTGACCACACTCGTCGACGGGGTCAAGGTCCACACCGAGGACCGCAGTGGCTGGGCGCTCGTCCTGCCCGACCCCGAGGAACCCCTCTGCCACCTCTGGGTCGAGGGCGCGGACGACGCGCAGGCACGGGGTCTGCTGGAGCAGTGGCGCACCCGCGTCGCCACGATCGCAGCCGAGGACTAGCGTGGCGTCGGCCAGCCAGGAACGGACGGAGATGCTGTGGACCTGCCCGAGGACCTCCACTACACCCAGGAACACGAGTGGTGCCGCATCGAGGTCGACTCGAAGGTGAGGGTGGGGATCACCGACTACGCGCAGGATGCCCTCGGTGACGTCGTCTACGTGCAGCTCCCCGAGGTCGGCGACGTGCTCCGCGCCGGAGGCACGTTCGGCGAGGTGGAGTCGACGAAGTCGGTGTCGGACCTGTGGGCTCCGATCAGCGGGACCGTGGCCGAGGTCAACCCGCTGCTCCAGGATGCCCCCGAGCTCGTGAACTCGGCCCCCTACGGCGACGGCTGGATGGTGGTGATCGAGGCTGCCGACCCGAGCGAGGTCGCCAATCTGCTCGACGCGGCGGGGTACCGCGCCTACCTCGACGCCCAGTCCGAATAAGCTCTGCGGATGGTCTGCAACACCTGCGGAGCCGACAACCCCGAGGACGCCAACTACTGCGCTGTCTGCGGCGAACACCTCGCACGTGTGGACGACGAGGCGACGACGGTCCTGCACACCGTCGACACCGACCTCGACACTCTTCCCCACACGGTCGAGCCCGTCGACGAGGCTGCCGCCGAGGTGCCGGCCGCGTCGGCGATCCTCGTCGTCAGCCGCGGTCCCAATGCGGGCTCCAAGTACGTGGTGACCGACCGTGCGACGATCGGTCGCCACCCCGACAGCGACTTCTTCCTCGACGACGTCACGGTCAGCCGCCGCCACGCCGAGGTCCGCCACGAGGGCGGCGGGTTCACGCTCAAGGACAACGGGAGCCTCAACGGCACCTACGTCAACGGTGAGCGCGTCGAGGTGCGCGAGCTCCACCACGGTGACGAGATCCGCATCGGCAAGTACGTGATCGTCTTCCTGCGGGGCTGACGGGTGTCGACCACTCAGCATCCGGGCCGCAACTACCACACGATCGGGGAGGTGCTCAACGTCCTCAAGGACGACTTCCCCGACATCTCGATCTCCAAGATCCGCTTCCTCGAGACTCAGGGCTTGCTCGATCCGGAACGCACCCCGTCGGGATACCGCAAGTTCGGCCAGCGTGACATCGATCGTCTGCGGTTCATCCTGCGGGAGCAACGCGACCGCTTCCTGCCGCTCAAGGTGATCAAGACACGTCTCGAAGCGTGGGAGCGAGGCGACCTCGCAGCAGAGGTCGACGCCGCCGACGGTTCCGGCCTGACGGGTCTCGACGCCGACCAGGCAGCGCTTGGTGTCGACGCCTCGGCCGACATGGACCTCGCCCCGAGCGGGATCGCGCTCGACCGCCGCGAGCTCGCTGCCGCGTCCGGGCTCCCGGAGTCGTCGATCGCCCAGCTCGAAGCGTTCGGGGTGATCCATCCCGCACCGGGATCGGGATCTGGGTCCGCGCACGACGACGACGTCTATGACGAATGCGCCCTCGTCATCGCAAAGATCGCACGCAGCTTCATCAAGTACGGCGTCGAGGCACGGCACCTGAGGATGTTCAACCAGGGTGTCGAGCGTGAGACGGCCCTCTTCGACCAGATCCTGGCGCCACTGCACGCGCAACGCAGCCCCGAGGCGCGCAGACGTGAGCTCGCCACGCTGGCCGAGCTCACGGTCCTGACGCGCAAGCTGCACCAGGCGTTGTTGGCCCAGAGCCTGCGCGCCCGCGAGAATTCGTGACCCCGCGAGCTCTCGGAGCGAGACCGCACCCATGAACGATCCCGCGTTGCCGACTGTCGCCCGCGTGCGCACACCCCGCGTCGCGCCGACGCCGCATCGAGTCACAGACGCCGGCCGCAGCCGGAGTGGGCCGGCACCGGCGAAGCCGGACGAGCCTCGCCACTCCAGGTCGACCGGAGGCGGCCCGCGCGGATCGCGTCGCAGGTCGCTGCTCACGGTCCTGGCCGTCGTGGGCGTCACCTTCATCCTCTTCATCGCCTGGGTGCTCGTGGGTGCGCCCGGAGAAGGCGGCTTCGGCCCGACCGAGTCGATGTCGACCTTCGAGGACGACGCCTACGTGGCGTTGCCGACGCCCGATTCGATCGCGCCGGTCGAGAGCGCACCCGCGCGTGCGAACGGGCACCCCTATGCCGCCCGGCCTGAGCCGGCCACACTGCCGTCGGGCATGACCATCCCCGGCGCGGCGGCACCGCCTCCAGCGGTGCTGGCGAAGCGGGGCGTCGTGATGGATGCCGCCACCGGCGGTGTCCTGTGGGCCCTCAACGCCGACCAGCCGGCGCCGATGGCGTCGACGGTGAAGATCCTGACGGCGCTGACGACCCTGCGGTTCACCGACCCGACCGAGGTCGTGACGGTGACCCAGGAGGCAGCCGACGTCGGCGAGCGCGAGATCTACCTGAGCCCCGGCGAGCAGATGGACGTGACGACACTGCTCGGCGCCATGCTCGTCGGCTCGGCCAACGACGCAGCCGCCGCCCTCGGACTCGAGGTGGGAGGCACGATGGACGGCTACTCCGCCGTTGCCAACTGGGTCGCTCGCCGCCTGGGGGCGCGCAACACGGCGGTCGCCAACCCCCACGGTCTCGATCAGCCCGGGCACGTGACGTCGGCATACGACCTCGCCGTGCTCGCACGCGCGGGTCTGTCCGATCCGGCCTTCGCACAATGGGTGCGCACACCGGAGTACGCCGTGCCGTGGCCGGGCCATCCCGGCCCGCGGATCGCGACGAGCCACAACAAGCTCCTGCGTACCTATCCAGGCGCGATCGGTGTCAAGACGGGGATGACGAACGGGGCGGGCAACTGCCTCGTAGGTGCGGCGACCCGCGACGGTCGCACGTTCATCGTGGTTTCGATGTCATCGCAGAACCCCACCGCCGACAACGTCGCACTCCTCGACTGGGCCTTCGCCAACTACACGACGATCAAGGTCCTCGCCGCCGGCGAGACCACAACCGACCACGACGGGGTCGAGCGCGCCGCTGCCACCGACCTCCTGGCCACGGTGCCGGCCGCGCAGGCCGCAGGTGTGACCGCCCGATTCGAGGACGGCCGGCTCCAAGCGGTGCTCGGTGATCAGGTGGTGAGCCAGGTCGATGCACGCCGACCCGACTGACACCGCGGTCGCAGGGCTGCGCCTGCTGGTGGGGCCGGCGCAGCTTCACGACCGCGTGAACGAGCTCGCGGCGGAGCTGCGTGGCGTCTACTCGGACGCGGACCGGCCCGTGCTCGTCAGCGTCCTCAAGGGCGCCACGCTCTTCCTTGCCGATCTCGTGCGGTGCGCCGGGATCGACTGCGAGGTCGAGTTCATGTCGATCTCGTCGTACGGATCGCCACAGGCGAACTCGGGCACGGTTCGCATCGAGCAGGATCTCTCGACCGACATCGCAGGCCGGCACGTGCTCGTGGTCGAGGACATCATCGACACCGGTCTCACCCTCAACTACCTCATGCGCGTCCTGCGCGCGCGCGAGCCGGCGTCGTTGCGCGTTTGCACCCTCCTCGACAAGGACGTGCGCCGCATCGTCGACCTCCCGATAGACCACGTCGGCTTCTCGATTCCCGACGTGTTCGTGATCGGCTACGGCCTCGACTACGCGGAGGAATACCGCCACGTCGACGCCATCTTCGTCGCCGACGACCTCGACGCGCTTGCGGCCGATCCCGCCTGCTACGCGGAGATCCTCTGCTGCGGCGGCACAGGGAGCCTCCCGACAGCCCTGTGATACGCTGCGGAACCGGGCGTCGCACGCCCCGAGGAGGTTCGACCGTGATCGAGATGACCCTGGTCGGCGTGCGGGTCGAACTGCCCACCAACCAGCCGATCGTGCTGCTGCGCGAGTCGGACGGCGAGCGGTTCCTGCCCATCTGGATCGGCGGTGTAGAGGCGCAGGCGATCGCGTTCGCTCTGCAGGGAACCGTGACTCCCCGCCCTCTCACCCACGACCTGATGCGCGACATCATCGAAGGTCTCGAGATCACCGTCTCGCGCGTCGTGATCTGCGACCTCCGCGACGGGACCTTCTACGCGGACCTCGTGCTCGAGAACGCGGGCAAGGAGGTGACCGTCTCGGCGCGTCCCAGTGACGCGATCGCACTTGCCGTACGCATCGGAGCGCCGCTCTTCGCGGCCGAGGAGGTGCTCGACGAAGCATCGATCCTCATCGACGAGGACGAGATCGAGGACGCGGACAAGGAGGACGGCGAGGAGGACCCCGACGCCGTCGTCGAGGAGTTCCGCGAGTTCCTCGAGGACATCAGCCCCGAGGACTTCGAGTCCTGATCTCGGGCTCCCAGCGGCGCGCCACCCGAGAACAGGCCGGGCGGTCGCGGTGGGTCGCGGCCCGGCCTAACATCGGGACCAGCCCGCGGGGTTGACGCTGGGTCACCGCACGTTTACGCTGTGCGGCGCAGCGAATTCCACCTGTGCAATTCGCGATTCGAGAGGGCGGAGACAGTGGCGGACGCGACGGAGTCGCAAGCGATCAAGGAGAGCTTCGGGGGACCGGAGACGGCCAAGGTGGTCGGCATCAGCTACCGCCAACTCGACCACTGGGCTCGCAAGGGTCTCGTCACGCCGTCGGTCACCCCCGCCCGCGGATCCGGCTCGCAGCGCCGCTACTCCTATCAGGACCTGCTCGAGCTGAAGGTCGTCAAGCGCCTGCGCGACGCCGGCCTCTCACTGCAGCGCATCGAGCGCGCCTTCCGCTACATCCGCGAGCACCTCAACGAGCACGCCACCGAGCTGCGGATCTTCTCCGACGGGACGAACGTCTACGCGTGCCGCTCCAACGACGAGGTCATCGACCTGCTCGACTCGGGCCAGGTCGTGTTCGGCTTCGCGCTCGGGCGTGTCTTCGAGGAGCTCGACGGCTCGATCGCCGAGCTCCATCCGCCGGCCTCGGTGACCGATGTGCTCGGCGAGCCCGGCAGGCGGGTGGTCCAAGGCTGATGGACGGCGGCGACGCGGCTCCGGAGCCGCAACCGCTGCCCTCCCGAACCGAACGGTTCCAGCATCCTGCCGAGCAGCAGTTCGCGGAGCTGCTCGACTTCTACAAGGTGCGCTGGGAGTACGAGCCGACGACTTTCGTGCTCGCCACCGACGACGCAGGCAACACGACCGAGGCGTTCGCGCCCGACTTCTACCTTCCCGACCACGACCTCTACATCGAGGTCACGACGATGGAGCAGCGCCTCGTGCGCCGCAAGAACCGCAAGCTCCGCCGCCTGCGGGAGCGCTACCCGGATGTCTCCTGCAAGATCCTCTACCAGCGCGACATGAAAGCCCTCGCCCAGCGATTCGGCATCGATCCGGGCATCCCGACACGGCCGTGACTTGGGTGGCTCGGGACTGGGCTAGATTCCGGTCCTCCCGAGTACCCAAGTGAAGGCCCCCAGATGCGAAGGCTCCTCGTCGCGATGACGATCGCGCTCACCACGATCGGGCTCGCCGCCTGCAGCAGCTCCAAAGAGGCCTCGAGCGAGGGCGACACCTCCGCGCCGGCGTCCACGGCGGCTCCCAGCAGCGGGTCGAGCACGGGTGGCAGCGAGTTCTGCCAGCAGGTCGCCCAGGTCGGCCAGCAGTACGCCGAGTCCTTCAAGAGCGTCCAGGAGCCGCCCAAGATCGACCCGACCAACCCCCAGGCTGCGCTCACACAGACCCAGGAGATCGGCCGCAAGCTCGCCGAACCGATGCAGCAGATCCAGGCGATCGCGCCGCCGGAGATAAAGAGCGACGTCGACGCACTCGTGAGCGGCTTCGAGGCGCTGGCGTCGGGCAATCCCGAGGCCCTTGCAACGGCTGGCACCCAGATGCAGCAGGCCGGACAGAACTTCGCACAGTACCTCGCCGCCAACTGCGGTGGCACCAACCTGGGCGGACTCGGCACCACCAGCGGGAGCAGCAGCGGCTCGGGAACGGGCAGCGGGACGGGAACGGCCACCGGGCCCAACTGAGCCTGTCCCGCGACATCCAGCGGCACCGCCGGCGGTCATGGCCCGCCGTGGCGGACGCCGACGACGCTACATTCGTCGCCTATGGCGTCACTGGAGGAGACCCCCCTCGCATCCCGCCACCGTGAGCTCGGCGCGCGCATGGTCGACTTCGCCGGCTGGTCGATGCCGGTGCAGTACCGCGGTGTCCTCGCCGAGCACGCCGCGGTCCGCGAGTCCTGTGGGATCTTCGACGTCGGCCACATGGGAACCGTGTTCGTCAGCGGTGCCGGAGCGACGGCGTTCCTGCAGGGAACCCTCACCAACGACATCGACAAGGCGCCGGCAGGCCGCGCCCAGTACACGATGCTGTGCAACGAGGCCGGCGGTGTCGTCGACGACCTGATCGTGAGCCACCTCGACGACGACGAGTGGATGGTCGTCCCCAACGCGTCCAACGTGGCTGCCGTGGTGTCGGTCCTGCGTGAACGTGCCGCAGCATGGACCGGCGCCACGGTCGACGTCGACGACGTGTCGGGTTCATGGGCGATTCTCGCCGTGCAGGGACCGCGCCACGCGGAGGTCCTCGCTGCCGCGCTCGGGGACACGTCCGTGGGTCGCTTCGCCGTGAAGCGCTTCGACGCCGGCGGCCACACCGGGATCCTGTCGGGCACCGGCTACACAGGCTCACCCGGCGTCGAGATCGTCGCCCCGCACGCCACCATCGTCTGGGCATGGGACGCGATGTCGCCTGTGCTCGCCGGCGTGGGTGGTATGCCTGCAGGCCTCGGCTGCCGCGACACGCTCCGCCTCGAGATGGGTTACCCGCTGCACGGCCAGGACATCTCACCCACGATCTCGCCGCTCGAAGCGGGCCTCGGTTGGGTCGTCAAGACCGCGAAGGGCGACTTCCCAGGACGCGACGTCCTCGTTCGCCAGGAGCACGACGGCACCGAGCGCACACTCGTCGGGCTCGTGGGCACGGATCGGCGCCCGTTGCGAGGCCACTGCGCGGTCCTCGACAGCGACGGCAGCACCATCGGAGAGGTCACGAGCGGGAACTTCTCACCTGGCCTCGGACGCGGCATCGGCCTCGCGCTCGTCGAGACCGGGACCACACCCGCTGCCGTCGACCTCCGTGGTCGCATCCAGGCCGTGGAGCCCGCGCAGCCACCGTTCGTCCAGATCTAGCGACGAGCGGTCAGTACCGCAACGGGCCCCAGCCGCCGGCGTCCTCGACGACCGTGGGCGTCTCACTGTCACGCACGACGTCCACGTTCGCGATCGGCGGACCTGAGACCGGCAGCGGCGCAGTCGCGGTCGCCGGCTCTGGCCGACGTGTCACGGCCGGGCCGGACGGCACTGCGGGCACGGTTGCCGGCAACGGTGATGGCGATCCCCGCGGGCGTGCACGCGCGCGGCTCCATGCGACACCGGCGGCGACCAGCGCCGCGCCGGTGCCCGCTGTGACCACCATCGCCGGCAGCAGGGCACCGAGGAAGAACTGGACGACCGCATGACCGATGGTCCGCACGACACCGGCCGGCAGGACGGGTACGAGCACTGCCGGGATCACGAAGCGGGCCACCAGGGTGAACACGGCACTCGCGACGAGCACGTAGCCCGCCCGGCGCAATGTGCGCGGGCGATCGCGCGCGACAGCGACGGCGAGGACGAGGAGGACGAGAGCGAGGCCGACCAGCAACGGCACCGCCGTGCCGACGGCGCCGGCGGCACGGGGAACCCAGGGGAGCCGGCCGGGATCGACAGGCCTTCGCAGTTCACGCTCGGGGACGGCCCTGGCGAGGCGCGGGTCGGTGGACGCGAGGCTGCGCCGCACGTCTTCCTGCACCGTACCGAGCTCGAGCACGGTCGCCGGGTTGCGTCCGGCCAGCAGCGCCGCGTGCGCCCGGGTCAGGGTCGTGGCGAGCTCGTCGGCGAGCGCCGGGGCCGCCGCCGCGGCGTCGGCTGCGCCGCGCAGGTCTGCTCTCTGCTGGGCATCGAGGGAGCGGCCATGCCCTAGCTGGCCGGCCACGTCCTCACCGAGGGCGTCGCGCACCTCCGGTCGCGCCGCGGCCACGCGGACCGCGTCGCCGAAGGCGTCTGTGTCGAACACGGTCCGCGAGAGCCAGAACGCGGACTGCGCCAGTGACACGACGGTGAACATGAGGAGGAGGCAGAGGCCCGAGACGGTGCGGCGCACGCGCAGCATGCTATGGCGGTCCCCAGGGAATGCACAGGAAGATCCTCTGTCGCTCCACCGGCGAGGTGGTTTACGGTGACCGCGGACGTTCGCAGGGCGGGTCGAGCGCCGGGGGTGACTCATGTGGTTGTGGTCTACGCAGTTGGTCCGCGAGCTCGTGCGCCGCGGCATGAGCGACGCGGCACTCGGCCTCGGTGACTGCCACGTGGCCGCCCGCTACGAAGGCCCGGCGGTCGAGGAGCTGGGGGACACAGCGCTGATCGCTCTCGTGAGCACGTTCTCACCGTGCACGGGAAGTGTCACTGCCGCGACGTAGGCTGCCCTCGATGGGCGCCGAACCCACCCTCTTCGACGACGACCGCGGGACCCGAGATCCGCGTCCCGGGTCCACACGCGGACGATCCGGGGATCGCGTGGCACCCGCGGCGCTCGGCGTCGCCGATCTCAACGCCGCGATCGACGAGAGCCTGTCGCGATCGTTCCCGACGGAGCTCTGGGTACGAGGCGAGGTCGCTTCCTTCAGACGCCGCAACTCCAAGCATCTTCACTTCGAGCTCGTCGAACGCGCAGATGACCGCAGCCTTCCGAAGGCGCGCATCGATGCGGTCATCTTCGCGATGCGCTGGCGGCGCATCGAGTCCCAGCTGGTCCGCGCCGGGGTCCATCTCGCCGACGGCATGGAGCTGTGCGTTCGCGGCACGGTCGACTTCTACCCTCCGATGGGACGCGTGCAGTTCGTGGTCACCGGCGTCGACCCCGCGTTCACGCTCGGGCGCATGGCCGCCGATCGCGACCAGCTGCTGCGAAGGCTCGCGGCCGAAGGCCTGCTGGCCGCCAACAAGCAGATCGTCGTTCCCCCCACGCCGTTGCGCATCGGCGTCGTGACCGCCGTGGGAAGTGCCGCCGACAACGACTTCCGCCAGGAGATCAACCGCAGCGGCTACGGGTTCCGAATCGTCGTCGCGGACAGCCGCGTGCAGGGCCCGTCCGCGGTGCCGTCGACGATCTCGGCGATGCGGGCACTCGTGCGCGTCGGAGTCGATGTCGTGGCCGTCGTTCGCGGCGGCGGCTCGCGCACAGATCTGAGCTGCTTCGACGACGAGCGCCTCGCAAGGGCGATCGCGGCGATGCCGGTGGCGGTGTTCACGGGTATCGGCCACGAGATCGACACCAGCGTCGCCGACCATGTGGCGCACTCGGTGTTCAAGACACCGACGTCGTGTGCGGCGGCACTGGTTGAACGTGTGGCCGGCAGCTACGGCGAGCTCGAGTCCCTCTGGGCGTCGATCAGAGGTGTCGGACTCGCCCGGGTGAGGGCGGCAGAGTCGTTCCTCGACGACGCATCGCGACGCAGCACCCGCGATGCCCTGCGTGGCGTCGCCACTGCGGACCATTCCGTCACCGCCGCACATGGACGCACCCGTGCCGCGGCGTCTGCGGCCCTGCGTCTCGCGGCGGCGAGGCTCGACTCGGCGGCGACGGCCGTTCGCTCGTTCGATCCGGCGCGGGTCCTCGAACGCGGCTACTCCATCACGGTCGACGCCGAAGGCCGGACGGTCCGCGACGCCGGCCACCTGTCCACGGGTGCTGTCGTCCGCACCCGCTTCGCACGTGGCGAGGCGACGAGCGAGGTGCTCGAGATCGCACCGATGCGAACACAACGGGATCAGCAACAGGACGGGAGGACCACGTGATGCAGCACCGGGGAGCGGACACGACCGGCACGGCGGAGGCCGCGGCCGGATCCGGACCGGCCACGGCGGAGCCGGGCTTCGCTGATGCGATGGCCGAGCTCGAGCAGATCCTGAGCCGCCTCGAGAGCGACCATCTCGATGTCGACCACCTCGCCGCCGACGTGCGTCGCGCCGGTGAGCTGATCAAGGCGTGCCGCGCTCGGATCGCGCACACGAAGGTCGAGATCGAGGAGATCGTGGCCGGCATCGACACCGATGCCGGTGAAGCCGGCTGAGCCGAACAGCTACGCCGCGGACATCACTTCTTCGACGCCGCGTAGTACGGGTTCGAACCCGACGCGTGGTCGGTCACGTCGACGACGTCGACGACGTCGGTCAGCTCCATCAGCAGCGCCTGCTTGATGCCCTGCTCGAGGGTGACCGCCGCCATCCCACAGCCCTGGCAGCCTCCGGCGAGCTGGAGGTAGACGATGCCGTCCTCGAGTCCGACGAGGCGCGCCATACCGCCGTGCGACGCGATCGCGGGGTTGATCTGGGCCTCGAGGAACTGGTCGACGAGCGCCGCGAGCTCGCTGTCCATGTCGCCAGTGGGCACGTCGTCGAGGCTCGGCGCCTCCATGCCGGGCGGCGGGGCTCCCGGCGGCCGGTTGGGGTTGGCGAGACGGAACCCGGCAGCGCCGCGTTCGAGTGTGGCCCCGCGGACCTTGTCGGCATCCTCCGCAGGCACTGCGACGGGGAGGCCGGCGGACTCGAAGACCACCTCGTCGGCCCCGAGCTCCGAACGCTCCTCGAAGTACACCTCGTACTCGTACTGGGAACCGTCGATCCCTGACACCTCGATGCGGAGCACGAGGTCGTCGGCGTCCTCTTCCTCGGCTCGCAAGGCAGACAGGAACTCGGCGGCGCCAGGGGTGATCGTGAGCAGGCTGTCGGTCACGCTGACTCCGATTTCTCCGAACTGGACTGGAAAAATTGTAGCGTGGCGACGAGGTGAGAGATTGGCCCGAATCGCACTCCTGATCCCGGCTCAGACGTACCGGGCGAGCGAATTCACACGCGCGGCGGGCCGTCTCGGCGTCGAGGTCGTCGTCGTCACCGACGAAGCTCAGGTGCTCGGGCATCTGATGGGCGGCCGCGCTGTCAGCGTCGACCTCGGCGATGCGCACGCGACTGCCGATGCCATCTGCCGCGTGGACTCGGAGATGGCCCTCGACGCCGTCGTCGCCGTCGACGACACCGGTGTCGTCGGTGCCGCCCTCGCAGCAGAGCGACTCGGGCTCCCCTCCAACCCCCCGGGGTCGGTCGCTGCCACCCGTGACAAGGTCGCGCAGAGACAGGCGTTCTCAGCGGCCGAGGTGCCCCAGCCGGACTTCCGTGTTGCGGTCGACGCGGAATCGGCCGTGGACGCCGCCGTCGACATCGGGCTGCCCGTGGTCGTCAAGCCGACCGACCTGTCGGCGTCGCGGGGGGTCATCCGCGCCGACGACGCGGCTGCGGTCCGCGCTGCGGTTCAGACCATCCGCGACGCATGCGTGCCTGACGGCCCGCTGCTCGTCGAGCGCTTCCTGGCCGGCGACGAGGTCGCTGTCGAGGCGCTTCTCGACGCCGGTCGCCTGAGCACACTCGCGGTGTTCGACAAGCCCGGCGCCCCACAGGGACCCGCGTTCCCGGAGACGATGCTCGTCACGCCGTCGCGGCACAGCCCGGACACGATCCTCGCGATCGAGCACGCGGTGGCGTCGGCGGCCGCAGCGCTCGGTCTGCAGCGGGGCCCGGTCCACGCCGAGGCGCGGGTTGGGCCGGGAGGCGAGATCGGAGTGCTCGAGGTCGCGGCGCGCACGATCGGCGGGCTGTGCAGCCGCGCCATCCACCTCGCGACGGGACGCAGCCTCGAAGAGGTGGTGCTCGCCAACGCCGCCGGGTTCGACCCCGGCGCCCTCGCGTCCGCCGAGGGAGCCGCCGGCGTGTTCATGCTCCCCGTGCCACGCTCCGGGACCTTCGTCCGCGTCGACGGCACTGCCGCGGCAGCCGCCGTGGCGGGCATCACGAGCGTGGACGTGACGGTGACCGCCGGCACGCGCGTGGAGCCGCTGCCCCACGACGGCCGGTATCTGGGCTTCGT
>JAIBAC010000048.1 GCA_019695375.1 Acidimicrobiia bacterium
CCCACACCCCCGACGGCTGCGGGCCGCGGCACGCACGCGCCGGCAGCACCCGAGATGGCGGGAAGGCCCCAGCAAGACCGGCCCGGACCCACGGTCCCGATCCCGGTCTCGCCGGAAGGGCAACCGCCCGACGGCGAGGGGATCCCCGGCATCGGCTCGCTCGCGCCCCGTGTCGGCGAGACCGTCGAGTCGGTGGTGCAGGCGGTACGTGAGAAGACGATCGTCCCTGCCGAGCGCGCAGCACGCGGCGTCGGCCTCGTGTTCATCGCCCTCGTCGTGGTGCTCGTGCTCGTCGTCCTGCTCGCCATCGGCGGCATGCGCTGGCTCACCGACTTGACCGCCCTGATCGGACCCGGGTACGAATTCGTCGCCTACCTCGGCCTCGGCGGAATCCTCGTCATCGCAGGGCTGTTCACCTGGCGGCTGCGCACTCGCCGATAGGACCCCGCACAACGCGCAGAGAGGTTTTCGCCACATGAGCGCCCATGACGTCGTCATCATCGGTTCCGGACCCGCCGGCCTCACGGCCGCTCTCTACGCAGCCAGGGCGAGTCTGTCGCCGGTGGTGTTCGAGGGAGCCGCGTCCGGCGGCCAGCTCATGCTCACGACCGAGGTCGAGAACTTCCCCGGCTTCCCCGAGGGCATCATGGGCCCCGAGCTCATGGAGCGCTTCCGCGAGCAGGCACAGCGCTTCGGCGCCGATCTGCGACCGCTCGACGTCGAGCGGATCGACCTGTCGGCTCGCCCCTTCACCCTCTCCGTCGGCGGGGAGGAGCTCCAGACGAAGGCGATCGTCCTCGCCACGGGTGCAACAGCGCGCTGGCTCGGGCTCGACAACGAAGCGCGGCTGGCCGGCAGAGGCGTGTCGACCTGCGCAACCTGCGATGGGTTCTTCTTCCGCGAGAAGGCCATCGCCGTCGTCGGTGGCGGCGATTCGGCGATCGAGGAGGCGCTCTTCCTCACGCGCTTCGGCTCCAAGGTGACCGTCGTGCACCGCCGCGACGAGCTGCGGGCTTCCAAGATCATGGCCGCGCGCGCACACGAGAACCCCAAGATCGACTTCGTCTGGAACAGCGTCGTCGTCGACCTCCTCGGTGACGAGAAGCTCGAAGGGGTGGTCTTGGAGGACGTCGCGACCGGCGACCGCTCGCGTCTCGACGTGGAGGGCCTCTTCGTCGCGATCGGCCACACACCCACGACCGACATCGTCAAGGGCCAGGTCGAGCTCGACGACGCCGGCTACGTCGTCACCCACAGCGGGACGCGAACGAACGTGCGCGGTGTCTGGGCGGCAGGCGACGTCCAGGACCGTGAGTGGCGCCAGGCCGTCACCGCAGCCGGCAGCGGTTGCGCGGCCGCGATCGACGTCGAACGCTACCTCGAGGCCGAGGCATTCAGCGGCGCCGACGAGGTCGTCTGGTAGACGCCGCGGCCGCGATCAGGGCGCGGCGGCGTCGCCGTCGCCCAGGATCCTCGCAGCGATGCGCTCGAGGTCGGCGAGGGAGCCGAACTCGATCACCATCCGCCCGGTCCCGCGGCGCATCTTCACCTCGACCTGGGTGTCGAGGTATTCGCCCATCAAGTCCCCTACCTCGAGCAGCGCCGGATGGGGTGCTTTGGGTGTTTCGTTTGATTTGTCCGTTTCGTTCTGAGAGTGGCGGCGCACGTAGTCCTCGGTCTGGCGCACGGTCCAGCCCTGCGCTGCGACCCTGCGGGCGAGAGCGGTCTGCTCCTCGGGGTCGGCGAGGCCGAGGATCGCCCGCGCGTGGCCGCCCGAGATCGCGCCGGCCACGACCAGCTCCTGCACCGGGGCAGGCAGGTTGAGGAGGCGCAGCGTGTTCGAGATCGCGGCGCGAGAACGCCCCACCCGCGCCGACAGGCTCTCGTGGGTGAGCCCGAAGTCCTCGATCAGCTGGTGATAGGCGGCGGCCTCTTCGAGCGCGTTGAGGTCCTCGCGGTGGAGGTTCTCGAGCAGGGCCTCCTCGAGGCTGCTCTCCTCGGTCGCCTCGCGCACGAGCACCGGCACCTCGGTCAGGCCGGCCAGCTTCGCGGCGCGCAGCCGGCGCTCCCCGGCGATCAGCTCGTAGTCGGCGCCGTCGCGCCTGCACAGCAGGGGCTGCAGGACGCCGAGGCGCCCGATCGACTCCGACAAGGCGGTGATCGCCTCGTCGTCGAAGTGGCTGCGGGGCTGACGTGGGTTGGGGTGGACCCTCTCGATCGGGACATGGCTGAAGACCGGTCCCGCCTCCGCCTCATCGGGCAGCAGAGCGGACAGGCCTCTACCCAGCCCACTGCGCGGCGCTCCCCTACCCGCCATCGCCATCGACCTCCTCGCCGGCTTCGTCCACTGGCACGATCTCCTTGGCGAGCTCGCGGTACGCGATGGCGCCGCGTGACATCGGTGCGAAGCGTTCGATCGGCTGGCCGAAGCTCGGCGCCTCGGACAGTCGCACGCTGCGGGGTACGACGGTGCGGAACACCTTCTCGCCGAAGTGCTCGCGCACGTCCTTGGCCACCTGCGCAGACAGGTTGGTCCTCGCGTCGTACATGGTGAGCACGAAGCCCATGACGCTCAAGTTCGGATTCACCGTGCGGCGGATCTTGTCCACGTTCTGCATCAGCGTGCTCAGGCCTTCGAGCGCGAAGTACTCGCACTGGATCGGAACAAGGAGCTCCTCTGCCGCCACCAGCGCGTTGATCGTGAGGAGGCCGAGGCTCGGCGGGCAGTCCACGAGCAGGAGCTCGTAGTCGTCCTGAACCGCCTTGAGCGCTTCGCGCAGGCGCGTCTCGCGCGCGAGCATCGACACCAGCTCGACCTCGGCTCCCGCGAGGTCGAGCTTGGCCGGTACGCAGTACAGGTTCCGGAACCCGGTGCTCACGATCACGTCCTCGACAGCGACGTCCTGGATGAGCACTTCGTAGACGGTCGCTTCGAGCCCCCGGGGGTCGAGTCCGAGAGCGGTCGTGGCGTTCGCCTGCGGGTCGAGGTCGATGACGAGGACCGAGTGCCCGGCAGCGGCCAGTGCCGCTCCGAGGTTGACGACGGTCGTGGTCTTGCCAACGCCGCCCTTCTGGTTCGCGATCGCGATCCTGTGCGATGCCCGCATCTCGTGCTGGTTCCAGACTCATCGACAGCGGCAACGCCGCCGGGCTCGGGCAATATATCGCAGGGCGCCGTCACCGGCGCGGCAATCCGCGGGCTTCAACCGTCGCGCTGGACCTTCAACAGCGCCCTTCCACCGGCGAGGGCGTCGGGAAGATGGGTGATCACGGCGCCGTTGACCGCCGCCGCGAGAAGCCATCGGCTTTCGTCCGCCGGCTCAGGCATCGCAGGTGCCGATACGGCCGCCACGCCGCCCGGCGCCAGGAAGCGACAGCAGAGCGCAATCGCGTCGGCGGAGGGGCCGACGCCGAACGCCGTCACGGCCGGGAAGGCGTCTTCGAGCTCGGGGAAGTCCTCGACGCGGCCTTCGAGCACGGACGTGTTGTCGAGACCGAGCTCGGCCACTATGTGCCCGAGCCACGCGACACGGAGTCTGCGACGCTCCGCCAGCACCACTCTGGTGGACGGATACGTGATCGCAAGGGGAATGCCGGGCAGTCCGGCACCGGTGCCGATGTCGAGGACCCCGTCCGGGCTCGCGGCTCCCACGACATCCAGCGTCCGCGCGAACGAATGCACCATCGCCCGGATGTCGTCCCGCCCCAACCGGCGTGAGACGAGGTTCGTCTCCTTGTTCGCTGCGAACAGCTCGTCGGCGAAGTGGGTCAGCAGTGTTTCACGTGAAACCACGGCCCTCACGCCGGGCTGAGGACCACGTTCCGCTTCGGTTCCTGACCCTCGGAGTAGCTGCGCACACCGTCGATCTTGGCGATCACATCGTGCACGACCTTGCGATCAGCGGCGGCCATGGGGTCGAGGGCCACCTCGATGCCCCTGTCGAGCACCTCCTGGGCCCGCTCCTCCGCGAACCGCTCGAGTGCCGCACGCCGGCGCGCACGGTAGCCCTGGACGTCCACGTTCACGCGCACCCGTGCGGCCGTTCGCCGCTGAACCACCGTCTTCGTCACCTCGGCAAGGGCGGCGAGCGTCGTTCCGCGCCGCCCGATGAGCGATCCGAGGTCGTCACCGCCGATGTCGAGGTGCAGTACGGTGTCGCGGTACTCGGCTGCTATCTCGCCTTCGAGGTCGAAGGCCTCGAGCAGCTCTTCGAGGAAGTCGAGGGCGACGTCCTGCTGCTGGCGCAGCAGAACCGGGTCGACCTCCTCCCGTGGGCGCGACGGAGCCGGCTCCGGGGCGGTCCCGCTCTCGGTGACTCCAGCTTCGGCGGCCACCGCATCGTCGCCGACGGTGTTGCCGGCGGCTTCGGTGCCGGCCACGCGGACGAGCAGCCTCACGCCCTCGTCCGACGGCAGGTCGCCGATCTCCATGTCGTCGACCGCGACCCCGAGGAGGCGCACAGCCTCGTCGAGCGCCGCGTCCCGATCCGAACCCTGAACTTCACGCCATTCGGTCACGTGGATCCCCCGGAAGGTCTCGTCGTCGAACTACTTGGTGGGCGCGGGCACTACTCGCCCTTTGATCTGGCACCCTTCGCCCCGTTGCCGCTGCCATTGGAGCCGCCTCCCGCACGTTTCGACTTCGGCGCGACCTTCTGCGGTGGCTTCTTCCGCTTCCCGGATTCGGCTGCGGTGTCGGGCGACCTCTTCTGGGCGGCCTTCTTCTCGACCGGCTTCTTCTGCACAGCCTTCTTCTGCCCGGCCTTTTGCGCACCGCCCTTGGCCGGCTGCGCGCCAGCGCCGGCGCCGTCGCGTCCGCGCGGAGGCTGCTTCTGTTCGCGTCCGCCGCCCTTGGACGCGGACTTGGGGATCACGATCTCGTCGTCGGTGTTGCGGCGGAACATGAACCACTGCTGCAGGATCTGGAACGAGTTGGTCGTCAGGAAGTAGAGGTTCACCGCCGCCGGAAGCGTGAACGAGATGACGGCGAAGAAGGCCGGCATCAGCTTGGTCACCGTCTGCATGGCCTGCGGCGTGGACTGCGCCGTGTTCTTGTTGCGCTTCATGAGCTGGCGCTGGGACCAGTACCCGGTCCCCACGATCAGCAACAGCACCACCAGATATGGGATGAAGTGCACGAAACCACCCGAACTGAGCGCCTGTGACGGTGACTCGGTCAGGTTCATACCGAGGAACTGCGCGACGGCGGGGTTCTGGGCGCCCTCGCACACGTAGGCCCCGGAGTCGTTGAGCACCGGGGCACCACCGCAGATGTCTGCGACAAGGGTGCTCTGCGGCGGCAGGAACGAGATGAGGATCCCCTCCTGGCCGGCATGGGGCCTGAACACCGAGTAGAGGGCGATCATCACGGGAGCCTGGGCCAGCAACGGCAGGCAGCCCATCGCCGGGTTCACGTTGTTGGCCTTGTACAGCGCCATCAGCTCCTCGTTGAGGCGCTGGCGGTCCGACTTGTACTTGGCCTGCAGCTTCTTGATCTCGGGCTGCAGCTTCTGCATCTGCGCCATCGACCGCGTGCCCTTGGCCGTCACCGGATAGAGCAGGACCCTGACGATGACGGTCAGGATGATGATCGCGACGCCGTAGCTGGGCACGACCGTGTAGATCGCGGCCAGCAGCCACCCGATGAGCAGCTCGAACAAACCGAACAAGTGCCCCAGGATGGGCACCCGCTGGTTCTGGAGGATCGAGAAGTCGATGCTGCCCATGCCTGCCTCAGGCTCTCTGTCTCACGGCTTCGGGCACCGGGTCGTACCCGCCCGCCGACCAGGGATTGCACCTGAGGATCCGGCGGGCGCCCAGGTACCCCCCGCGGACCAACCCGAAGCGGGCGATCGCTGTGGCGGTGTAGCTCGAGCAGGTCGGTTCGAACCGGCACCACCTGTACGGGCTCGCTGCGCGCATAGCTTGATACCCGCGGATGAGCAGAAGGACCAAACCCGCCGGGGTGTACCAGGGCCGCTCGGGGAGGGCGTCGTGGCGGCCGTCGTCATGTCCGCAGGGTCCGTGCTCTGGTGCGCTCATGCAACTCCTCGAACCCGTCGCGCAGTAGCGCCTCGAGGTCGGCGAAGCGGGTCTCGAGGACCGCGGAGCGCCCCACGACGAGGTGCGTCCCCCTCACTTGGAGCGGGTCGACGCCGAGCCGGACAGCCTCGCGGAGACGCCGCCGCACGCGGTTGCGCGTCACGGCGTTGCCGACCGATCTCCCGACAGCGTAACCGACGCATGTGCGGCCGTCGCTCCTCACGACCGTGACGGGACCGCGAACCACTCGCGGGGAACCCCGCGGGATACGGCGCAGGTCGCCGCTGTGCGCACGCGGTGGCCACACCGGTGTGTCAGGCCGCTATCCGCTTCCGGCCCTTCTGGCGCCGCGCACGCAACACCGCTTGACCCCCGCGGGTGCGCATGCGACGTCGGAAGCCGTGCTTCTTGTGGCGCCGGCGCTGGTTCGGCTGGTAGGTGCGCTTCATGGTGCGAGCTCCGGAACGGCGCTGGGGGCGGTCATCGCGACAGGCGTGTCCACATGGACGGATCGGTCTCGGAATGCTGCGGCCATGTGGGCGCGAGGACCCCGCTGGGGTTGCCGGGACGGTACCCGGGGGGGCATCCGGCTGTCAACGCGAAGAGGCCTCGCGTCGCCGGTGCAACCCCGCTCTCACCCCCTGTCCGTGCACAGGGACGGCAGACCCGCTGCGCTCACCTGCGCAGTTGTGGATTTGATTGCCCCCTCATGGGCGCTTTGCTACAGTCTCCCGGCCTCGGCAAGGTCCTCACTTCCCCCGTGGTGGACCCGGGCGCCAGGTTTGTACGCACGTTCATCCACAACTGTGGATATCCCTGTGTATATGCATGCCGGTATGCGGCCGGGACGCACAGAGGGGGCACTATGGAATCGGACAACTCGGCTGTCGAGTCCATCTGGCACCATGCGGCCAAGGTCCTGCGCGACGATCTCGGTGACACGGCCTGGCAGACCTGCTTCGCCGGCATCCAGCCCAAGGACCTCGTGGGCGACGAGTTCACCCTCGCCGTGCCAGCGGACCTGATCCGAGCCCGGATCGAGGCCGAGTACCTCGCTGCTGTCGAGGATGCCGTGAGCGCGCAGGCAGACCGCCGGATCCGGGTCCGCATCGTCACGGAGGTCCCGCGCCGCTCCTACCTCGAGGACCTCGACATCGCCTTCGGGCCCGAGTTCGACGAACCGGAGCCGGAGCCACAGCGGCAGGCACAGGCCCGTCTGCAGCAGGTCCGCGGGCCGCTACCGACCGCCAACCTGCCCGTCTCTCCCACTAACACGTTCGAGACCTTCGTCATCGGCGATTCGAACCGCTTCGCGCACGGTGCCGCGCTCGCTGTCGCCGAGTCGCCGGGACAGGACGGCTACAACCCCCTGTTCATCTACGGACCGACGGGCCTCGGCAAGACCCATCTCATGCACGCGATCGTCAACCTCGTGCGCCGCACGTCGAGCCTGCGCGCCACCTACACGACGAGCGAGCAGTTCACCAACGAGTTCATCGAGATGATCCAGTCAGGGCGCAAGGCCGAGTTCCGCGAGCGGTACCGCTCCACCGACCTTCTCCTCATCGACGACATCCAGTTCCTCGAGCGCAAGATCGAGACCCAGAACGAGTTCTTCCACACCTTCAACACGTTGCACTCGAACTTCCGCCAGATCGTGGTCGCCTCGGACCGCCAGCCCCTCGAGATCAGTGACCTGACACGGCGGCTCCAGACGCGGCTCGCGGGCGGGATCATGGCCGACATCAACCCACCCGAGCTCGAGACCCGCATCGCGATCCTCCACAACAAGGCTGCACGCTGGGACGTCGAGGTCCCCGACGACGTCCTCGAGCTGATCGCACAGAAGATCTTCGACAACATCCGCGAGCTCGAGGGTGCGCTCAACCGCGTCAAGGCATATGCCAGCGTCGAAGGCGTCCCCATCAGCCGCGACCTCGCAGAGGACCTCCTCGCCGGCATGGGCGACGCCAACCGCAAGGTCACCAGCGACGACATAATGCGCCACACGGCCGCCTACTACGACGTCACGATCGAGGACCTGATCGGGCCGAGCAAACAGCGCTCCCTCGCTCTCGCGCGCCAGGTCGCCATGTACCTGCACCGCAACCTCACGGAGCTGTCCACGCCGCGCATCGGTGAGATCTTCGGCAACCGCGACCACACGACCGTTCTCCACGCGCAGAAGACCGTGACGAACAAGATGGACGAGCAGCGCCCTGTCTTCCAGCAGGTCACAGAGCTCACGAACCAGATCAAGTCCTCGCGATGACACGTCTCGTGGAGGCCCACCGCGAGTCCACAACTCCGTGTCGTGTAGTTCGGACCATCCCATCTGGGGCCACCGGCATGGTCCACAATTCCACAGGCCCTACCACCACCACTGTTGAGAAGATCATCCCCACAGGAGCAGCGGAGGAAGCCACGACGTGGAGACCATGACCGAGACCCGCACCGCCGTGTCGTTCCGCTGCGACAAGGACACCCTCGCCGACGGGCTGTCCACAGCGTTCCGGGCCTCGCCGCTCAAGGCGACGAGCGCGGCGCTGTCGGGAGTGCTGCTCGAGGCCGACGCCTCGGGAGTCGTGCGCCTGAGCGCCACCGACGGGGAGCTCACGATCCGGACCTCGGTCCCGGCAGAGGTCGAGCGCTCGGGTGAGGCGGTCCTGCACCGACTCTTCGGCGAGATAGTGAGGTCTCTCGGTGCCGGGGCGGTCGATCTCTCCGTCGACGAGACAGGAGTAGCCGACATCAGCGCGGGCAGGTCGCACTTCTCGTTGCGCACCTACCCCCGTGGTGATTTCCCGACCCTGCCGGAGTCGGGCGGCAAGCCTGTCAGGGTGCCGGCGAGCATGCTGCCGGCCGCGATCGACCAGGTCGTGACGGCCGCCAGCACCGACAGGGGCCGGCCGAAGTTGACCGGCGTGCTCGTCGAGCCGACAGACAGCGGGCTGCGGCTCGTCGCGACGGACTCCTACCGGCTGGCGGTACGTGAGGTCCCGATACCGGGGCTGCTCGAGGCGGGCGAGAAGGCGCTGGTGCCGGCGCGGGCGCTGGTGGAGCTGTCGCGCCTCGCGACAGCCACCGGTGGTGACGAAGACGTCGAGATCGGCTTCGGGGACCGCCTCGCCACGTTCCACGCCGGCCGCACCTCGATCACGACCACGTTGATCGAGGAGGAGTTCCCCGGGTACCAGCAGCTCCTGCCCGAGCGCTACCCGAACACCCTCGAGTTCGACAAGGGTGAGCTGCTCGACGCGCTGAGGCGTGTCAGCCTCCTAGCCAAGGACACGACGCCTGTGCGCCTCACACTCGGCGGCGACGTCGTGCGTCTGCGCGCCATCGATCCCGAGCTCGGCGGTGAGGCAGACGAGGAGATCGACGCCACCTACTCGGGCGAGCCGATGACGATCGCGTTCAACGCCGGGTACCTGCGCGACGCCGTCGACTCGTGTGGTACCGAGGCGGTCCAGATGGAGACGATCGAGCCCTTGAAGCCGGCGATGCTCACCGAGCCGGGGTCGCGGACCTACCTGCACCTGCTGATGCCGGTCCGCGTGTAGCGATGCGGGTCGTCCGGCTGCGCTTGCACGCGTTCCGGAACCACGAGGAATCCGTGATCGGCATCGGCGACGGCCCCGTCGTCGTGTGCGGGCCGAACGGCGCCGGCAAGACCGGGGTGCTCGAAGCGATCCACCTTCTCGCGACCGGGCGTTCGTTCCGGACCAGCGACGCCGACGTGCTCGTGAGCACGGGAGCCGTTCGTGGTGTGGTGGAAGCCGACGTTGAGGTGGCCGGTGGCCGCAAGGTCCGCGTCGGCGCGGCGGTGGGTGCCGCCGACGCCGGGCGTCGCTGGATGCTCAACGGCACACCGCGCCCGCGCCACCGCGACGTCGCCGTGCTGCGCAGCGTGGTCTTCGCGCCGGACGACCTTCGCCTCGCCAAGGGAGGCCCGTCGGAGCGGCGCGACTACCTCGATGAGGTGCTCGTGAGCGTGGCACCGAGAGCAAGCGCGATCATCTCCGACTACCAGCGCGTCCTCAAGCAGCGCAACGTGCTGCTGCGCTCGATAAGGGGTGCCCGCGGGCAGGCTGTCCCGCCGGCGCTGGACACGTGGACGCAGATGGTCGCGGACAAGGGTGCCGACCTCGTCGTCGAGCGGTCGAAGGTGCTCGCACGCCTCGCACCCCATGTGTCGGAGGCGGTTGCGGTTCTGGCAGGCGAGGATGCGAGCACCGACTACACGCCGGCGTGGTCGCCTCCCGGCGACGAGGCAGTCACTGACCTGAGCGAGACGGATTCCGTGCGCAGCGCCCTCGCCACCGCACTGGACGCCCGCCGCCGCGACGAGATCGACAGGGGCACGACGCTCGTCGGGCCCCACCGCGACGACATCGCGCTCGGTTTCGGCGGCCGCGACGTGCGCACGCACGCGTCACAAGGAGAGCAGCGCGTCGTATCGCTCGCGCTGCGTCTCGCCCACCTAGCCGTGCTCGAGGACACGACCGACGACGCGCCCGTTCTCCTCCTCGACGACGTGTTCAGCGAGCTGGATCCGCAGCGGCGCGGTCGTCTGCTCGACCGCCTGCCACGTGACGCGCAGACGATCCTCACCACGACTGCATCAGCTGACGAGGCGGGTGTCCCACCCGAGATCAGGGCCGCTCTCACGGCGTCGGGTCTCGGCGGCACGGGAGGGGCGCAGCTCGTGCGCGTCGTCGACGGCAAAGTGCTCGGCGATGCCGTCTGAGGGTGCCCGTGGGCGCCGCCGCCGCCGTCGTGGCGAGCCGACGCTGCTCGGCGACGTCATGTCCGCGGCGGCCCCCAGCGTGGGCATCTCACCGGAGGCGGCAGCGCTGATCACGAACGCTGATCTGTGGCGCCTCACCGTCGGCGCCGACCTCGCAGACTCCGGCGACCCCGTTCGCTGTGCCGACGGCGAGCTCGTGATCGCCGCCCGAGACAGCGTCGGCGAGACGCGCCTGCGCTACTCCGCCGAGGTGCTGCGCTCAGCGGTCAACGATCGCATCGGACGCGAGGAAGTCCTCCGGATAACGGTGCGACGCCCCTGAGCACGGTCGCGACATCGCCGCGGGCCGGCACCGAAGGCCTTTATCCCCACTATCCACAAGTTTGTGCACAGCCTTGGGAGCGGGGTCCGAGGGGTGTCCTGTGGTAGCATTGCGGGACGTCGATCGACGGGTCCGAAATAGGCTCTGACCTGCTGCTTCACCCTTCGATTGCGTGCCCGGAGTGGCGACTCCCGCCCACGGCCCCGAGGCCCCGCCGCTACAGCTGACGGTGCCAGGACGCGGTCGTCGACCAGGCAGGAGACGTCCACACACGTTGGAGTGCATTTGTCGCAGCAATCGGACACGTACGGAGCCCAGAACATCGACGTGATGGAGGGCCTCGAGGCCGTCCGCAAGCGCCCCGGCATGTACATCGGCTCCACCGGCCAGCGCGGGTTGCACCACCTCGTCTACGAGGTCGTCGACAACTCCATCGACGAGGCGCTCGCCGGGTACTGCGATCGCATAGTCGTCACCCTCCTCGCCGACGGTGGTGTCCGCGTCGTCGACAACGGCCGCGGCATCCCAGTCGAGGAGAACCCCAAGTACCCCGGCCGCAGCGCCCTCGAGATCGTCCTCACCGAACTGCACGCCGGCGGCAAGTTCGGTGGTGGCGGCTACAAGATGTCGGGCGGGCTGCACGGTGTCGGCGTCTCCGTGGTCAACGCCCTCTCGACCAGGGTCGTTGTCGACGTCATGCGCGACGGCGCCGCGTGGAGCATGGAGTTCGGCCACGGCGGCGAACCGACCGGACCCCTCCGACGCGTCGGCGACAGCGACGAGACCGGCACGACCGTCACGTTCTGGGCAGACCCGACCGTGTTCGAGACGACCGACTACGACGCGGCCGTCCTCGCGCGGCGCCTGCGGGAGATGTCCTTCCTCAACAGCGGGCTGCGGATCGTCTTCGTCGACGAGCGTGGTGAGGACGGTCCGGTCACGACCGAGTTCCACGCGGCAGGCGGCCTCGTCGACTTCGTCGCCCACTTGAACAAGGGCCGCGACCCGCTCCACGGCGAGGTGATCTCGTTCCGCGACGAGTCCGCGCGCACAGACGGCGCCGAAGCCCACCGCGTCTCGGTCGCGATGCAGTGGACGACGTCGTATCAGGAGAACCTCCACAGCTTCGCCAACGCGATCAACACCCACGAGGGCGGGACGCACGAGGAAGGGTTCCGCGCGGCGCTCACTACGACTCTGAACAAGTACGCCTTCGCCCACAACCTCCTCAAGGAGGGCAAGGACGACAACCTCACCGGCGACGACTGCCGTGAGGGCCTCACGGCGATCGTCTCGGTGATGCTGTCGGAGCCGCAGTTCGAGGGCCAGACCAAGACCAAGCTCGGCAACACCGAGATGAAGGGCTACGTCCAGTCGGTCACCAACAAGGCGCTCGCCGACTGGCTCGAGACCCACCCGGGCGAAGCGCGGACGATCATCGAGAAGGCGAAGCTCGCCGCCCAGGGCAGGCTTGCCGCCAAGAAGGCCCGTGAGCTGACGCGGCGCAAGAGCGTCCTCGACGGTGGCGGGCTGCCCGGCAAGCTCGTCGACTGCACGTCCAAGGACCCGTCGGAGTCGGAGATCTTCATCGTCGAGGGTGACAGCGCCGGCGGTTCGGCCGTCAAGGCGCGTGATCGCACGACCCAGGCGATCCTGCCGATCCGCGGGAAGATCCTCAACGTCGAGAAGGCGCGCCTCGACAAGATCCTCGCGAACACCGAGATCCTGGCGCTGATCTCCGCGATCGGCGCCGGCATCGGCGACGAGTTCAAGATCGAGGACGTGCGGTATCACAAGATCGTGACCCTCGTCGACGCCGACGTCGACGGCGCGCACATCCGCACGCTGCTGCTCACGTTCCTGTTCCGCTACATGCCCCAGCTCATCGAGGCGGGCTACGTCTACGCAGCACAGCCGCCCCTCTACGGCCAGCGCATCGGCAACGACGTGCGCTACGTCCACAGCGACCGCGAGCTCGAGGCGCTGCGGGCGGAGCACACCGATCGCAAGCTGCCGCCCGCACAGCGGTACAAGGGCCTCGGCGAGATGGACTACGAGGAGCTGTGGGAGACCACGATGGATCCCGCCAAGCGGATCCTGCGCCTCGTGAGCATCGAGGACGCCGCGATCGCCGACGAGGTCTTCTCCACCCTGATGGGCGAGAACGTCGAGGTGCGCAAGGAGTTCATCCGCAACAACGCCGCCGACGCGCGGTTCCTCGACATCTGAGACGCAGAACGGGAGCGCCGAGACAGCGATGACAGACGTGACGCGATCACCGGACGGAGCGCCCGAGGAACCGAACATCACTCCCATCGACATCGAAGAGGAGATGAAGAACTCCTTCATGGAGTACTCGATGTCGGTGATCGTGTCCCGCGCGCTCCCCGACGTCCGCGACGGGCTCAAGCCGGTGCAGCGCCGCATCCTCTACGGCATGTTCGAACAGGGGATCCGTCCCGACCGGCCGCGCCAGAAGAGCGCGACGGCGGTCGGCCACGTCATGGGCCGCTACCACCCCCACGGCGACCAGACGATCTACGACGCGCTCGTGCGGATGGCTCAGGACTTCAACCTGAGCCACACCCTGATCGACCCCAAGGGCAACTTCGGCTCGATCGACTTCCCGGCCGCGGCGATGCGCTACACCGAGGCGCGCCTGTCACCGCTGGCGCTGCACCTGCTCGACGGCATCAACGAGGAGACCGTCGACTTCATCCCCAACTACGACAGCCAGCACTCCGAACCGATGGTGCTGCCCGCCCGCTTCCCGAACCTGCTCGTGAACGGCTCGGCGGGGATCGCGGTCGGGATGGCGACCAACATCCCGCCCCACGACCTCGGCGAGGTCTGCGACGCCGTCGTCCACTACCTCGACCACCCCGACGCGACCCCAGACGACCTGATGCAGTTCGTGACCGGCCCCGACTTCCCGACCGGCGCCGAGATCGTGGGCCGTGAGGGCATCCGCAGCGCCTACCGCACCGGACGCGGCTCGATCCGGATGCGCGCCAAGTGCGAGATCGTCGAGTCGAGCGCGCGCAAGACCCAGATCGTCGTCACCGAGTTTCCGTACCAGGTGTCATTGCAGCGCACAGCCGAGCGGATCGCGCAGCTCGTCCGCGACGGCAAGCTCGAGGGCGTCTCCAACGTCGCCGACCACTCCGACAAGGACGGCCCGCGGCTCGTGGTCGAGCTCAAGGTCGGCGTCGTGCCTCAGGTCGTGCTGAACAACCTCTACAAGCACACCGCCCTGCAGGACACCTTCGGCGCCAACATGGTCGCCCTCGTCGACGGCGTGCCGCGCACGCTCAACCTCGCCGAGCTCGTGGGCCACTACGTCGACCACCAGATCGACGTGATTCAGCGGCGCAGCCGTTTCCGCCTCGACCGCGCCCGCGAGCGCGCGCACATCGTCGAGGGCCTGCTGATCGCGCTCGACGACATCGACCGTGTCATCGCCATCATCCGCGGTTCCGACGACACCGACACGGCACGCGCGCGGCTCATCAACGAGGTCGGCGTGTCCGAGGTCCAGGCGAACCACATCCTCGACATGCAGCTGCGGCGCCTCACGTCGCTCGAGACGCAGAAGCTGCGCGACGAGCTCACCGAGCTGCACGCGACGATCACGGACCTCGAGGCGATCCTCGCCGACCCGGCGCGTCAGCGCGAGGTGGTGCGCGTGGAGCTGTGCGAGCTCCGCGACAAGCACGCCCGCGGGCGGCGCAGCGAGATCGTGCCCGACGACGGCGAGTTCGACATCGAGGATCTCATCGCCGACGAGGACCTCGTCATCTCGATCACGGCGGGCAACTACGTCAAGGCCGTCCTCGCGAGCGAGTACCGCACGCAGCAACGCGGCGGCAAGGGCGTCAAGGGCGCCGCGCTGCGCGAGGACGACGAGGTCGCGCATCTCCTGACGACGACGGCGCACGCCTACCTGCTCCTCTTCAGCAACCGCGGCAAGGTGTACCGGATCAAGGCGCACAAGTTGAGGCCGAAGGACCGCACCGCCCGCGGGGAGGCACTGGTCCAGTTCCTCCCGCTGGCGGCGGACGAGCGCATACAGGCCGTCATCGACACCCGCGACTACGAGACCGCCAGGTACCTGGTGATGGTGACCCGCCACGGCGTCGTCAAGAAGACGCGCTTCCGCGAGTACGACGTGAGCCGCCAGGACGGCATCATCGCGATACGCCTGCGCGACGGCGACGCGTTGGAGAGGGTCTTCACGACCTCGGGTGAGGACCACGTGCTCGTCGTCACCCGCGAGGGCATGGGGATCCGCTTCGCCGAGACCGACGTGCGGCCGATGGGGCGCAACGCGGCGGGGGTCAAGGCGATCAGCCTCGCCGGCGACGACGTCGTCATCCACGCCGACGTGGCGCGCCCCGGCAGCGACGTGCTCTGCGTCACCTCGGGCGGTTTCGGCAAGCGCACGTCGTGCGAGGACTTCCGTCCCCAGCGGCGGGGTGGCAAGGGCCTCGTGGCCATGAAGCTCCCGGCCGGCCGCGGCGATCTCGTGGCCGCGCCCGTGGTGGCGCCCGACGAGATCGTGATGCTCATCAACTCCTCGGGCGTGATGATCCGCCAGAACGTCGCCGACGTGAGCCGCCAGGGCCGTTCCGCGACGGGGGTCAAGATGGCGGCCCTCTCCGAGGGTGAGCAGATCACGGCGGTCGCGACCGGCGCCGCCGCCACCGACCTCGCCGACGACGAGGAGTCCTAGCAGTTGGAGCATGGGGCGGCCACATGTGGCCGCCCCATGCTCCAACACGGCCGTCGTGGACGCGCGCCCGGACTGGTACGCGGACCCCCGGTCGCTGGAGAGGTGCCACCACTGCGGCGCCCCGCGGGGCGGCCTCACCATGGACGCCCCATGCGGGCACTGCCGTACACCCCAGCGCCAGCGCTACTTCGACGGCTCGGACTGGACCGGCCACGTCCGCTGATGCGCTGGGTACGGGGCCGCGTGGTGGGGCTACCTGGATTCGAACCAGGGACCTCATCCTTATCAGGGATGCGCTCTAACCTGCTGAGCTATAGCCCCTCAAGACCGGCCGAAGGTAGCACACGTCGTCTGCGACGATTTCAGCCCTTGCCGTCGGCCTTGGCGCCGGCAGCGGGCTTGGGCACCGCCTTGGTGCGCTGCTGCGCAGCCGCCTTGGGCGGCACCGGCGCGACCGACTGGCCGTCCTTGGCAGCCGCCTTGGCGACCGGCTGGGCGGCGGCCTTGCGGGCCGCGGCGGCGGGCTTCGGCGCGGTCCGCGCTGCTCCGTCGCCACCCGACCGCGAGGGGTCACCCTTGGCGTCGCCGGCCCCCCGGGTC
>JAIBAC010000294.1 GCA_019695375.1 Acidimicrobiia bacterium
TTCACGAACATGCGAACGGAACAGTACCGATCGCCACGCTCCAACCCGCGAACGGTTCACGTGACGGAATGGGTCAGACCGACTCCGTCAGTAACGGTGTGTGCCAGGCACACTCCGTGACGGCACGCGCCGAGTGACTGGTCCGACCAACGTCACGGAGTGTGCCTGGCACACACCGTTACGGGACGCGGAGGGTGGCGAGTGCGCCCGCGGGGTCGGGGGCGGTGACGAGGGTCTCGCCGACGAGGATCGCGTGGTAGCCGGCGGCGCGGAGGCTGCGGGCGTCGGCCTCGCCGCGCACGCCCGACTCGGCGACCTTCACGACGCCGTCGGGGATCACGCCGGCAATCCGGACGGCGCGCTCGTGGTCGACCTGGAAGGTCACGAGATCACGCTGGTTGACGCCGATCAGGGTCGCGCCGGCGGCCAGGGCCGACGCCAGCTCGTGCTCGTCGTGGATCTCGACCAGCACGTCGAGCCCGAGGTCGAGGGCCAACCCGTGGAGCTCGGCCAGCTCGTCGACGCCGAGCGCCGCCGCGATCAGCAGCACGCAGTCGGCGCCCATCAGGCGGGCGTCGGCGACGTCGAACGGTGAGACCGTGAAGTCCTTGCGGATCACCGGCAGCGAGCAGGCGGCGCGAGCCGATTGCAGGTCGGCGACCGACCCACCGAAGAACTCGACGTCGGTGAGCACCGACAGGCACGAGGCCCCGCCCGACTCGTACGTGCGCGCCATCACCTCGGGGTCGAGCCCGGCGTTGAGGTCGCCCTTCGACGGCGAGCGCCGCTTGATCTCACTGATGACGGCGAGCCGATCGACCGCGTCACGTGCGAGCGCGTCGCGGAACCCGCGTGCCGGCGGGAGATCGCGCGCTGCCGCGACGAGGTCGGCGAGCGATCGTGTCTCTGCGGCCGCCACCTCGCGGTGTCGGTCGAGGATCCGGTCGAGGTAGGTCGCCATCGCGTGGCCGCCCGTCAGAAGCCGAGCTTGGCCGCGATCGTCGCCTGCAGCTCGGCGATCGGCACCCGCACCTGCTCGGTCGTGTCGCGGTCACGGATCGTCACCGCGCCGTCCTCCAGCGAGTCGAAGTCGACGGTGACGCACAGCGGCGTCCCGATCTCGTCCTGGCGGCGGTACCGCTTGCCGATCGACTGGGTGTCGTCGTAGTCGACCATGTACCGGTCGGCGAGCGAGCTGAACACCTCACGGGCGAGCGGCGTCAGCGTGTCCTTCTTGCTGAGGGGCAGCACCGCCACCTTGTACGGGGCGAGCCGCGGGTGCAGGCGGAGGAGGGTGCGGGCTTCGCCGCCGATCTCGTCCTCGGTGTAGGCCGCGAGCAGGAACGCCGCCATCGCCCGGTTCACGCCCGCCGCGGGCTCGATCACGTACGGGACGTAGCGCTCGTTCGCGGCCTGGTCGAAGAAGTCGAGCTTCTGGCCGGAGTGCTGCGCGTGCTGCGACAGGTCGTAGTCGGTGCGCTGGGCGATGCCCTCGAGCTCGCCCCAACCCCACGGGTAGAGGAACTCGACGTCGCTGGTGCCGGCCGAGTAGTGGCTCAGCTCGTCGGCGTCGTGGGCCCGCAGGCGCAGCATGTCGACCGGGATGCCGAGGTCGGTGTACCAGTCGAACCGCGCCTTGCACCAGTACTCGTACCACTGCGCCGACTCGGCCGGCGGCACGAAGAACTCGCACTCCATCTGCTCGAACTCGCGGGTGCGGAAGATGAAGTTGCCCGGCGTGATCTCGTTGCGGAAGCTCTTGCCGACCTGCGCGATGCCGAACGGCGGCTTCTTGCGGCTCGTCTGGAGCACGTTGGGGAAGTTGACGAACATGCCCTGCGCCGTCTCGGGCCGCATGTAGACCTCGGCGCCCGAACCCTCGACCGGGCCGGCGTAGGTCTTGAACATGAGGTTGAACGCGCGGGCCTCGGTGAACGATCCCTTCGAGCCGCAGTTGGGGCAGGTGTCGGGGTCGTCGAGGTGGTCCTCACGGAACCGCTGCTTGCACTTCGTGCAGTCGACGAGCGGGTCGGAGAAGTTGGCCAGGTGACCGCTCGCCTCGAACACGGCGGGCGGGGCGAGGATCGCGGCGTCGATCAGGACGACGTCGTCGCGCTGCTGGACCATCGTGCGGATCCATGCCTCGCGCACGTTGCGCAGCATGAGCGAGCCGAGGGGCCCGTAGTCGTAGCTCGAGCGGAACCCGCCGTAGATCTCGGCCGACGGGTACACGAACCCGCGGCGCTTGCAGAGGTTGACGATCTGGTCGAGCTCGGTAGCCGGCATAGGCCGCTCAGGCTACGGGTCAACCCGCCCCGTCGGGATCGGAGTTGTGTGGCCCGGCCGCAGCAGCGGCCGGGCCACAGGATCAGCTCTTGATGACCGGCTTCCAGAGCTCGAGCGAGTTGATGACGAGCGTCTTGGCGTCGTGCTGCTGGGGCCGCCCGGTGATGACGACCGTCGACATGATCTTGTCGGCGATGGTCTGTCGCTTCGCGTCCCAGAGCGGGAAGAGGTAGCCGATGCAGCAGATGAGGCTGTCGACGATGTGGGCGAGGCCACGGATGAACACCTGCATGCCGTTGCCCATCGGAGCGCCGGTGGCCTCGAGGATCAGCGCCTGACCGGTGACGCGGTCACCGACGTCGTAGCCGAGGTGGCCGCGCTGAATGTACATACGGATGCCCGCCACGAACGTGAACACCGCGTACAGCAGGTAGGCCAGCAAGCCGAGACCGTCGTTGATCGCACCGAGGATCAGCACGACGATGTAGCCGGGCAGGAACACGAACGCCCGGACGAGGCTGGCTCCGACGCGGCTGCCCCAGCTGGCGTAGTTGAACGTCATCGCCGCGGCCGACGATGCGTACGGCGGCATCGACGGCGGAGGCGGCGGTGACATCGGAGGAGGAGGCGGAGGAGGAGGCGTGTTGCTCACGCCGCGAACCGTAGTGCAGCCCGCCAGGTCGGTGGTGTGATTACCCCGTCACGCGCCCCGTACGGGAGCCGGGTGGGCGACCCCGAGCGGAGCGAGCGGGAAGCACGGAGGCGAGCGCAGCGAGCCCGGACGAACGGTGAGCGCAGCGAGCCCACCAGACGCGTCGCGGCGGCAAGGTGGGCGACCCCGAGCGGAGCGAGCGGGGAGCACGGAGGCGAGCGCAGCGAGCCCGCCAGACGCGTCGCGGCGGCAAGGTGGGCGACCCC
>JAIBAC010000295.1 GCA_019695375.1 Acidimicrobiia bacterium
GCGACCCGCAGCACCGGTGGCGGCAGCCATCCGCCGTAGGCGACGACGACGACGACGTCGAGGCCGAGGCGATGCAGGTCGGCGACGCAGTCGCCCGCCTTCGCAGGCTGGAACACCTCGATGCCGGCCGCGCGGGCCGTGCGCACCACGGCGGGTGGGCGCAGGGCGCGGCTGCGCCCTGCGGGCTTGTCCGGGCGCGTCACGACGCACGCGACGTCGTGGTGGGAGCAGACGAGCGCCTCGAGCGACGGGACCGCGATGGCGGGTGTCCCGAAGAACGCGAGCCGCATCGACGCGCCTAGAGCGCCCGTTCGCGTGCGCGCCCAGCGCTGCCGTCGGGCACGTAGCTCGTCTGGCCCGGGGCGACGAGCTCACGAAAGCGCCTCAACGCGTCCTTGCGCGCGCGGCGCTCGGCCCTGTCGAGGAAGACCCTGCCGTCGCAGTGGTCCATCTCGTGCTGGAAGACCCGCGCGTAGAAGCCGTCTGCTCGCTCCTCGTGCCAGCCGGCGTCGAGGTCCTGCCAGCGCACCGTGACCGCCTCCGGCCTCTCGATGTCGACGAAGACACCCGGTACCGACAGGCAGCCCTCGTCGTAGATGCCCGAACCCTCGGGATCGGAGACGGACGGGTTGACGACAGCGCGCGGTCCGGCGCCGTCGTTTGCGTCGTAGACGAACACCCGCAGCTGCACCCCGACCTGCGGGGCCGCGAGCCCGGCGCCGCCGGCGGCCTCCATCGTCTCGATCATGTCGTCCACGAGGCGCTCGAGGTCGGGACCGAAGTCGGTGACCACCGCGCCCGGCTCGCGCAGGACCGGGTCTCCGAGGAGGCGGATCGGCATGATCGACATCTGCGGGGCAAGCCTTCCTGCACCGGGGGGCGACGGCCCGCTCAGTCTACCGCCGTGCCGCGGACCGGCTCCGCACCGGCACGTGGGTTCGCCGCGCCGCCACGGCCGCGGCGGATCGGCGCCACGACGGTGTGCAGCGTCGCCGTGTCGACGTCGTAGCGGAGCCCGCTGACCGTGAGATCCGGTGACAGGTGCGGGGACCGGATCACGGCTTCCACGTCGTCCGCGAGCGCCGCATCGGCGTCGGCGTAGGCGGGGAACTCCATGTCGCACGGGGCCCCGCTCACGCGCTCGATCTCCGCCCGCAGCCCGGACTCGGTCCATTTGCTCATGGCGCAGTCGGTGTGGTGCATGACCACGACCTCGTGCAGGTCGAACAGGACCGCCGATGCCACGATGCCCGCCAGCACCTCGGGCGTGACCCGCCCGCCGGAGACGCGAAGGACCTGCGCCTCTCCGGCGCCGATGCCGAGCACCTCCTCGGGCACGACGCGGGAGTCCATGCAGCCGACGACGACCGTTCTGATGTCCGCCATGCGATCGAGCATACGAGCCGTCGCCATCCACCGGCGACACCGGCGACGGCACGGACGTGGATACCCTGCGCCGATGTCATCGGACGACCGCGAACGCGGCGGGCACGGGCGGGTCGCGAAGGTGCTCGTCGACGTGCGCCCGCTCGACGAGCCGTATGACTACGCGGTGCCCGCCGGCATGGACGTCAGGACCGGTTCGCTCGTGCGCGTGGACTTCGCCGGACGCAGTGTGCGCGGTTGGGTCATTGCGATCGACACCACCGGTCGCTCGAGCGTCGCGACGCTCAAGCCGCTGACGCGTGTGCTCGGCTCGGTGCCTGTGGCCGATGCCGCCACGATCGCGCTGGCGGACTGGGCAGGAGCCGAGTACGCGGGGTCACCCGCGGCGCTGCTCGCCTGGGCGACGCCGCGCCCGCTCCCCCGCCGCGAGCCGCGGCGGACTCCGGCCTCGTCCACGACGGCGGCCCCACGGACACGGATTCCCGGCGTCACGGACGCGATCGCCGCCGGGGACCGCGTCGAGGCCGCCATCCGCTGCTGGCCCGGAGACGACGCGACGGCAACTGTCGCCGCTCTCGCAGCCGCGGTGCCCGCAGGAGGCACCCTCCTCGTCGTCTCACCCCCGTCGTGGCAGCCGCACCTGCCCGGCGCCGTCGATCTCAGCCGCGGGGGAACCCCCGCATGGGAGACGGCCGCCGCAGGCGACGCACGGGTCGTCATCGGTGGTCGCCATGCTCCGCTCGTGCCGATACCGGCACTCGCAGCTGTCTGCGTGACCGCTGCCCACTCGGATGCGCACAAGGACCACCAGGCACCTTGTCTCGATGCGCGGGTGCTGGCGCGCCGGCGTGCGGAGGGCGCCGGGGTGGCCTTCGTCACCGTCGGGCCCACCGCACCGATCGGTGTGGAAGACCTTTGGGCCGCGGCGCAGGCCGGCAGGCACCGGGACCCGATCGTGCTCGACGTCCCGGGTGGCCACCGGCGCTGGCCGCGGATCGAGGTGGTCGACCTGCGTGACGAGCCGCCCGGCACCGGGCCCCTGTCGGGCCGCTTCTTCGCCGCCGTGCGCGGCGCGGTCGAGAGCGGCGCGGCGACGCTCGTCTACCTGAACCGCAAGGGCACGGCCCGTGCCGTGGTGTGCCGCGCGTGCGGTTCCCCATCGGCGTGTCCCGAGTGCGGGTCGCTCCTGCGTCCCGGTGACGGCAGCCTCGACTGCGTCCGCTGCGGCTTCTCGATCGCGCCGCGGGCGTGCCCGCGGTGCGCGAGCACCGACCTGCGTCGTGTGGGTCTCGGCGTCGACCGGTTGAGCTCGGAGCTGCGCACCGCGCTGCCCGGCGTGAGGATCGCTGTGGCGAGCGGCGCCGACTCACCACCGCCGACCGCCGGTGCCGTGGTCGTGGGAACGCGGGCCGCGTTGCGGTACCGGTCCGGCTTCGATCTCGTCGTCCTGGTGGATCCCGACGCCGACCTCGGCCGTCCCGGGCTCCGTGCCGACGAGGCCGCGTTCGGGTCACTCGTCGACGCCGTCGGAGCAGGGCGCCCGCGAGGTGAGGGAGGGCGCGTGATCGTCCAGACCCGGCGGCCACGCTCGTCCGCGATCAGGGCGCTCGCGGCCTGCGACCCGTTCCTGTTCGAGGCCGAAGTGCTCGAACGGCGCCGTAGCGAGCGCCTGCCGCCGTTCCGGCGGATCCTCACGGTGTCGTCGCCGTCAGCGCCGGCCGTTGCGGACGCGGCCGCCGCGCTCGCTGGGGCCGGAGCCGACGTGATCGGCCCCCGGAGCGAGCCGCGCCCGGAGCTGCTCGCGCTCGTG
>JAIBAC010000296.1 GCA_019695375.1 Acidimicrobiia bacterium
GACCCACGATCCACACGAACCCGTCGGCGTCGATCTCGGCGAGGTCGCCGGTGCGCAGATACCCGTCGGCCGTGACGCGTGCGGCCGTGGCGCCGTCGTCGAGGTGCCCCGCCATCGCGAACGGCGAGCGTACGAGCAGCTCGCCGTCGTCGACCCGCAGGTCGACACCGGCATGGGGGCGGCCCACCGAGCCGATCTTGGCGTCGCCGAACTCGCGGACGTCGGCGGCGCTCCACCCGACGACCTCACCGCCGAGCTCGGTCTGCCCGTACCCGTTGAGGACCGGGACGCCGAAGCGGTCGTGGAATGCCTGCGCCACAGGGACGGGCAGGGCCGCGGTTCCGTTGCGCACGAAGCGCAGCGGACCGAGGTCTGCGATCGCGTCGCAGTGCAGCAGCGCGGTGAGCATCGCCGGCGCGAGGACGACGGAGCGCACGTCATGGGTGCGTGCGAGCTGTACGAGCTCGGCGGGATCGAAGCGCTCCATCACGACGAGTGCGGCGCCGACCCGGAACGAGAAGCAGATCGTGTAGACGCCCGACCACATGGCGAGCGGGAACGCCACGATGTTGGGCCGCATCTGACGCGCACCGGCCGTCTCGCGGCGTGAGAGCGTGGTCAGGACGGCGTCGAGCGCTGCAAGGACGCGGTCGTGGCGGAGGAGCACGGGTTTTGGTGCTCCCGTCGTGCCGGACGTGAACGACACCACGGCGGTGGCGGCGTCGACCGCGGCCGGGGCCGCGACGCCGGCGCCGACCGCGGCGTCGAGGGTGCCGGTGGCATCGGCCTCGATGACCGCCGCCGGGCGCACCGTGTCGAGCATGGCGGTGATCTCGGTGTCCGTGAGCCGCGGGTTGACCGTGACGAGGGTCGCGCCGGCGGCCCACACGCCGAAGTAGGACGCGATGGTCGCTGCGGAGTTGGGGGCCAGCACTGCGACGCAGTCGCCGGCGCCCACGCCGCGTGCGCTGATGGCGGTGGCGCTGCGCTCTGCTGCGGCCTTCAGCTCGGCGCGGTCGTAGGCGCGATCGCCCACGTGGAGGAGGGTTGTGGACGCGTCCGCGCCGGTGTCGAACAGCAGTTCTGCAAGCGAGTTCGTCGCCACCCCCGGATCTGACGAGGCGTCAGCTATACCACAGGGCTGCAGAGTGCGAGGAACCGGACGGATGATGGCTGGTTGGATCTCAGGTGAGCAGACGACCCTGGCCGAGGTGTTCGCGCTCAGGCTCACGACCGATCCGTCGGGCCCCTACCTCGAGTTCGACACGGACGGGGCCTTCGACGCAGCCGGCGTCGACGCCCTCGCACAGCGGTGCGCTGCAGGCCTCGCGGATCT
The DNA here is from genome assembly GCA_019695375.1 of Acidimicrobiia bacterium. GTDB lineage: Bacteria > Actinomycetota > Acidimicrobiia > UBA2766 > UBA2766 > JAIBAC01. The sequence continues at coordinate 1,337 of JAIBAC010000296.1, forward strand.
CGGGGTGGAGCGCGGCGACCGTGTCGCGACCCTGCTCGACAACGGCATCGAGATCGTCGTCACGTTCTTCGCGGCCATGCGTCTCGGTGCCGTGCTCGTACCGGTCAACACGGCCTACAAGGGCGAGTTCCTGCGTCATCAGCTCGCCGACTCGGGCGCGGTCGTGCTCGTCCACGACGCCACGTACTCCGATCGCGTCGGTGCCGTCGCAGGTGAGGTCGCCTCGCTCACAACGTGTGTCCCCACCGGTGCCGGCTGGGACGAGCTCCTCGACAGCGGACGCACCGTCCCTGCACCGGCCGAGGTCGCGCCTTCGGATCTGGCGATGCTCGTCTACACGGCCGGCACCACCGGCGCATCCAAGGGTTGCATGCTCAGCCACAACTACGTCGCATGCCTCGCACGCCAGATCGCGACGACGTGGCAGCGCGAACCGGAGGACGTGGTGTGGACACCGCTGCCCCTGTTCCACCTCAACGCCTGGGTCAACGCCGTCGTCGGCACGCTCCTCGTCGGCGGCAGCGCCGCCATCGCCCGCCGGTTCAGCGTGAGCGGCTTCTGGGCCGAGATGAACCGCACCGGCGCGACGATCGCGTCGCTGCTCGGCGCGCCCGCCGTGTTCATCGCAAAGGCCGCCGACGACCCCGAGCAGGAGCGCAACACGACTCTGCGGCTGGTCGCTGCCGCCCCCATGAGTGCCGCTGTCGACGCCGTGTACCGCGACCGATTCGGCGTCGCGACCTTCAGCGCCGGCTACGGCCTGACCGAGGTGTCGCTCATCTCGATGCTGCCTCCAGGCGAGGAGAACCGGCCGGGGGCGGCCGGCCGTGTCAACGACGCCGAGTTCGAGGTCGCGGTCTTCGACGACGACGATGCCGTCGTCGAAGCCGGGACCGTTGGTGAGATCGTGGTCCGCCCACGCCGCCCCAACGTGATGTTCGCCGGCTACTGGGGGCGCCCCGACGCGACGATGGCACAGGGACGCAACTGGTGGTTCCACACCGGCGACCTCGGGCGCGTCGACGCCGAGGGCTTCCTCTACTTCGTCGACCGCAAGAAGGACTATCTGCGACGGCGCGGCGAGAACGTGTCGAGCTACGAGATGGAGGCCGCGTTCGCGGCCCACCCCGACATCGCCGAGGTCGCAGTGCACGCGGTCGCGTCCCCGGACGCGACCGAGGACGAGGTCAAGGTGACGGCTGTGCTCAAGGCCGGATCGCAGATCAGCCCCGAGCAGCTCTGCCGCTGGTCCATGGACCGCGTCCCCTACTTCGCCGTGCCGCGGTACGTGGAGCTGCGCGACGACCTGCCCCGCAACCCGGTCGGGCGTGTCCTCAAGTACGAACTGCGTGCCGAGGGGGTGACGGAGACGACCTGGGATCGGGTCGCGGCCGGCGTCGAGGTATCGCGGTGACGGCTCCGCATGAGTCCGCGCTTCCCAGAATTCTCCCAAGATCCGGGTTCATCCTCGTGGGCGATCCCCAAGGAGGAGTCCTCATGTCCCGTGCCCGTCATGCGGTCGCCGCCGTCGCGCTCGCGTCCGGTCTCGCCTTTGCGGTCGCCGCGCCGGCGTCGGCTCAGACCGCAGACACGTCGCCCGCGCAGCCGCCGAACACCCAGCAGCAGCAACAGCCGCAACAGCCGCAGCAGCAGCTCCAGCCGCAGCAGCAGAACCGGCCCGGACCGGGACCTTCGCAGCGGCCCCGCACGGACCGTGGTGACCGCGGCTACGGCGGCCGCGGCTTCGACGGCCGTGGTCTCGGCCGGGCCGGCCACCAGGGAGGTGGCTGGAGCACCTTCTTCCTGTTCGCGATGGCCTTCGGTGCCCTCGTGGTCCTCGCGATCCGC
>JAIBAC010000049.1 GCA_019695375.1 Acidimicrobiia bacterium
GCTGCAGACGGCACCGGGGCACTTCGCCGACGCCTCCGACCGCGCGCCCACCCTCGTCGGTGACGGCGGTGGCGCCGCGGCCGCCGCTCCCGACGCGGATGGACGTGTGTGGCTCGCGGCCGGCGGGATCGGCGCCGCCTACCGGATGTTGCGCACACCCGGGCCCTGACCCACACGCGCGCGGATCGTCACGACCCGGTGGGGAAACCGCCGAAGTACGCCATCATGCGGCTCTCGAGCTGTGCCGTCCACAGACTCCGCAGGGCGCTCATGACGGCCTCGGGACTGCCGTCCCGCGCGTCGTCCTGCGCGCTCAGGTACTGCATCGCGATCGGGGACGAGTCGATGCCGTGCGCGTCGAGGGCGGCTATCCCGCGGCGGACGCCGTCCACTGACGTGTCGACCATCGCCTTGAGCGCGTCGGGGTTGCCGGTGTCGGTCAGGATCCCGATGTTCGCGGGGTCGATGGACGCCTGGAGCGAGTAGAAGCGCGCGATCAGGTCGGCAGCCGTCACGTAGTTGTTGAGCGACGCGCCGAGCTTGGCGTAGGACAGATCGGGAGCGTCGGCGCCGAGCTTCGCGGCACGCTCCTCGAGAAGTCCGACGACCTGCTGCTGGTACAGGGCCGCGGCGTAGTCGGGCAGCTTCAGGGCGAGGATCTGCTTCGCCTGCTCGTCTGTCACGCCTGCAGCCTGGGCGACCTGGTGGACGAAGCTGACCTCGAACACCTTGAGGTTCGCGTCGGCACCGCCCTGGAAGAGCTCGGTCAGGACCGCCGGATCGATCTCGGACGAGATCGCGGGGCCGGGCAGGTCGGCGAGTATCTCGAGCGCGTCGCTGCTCAGAGCGCCGAGCAGGCCTGCGCGTGCACGCATCTCGATCGCGTCCGCGAGGCCTTCGGCGTCGAGGCTCGTGCTCTTCAGGATGTCCTCGGACGCGAGCTGCAGCCCAATGCCCTGCGAGACGGCCTCGTATGCGCCGACGAGGGCTTCGACGTCGGTCACGGTGGCCGGCGACTTCGTGAGCAGGTCCTCGAGCGCCGAGGTGAGCGAGTCCTTGAAGTCGGTCTGCTCGTCGAGATAGCGCGTCAGCTCCGGGAGCCCCCCGCGGCTCAGGGCCGCATAGGCCTCTGCCTGCGTCAGCGACACGAACTGCAGGGCCAGAGCCTGCAGCGCCCGGTTGAACGCGAGCGTCGAGTCACCGCTGTCGAGGGCCGTCTGCGCCGCCGCTGCGGCATCGGCGGCAGCCGTCGTCTGTGCCGCCAGACGCGGTCCACTGCGGCGCAGCTCTGCCGGGAGCGCGGAGTACTCCGCCTCGAGGCGCTCGTACGTGTCGAGCCACTTGCGCGTGTGCTCGTCGAGGCGCCGCCCGACCTCGTCACCGACGCGGACGTCCGCGACGGGATCCGGGAGGGCGGAGATCTCGTTGCCGTCGGTTACCTCGCGGTACGCGTCGTTGACGTCGCCGACCTCCTCGACCTCGAGGCCGAGGCTCTGGCCGAGCTCTACGACGTCCACCTGTGCGCCGGTCGTCTCCGACGCGGACACGCGCTGCCCCGCGGGGATGAGGACCTTGCGCTTGCCCGCGTCCTTCGCGCCCTTCAGCTTCTCGGGGATGCCACCTACGGGGCCGATGCTGCCGTCGGGGTTGATGGTGCCCGTCATCGACACCGAGTCGTCGATCGGGTCGCCGTTGATCGCGGCCGCGACGCCGACGGTCATGAAGGCGCCGGCGCTGGGACCGTCGATCTCGTCCGAGACCGTGAAGTCCACCGCGACCTTGCCGGGATCGGCGCCGGCAGCGAGGATGCCGAAGACCGAGCCCGCCCACTGCGATGCCTTCCACTCCTCGCCGGTGTTGCCGACGTCGGTCTGTTCGGAGTTGAGCGTGAACCGGCCCTGGTCGTCGGGACGGACGGTGATGTCGACGTCGGTCGTCCCGCCGACGCCCGTGTCCGGCCGGTACCAGAGCACGTCGACCTGCACGGTGCGCTCCTGCACCTCCTTGGGCGCCACCGTGGTCGGCGACGTGGTGCCCGACATCGTGATCGAGCAGCCCGCGGACATGACGCTGACCGCAACTGCGGTTGCGAGGGCGACGACACGGCGGGCAGGCATCTGTGCTGGAGCTCCTGGAACGGTGTTGGACGGTCAGTGGCGACGCCGGCTACTCGGCCGCGTCGGCAAGCGACTCCGAGAGCGAGGGGTGAACGCAGAACGTGTCGACGAGGTCCTGCAGACGCAGACCGCTGCGCACCGCGAGCGCGATCGGGGCGATCAGCTCCGCCGCCGAGGCCCCCACGATCGAGCCGCCGAGGACCTCGCCCGTGAGCGGGTCGCTGACGATCTTGACGAAACCCGAGTGCTGACCCTCGATCAGCGCCTTCGGGTTCGACCCGAACGGCACCTTCGTCACCCGGATCTTGCGGCCCTGACCGAACGCCTCCGCCTCGGCGACACCGACGTCGGCGATCTCGGGATCGGTGAAGATCGCCTGCGCGACGGCGCCGTAGTCGAGGGGCCGGGCCGGCCGGCCGACGACGTGGTAGCCGACGAGACGACCCTGCGCCGCGGCCAGCGACGAGAGCGGCATCTTGTCGGTGACGTCACCGGCGGCGTAGATCGAGGACACGTTCGTGCGGCAGAACTCGTCGACGGGGACGTGCCCGGAGTCGAGGACCTTGACACCCGCGGCGTCGAGACCGCATGCGTCGGTGTTGGGCACCGAACCGATGGCGAGCAGGACGTGGCTGCCGGTCACCGACCGGCCGTCCTCGATGTGCACCGTGGCCGTCGCGGCGCTGCGTTCGACGCCGGCCGCACGTGCACCCTTGAGGATCGTGACACCACGCGCCACCAACTCCTCCTCGAGCGCATACGCGACCTCCGGGTCCTTGCCCGGCAGCACGTGGCGGCGGCTCGCCACGAGTGTGACCTCGCAACCCAGTGCGTTGAAGATGTGGACGAACTCGACACCGGTCACACCCGAGCCGACGATCACGATGTGCTCGGGAAGTGCGTCGAGGTCGTAGGCCTGGCGCGAGATGAGGATGCGCTCGCCGTCGACCTCTGCCCATCCGGGCACACGCGGGCGGCTGCCCATGGCGAGGAGTAACGCGTCGGCTTCGAGCACCTCTTCGGGTGCGCCCTGGGACTCTACGGCGACGCGGCTCTCGTCGAGGAGCCGCGCGGTGCCCGGGATCAGCCGCACACCCTGGCTGGTCAGCTCGTCGTCGATGTTGGCGTTCAGGCTGCGCCAGATGTCGTTGATCCGCGCTGATACGCGGGGCAGGTCGACGCGGCTGTCTGCGAGGGTCACGTCGATGCCGAGCGAGCGGGCACGGCGCAGCGCCGTCAGCGCGTCCCCGCTCGCGACCATCGCCTTCGACGGGATGCAGTCCCACAGGTGCGCGCCGCCACCGATCACGTCGCGTTCGACGAGGGTCACCTCGGCTCCGAGGCGGGCTGCCGTCGACGCCGCGCGGTTGCCGGCCGGGCCGCCGCCCACGATCACTAGTCGCATGCCCGCAAGCTACCAACAGCGCCCGGGAACCCGGGTCAGTGGAAGCCGGCGACGATGGGATCGGAGGCCAGCTCGGGCACCGGAGCCGGGTCACTGGTGAACTGGATCATGCCACCGGGGCCGTCGACGACGGTGACCGTGACGTTCCTCAGGGTCCCGAGATGGTGTTCCGGCCTCAAGGCCGCCGGTAGGCCGACAGCAGGCGCCGAGCGGCAGCCGACGGAGTCGTGCGCCCCGCGCGCACCTCGGCTTCGAGATCGGCCACGACCCGCGCCACCGCAGGCTCCGCCCGCAGTGCCTCCTCGACGAGGTGGCCGACCTCACGCCACATCTCGGCACCGGCCTGCTCAGCGCGTCGAGCATCCCACTCGCCCGACGCCACGAGCGCGTCACGTGCCCGCACGACCGCGTCCCACACCTCGGCGAGACCGGTGCGCTCCACGGAGGAGACGAGGAAGACCTCGGGCCGCCATTGCAGGCTCCGCGGCCGCATGAACCCGAGCGCGCCCCTGTACTCCGCGGCGGCCGTCGCTGCCGCGTGCTCGAGCTCGCCGTCGGCCTTGTTGACGACGACGAGATCGGCGATCTCCATGATCCCGCGCTTGATCCCCTGCAGTTCGTCGCCTCCGCCCGGGGCGAGCAGCAGCACGAAGAGGTCGACCATGTCGGCGACGGAGGTCTCGGACTGTCCGACGCCGACGGTTTCGACGAGGACGACGTCGAAGCCGGCGGCCTCGCACACCAGCAACGCCTCGCGGGTGCGCCGTGCGACCCCGCCGAGGGTCCCGCTCGAGGGTGACGGACGGATGAAGGCGCGCGGATCGCGGGCGAGGGCCTCCATGCGCGTCTTGTCGCCCAGGATCGACCCACCCGTGCGGGCGCTGGAGGGATCGACGGCGAGGACGGCGACCTCGTGGCCACGGGCCGTCAGCGTCGTCCCGAGCGCCTCGATGAAGGTCGACTTGCCCACGCCGGGCGTACCCGAGATCCCGATGCGGACCGAGCCCCCGGTCGCATCGAGCAGGCACGCGAGCAGGGCCTCGGCGTCGCGCTGGTGGTCGGCGCGGGTGGACTCCACCAGCGTGATCGCCCGTGCGAGCGCCCTGCGGTCGCGCGCGCGCACACCGGCGCAGAGCTCGGCGATGTCGTGGTCTGCCACGGCCGAGACCGTACCGCCTCCGGGGTCCGCAGGCGCGTTCACCGTGGCCGGTGTCGAGGTTGGATGACAGACCGGCCACCACGGGGGTTGGATGACGAACCGGACGAGAACCGCGCTTCTGGTCATCCAAGCCCCGCCAGCTGGCCGCGCCGTCATCCAAGATCAGGCCGGACGCGACCGCGCGGCGCACCGCTACCCTCGCGGTCCATGAACGTCATGGCCGGCCCCGGGCACTACGAACCCATCACCGCCGCCGGCTGATCAATCGCCCGATGGCACGGCGGATCACACGCGACCCCGACTTCCGCAGCACGGCGGAGCGTCGCACGTTCGACAAGCTCGCCGCTGACCTCCCCGACGGCTGGGGGGTGGCCCACGGGGTGAGCTGGACGGTGCTCGACGCCGACCGCCGGCAACGCTCCGGGGAGGCAGACATCGTGGTCGTGGCGCCCGAGGGGATCTGCACGATCGAGGTCAAGGGCGGTGTCATCAGACGGCGCGGCACCAAGTGGTACTCCACCGACCGCGCGGGCCGGACCCACGATATCCGCGACCCCTCGAACCAGGCGCTGGCTTCGTCGAAGTTGCTGCAGGCCAAGCTCCGCTCGATCGGGATCCGCGGGGGCGAACATGCCCATGCCGTGGTCTTCCCGGACTGCACGCCCGACGTCGTCGAGCTCGGGATGGACCTCGATGGCGGCGTCCTCGTCGACGGCAAGGCCTTCGACGACATCGGTGCCCACGTCACCGCGCTCCTCCGGGTGGAGCGGCCCAGGCCGCGTCTCACGTCGGCGGAGATCGAACGGATCGACCGGCTGCTGGAGCCGGACTGGAGCCTCGGCGGCGACCTCGGTCTCGAGATCGGTCGTGTCCGCAAGGACGCCGCCCGCCTCAGCGACGAGCAGCACCGGGCCCTGAAAGCGCTGGCCGGCGTGCCCCGCGTCGTCGTCCGTGGCGGCCCCGGCACCGGCAAGTCGGTCCTCGCGCTGCGCTCCGCCGCGGACATGGCGGCCCAGGGCGGAGAGGTGCTCTACGTCTGCTACAACCGCCCGCTCGCCGACGCGCAGGCCCGTGCGGCGCACGAGGTGGCGCACCTGCGTGTCTCCACGTTCCACGAGCTGTGCGAGCGCTGGGCGGAGGACGCCAGGCTGGAACTGGGCCCACGGCCGCCACGCGGCGACCGGACGGCGACGTCGGCCTACTTCGAGCGCCTCGTCGACACCGTCGTCGGGGAGATGCCGGTGCCCGACGGCGAGCGCTACGACGCGATAGTGGTGGACGAGGGCCAGGACTTCACGCAGGAGTGGGTGGCGCTGCTGGAGCTCGCCCTCGCGGACGAGTCGAGCCGGTTCCACGTCTACCTCGACGACGCGCAGCGGATCTACAACACCGAAGCCGAGCCCGTGACCCTCGACGGGGCAGTGGATTGGCCGCTCACGGGACAGCAGCGCACGGCCGCAGACCTCGCGCGGAGCATCGCCACGTTCCTCGGCGACCCCGAACCCGACTGCCGGCTCGCAGGCGGCACCGCCCTCGAGATCGTCGAGGTCGAGTCCGCGGCCGAGATCCCCAAGGCGTTGAGCAGGCTCCTGCACACCCTCCTCGGCGAACGCGGCGTCGACAACGAGGACCTCGTGGTTCAGACCGGCGTCGCTGCGCGCAAGAGCGCCGTCTGGGGCGAGAAGCTCGGCAACGTGACGCTGCGCGGACGCGATCCCGACTCCCACGAGGCGCCGCCACCGCTGCGCCACGACGAGGTCCGCGTCGAGACGATCCACCGCTTCAAGGGCCTCGAGGCGCCCGCGACGATCCTCGTCGAGATCGACCCCTCGACGAAGGCCGACCTGCGCACGCTCGTGCGCATCGGGCTCACACGGGCGCAGACCTACGCCGCGATCATCCTCACACCGGACGCTCGCGCGGCGCTCCAAGCTGGTTGACGCAACTGGCCGGCGCCCGTCGAAGCGGCGCGATCAGGCGGCGTGGCGCTTCGCGAGCAGGTCGAGGACGGTGCGAGCGGCGTCGGGGACGTGGGTGCCGGGACCGAAGATCGCGCCGGCACCGGCCGCGTACAGCTCGTCGTAGTCCTGGGGCGGGATGACACCGCCGCACACGACGACGACGTCGCCGGCACCACGCGCGGCGAGCGCCTCGACGAGCTGGGGGACGAGGGTCTTGTGCCCGGCCGCCTGCGACGAGACCCCGACGACGTGCACGTCGTTGTCGACCGCCATCTCGGCGGCCTCGTCCGGGGTCTGGAACAGCGGCCCCACGTCGACGTCGAAGCCGAGGTCGGCGAAAGCAGTCGCGATCACCTTGGCCCCGCGGTCGTGGCCGTCCTGGCCCAGCTTCGCGACGAGGATGCGGGGCCGGCGCCCCTCCTCGCGTGCGAACTCGGCGACGTCGTCCACGAGCGTGGCCCAGTCCTCGTCACCCTCGTAGGCCGCCCCGTACACACCGCTCACGCTGCGGACCACGGCGTTGTAGCGACCGAAGACCTGCTCCATCGCGTCGCTGATCTCACCGACGGTCGCCCGCGCCCGCGTGGCCGCGACCGCGAGCTCGAGGAGGTTGGCATCGCCTGCCGCACCGTCGGTGAGCGCCCTCAGCGCAGCCGTCACCGCGATCGGGTCGCGCTCGGCCCGGATCCGCTCGAGCCGCGCCACCTGCGCCTCACGCACGGCGGCGTTGTCGACGTCGAGGATGTCGAGCTCCTCCTCGGCTTCAGGGCGGTACTTGTTGACACCGACGATCACGTCGTCGCCGCGATCGACCCGCGCCTGACGCCGCGCAGCTGCCTCCTCGATGCGCAGCTTCGGCATGCCCGACTCGATCGCCTTGGTCATCCCCCCGAGCGCCTCGACCTCCTCGATCAGCGCCCACGCCTCGCGGCACAGCGACTCGGTGAGCGCCTCGACGTAGTAGCTGCCACCGAGCGGATCGACGACGTGGGTGACGCCGGACTCCTCGGCGATCACGAGCTGGGTGTTGCGTGCGATGCGGGCGCTGAAGTCCGTCGGCAACGCGATCGCCTCGTCGAGTGCGTTGGTGTGCAGCGACTGCGTCCCACCGAGCACAGCCGCAAGCGCCTCGAGGGTGGTGCGCACGACGTTGTTGTAGGGATCCTGCTCCGTGAGGCTCACGCCCGAGGTCTGGCAGTGCGTGCGCAGCATCATCGACGACGCCTTCTGCGGCTCGAACCGCGCGATGACCCGCGCCCAGAGCTTGCGGGCCGCGCGCAGCTTGGCGACCTCCATGAAGAAGTTCATCCCGATCGCGAAGAAGAACGACAGGCGCCCGGCGAAGGCGTCGATGTCGAGGCCGCGGTCGAGGGCGAAGCGCACGTACTCGAGCCCGTCCGCGATCGTGAACGCGAGCTCCTGCACCTGCGTCGCGCCGGCTTCCTGCATGTGGTAGCCCGAGATCGAGATCGAGTTGAACCGCGGCATCTCACGGCTCGTGTACTCGATGATGTCGGAGACGATCCGCATCGACGGTGCCGGGGGGTAGATGTAGGTGTTGCGGACCATGAACTCCTTGAGGATGTCGTTCTGGATGGTCCCGGTCAGCTCGTCGCGCCCGACGCCTTGCTCCTCCGCCGCCACGATGTAGGCCGCGAGGGTCGGGATCACAGCGCCGTTCATCGTCATCGACACCGACATCTGCTCGAGCGGGATGCCGTCGAAGAGGATCCGCATGTCCTCGACGGAGTCGATCGCGACGCCGGCCTTGCCGACGTCGCCGACGACGCGTGGGTGGTCGCTGTCGTAGCCGCGGTGGGTCGCGAGGTCGAAGGCGACGGAGAGCCCCTTCTGTCCGGCGGCGAGGTTGCGGCGGTAGAAGGCGTTGGACTCCTCCGCCGTGGAGAAGCCCGCGTACTGGCGGATCGTCCACGGCCGGTTGGCGTACATCGTCGCCCGCACGCCGCGGGTGAACGGGGCGAAGCCCGGCAGCGTGGCCAGGTCGTCGATGCCATCGAGGTCCTCCGCCGTGTAGAGGGCCTTGACGTCGATCCCCTCGGGCGTGTGCCAGACGAGGTCGTCGGGGGTCTTGCCGCGCAGTTCGGACGCGGCCAGGTCGCGCCAGTCGTCGATGTCGTGTTCAGCGAAGTCGCCAGTGCTGGTCAAGTCGGCGTCGTCCCCCTGCGATGCGCGCGGGTGAACCCGTCGCGTTCGTGAAACGGTGCGGTACCCGGGATGCTACGGGGCGCCGCCCGCCACGGCGAACTCCTCCCGCGCCCTGCGCGGGCGACTCCGTCCGCGGTACCGTGGTCGGCGAGGGAGGGGGATCTCGTGAGCCTGCGAACGAGCCTGACGGCTATCGGGGCGAGCATCGTGCTCGTGCTGGCCGCAATCGTCATCAGCCCGGGAGTCCCTGCGCGGGCAGCGTCGCCGACCGGCGTCTCGATGACCGGTGAGACCGACGGGTGGTCGAACGAAGCGGGCTTCCGGCTGGGAATGGTCCTGCACCCCTGGAACATCCTCGGCTTCCCGCTGGGCATCGGCACGACGACCGGCGCGATCGACGGGCAGGGCTACAAGTCGTCGTCCAAGACGTCGTGCATGTTCGGCCTCGCGTGGGGCATCTCGATCACGACAACGGCTCCGCGGACCGTCACGTTCACGTGCATCCTGGTCACGATCACGACCGTGTACGGCCAGCCGCTCCCGGCACCGGCCATCCTGACCGCCGCTGTCACCGCCGTCGACGGCCCCGGCGGCTCGCTGAGCCTCGGTCCGAGCGGGCCCTACGGGTCCTCGGAGACCGATCCGATCACCGTCACGTACTACTGAGCGCGTCGCGGTGCGCCGGCGTCGACACGCCGGCGCCAGCGGTAGAGGAGCAGGGCGGCCGCGACCGCGAGCGCGACCGCGACGATCATCGACCCGAGCAGGAACGCGAGCTGGTCTTCCAGCGCGGCGACCGGCACCGAGCTGCGTGGGTCGGCGGGGTCGTAGCGCACGCCGATCGGACCGGCGACGGTGACCTCGGTTCCGCCGGGCACCTCGTGCTCGCCTTCGTAGGTCGCGCCGTCGACTTTGAACGCGTACACGACGTCCATGCGGTCGTTCGCCCTGTCGAAGGAGCCGACGACGCCGGTCGTGGACGACCACGACATCCACCGGGTGGCATCAGGTGTCACCACGGCGAGGATCACGAGGACCGCGACGAGGAACAGCACGGTCCCGCCCACGGTGGCGACCACCCACGGCTGCGCCAGAGGTGGCCGTCCCGAAGCCAGGATCGGTCCCGCCGCCGAGACGGCACCGCGGTCGCGCGTCGGCGGTCGCGGGCTCGGCGGGGGCGGGGGATCCGTGGCCACGCGGCAAGGCTAGGGCCGCCCCGGCGGCGGCGGGACCGATGCGGGAAGTTGCCCCGGCGCTGACGCTTCGGTGAGCATGGCCCGAGGAGGTCCGAGCCGTGTTCACGATGCGCTTCGACATGCGTGCAGCCCACGACGGCACGTCACGCGCCGAGCTGTACGAGGCCGCCGTCGAGATGGCGAGTTGGGCCGAGGACCGCGGCGCGACCCTCGCGTTCGTGTGCGAGCACCACTGCACCGGTGACGGCTACCTGCCGTCGCCGCTGCTGCTCGCCACTGCGCTCGCCGCCCGCACCTCGACGCTGCGGATCATGGTCACCGTCGTCGTGCTGCCCCTCTACGAACCGGTGCGCCTCGCAGAGGACATGGTCGTGCTCGACATCATGAGCCGCGGGCGCGTCAGCTACGTCGCCGGGGTCGGTTACAGGCCGGAGGAGTACGAGCACCTGGGCGTCGACTACGGCCGGCGGGGCCGCATCGCGGACGACAAGCTCGCCGTGCTGCTGAAGGCGAAGACGGGTGAGGCGTTCGAGCACGACGGGCGCCGGATCCACGTGACGCCTGCGCCGCTGACGCCGGGCGGGCCCCGCGTCGCCTGGGGTGGCGGCAGCGCCGCAGCGGCACGCCGCGCCGGACGTCATGGCATCGGCTTCTTCGGCCAGGGCGGTGATCCCGGCCTCGTCGAGGTCTACGAGGCGGAGGCGGCGGCACACGGGTACGAGCCTGCGTTCTGCTTCATGCCGCCCCCCGACCTGCCCACGACGGTCTTCGTCGCCGACGACGTCGACGCGGCATGGGACGAGCTCGGGCCGTACATGCTCCACGACGTCGGCGGTTACACGGGCTTCGGCGCCGCTGTGGAGGACATGGTGAACGTCACCGCCGCCATGACGGTCGACGAGCTGCGCGCTGCGGACCGCACGCACAGGGTCATCTCCGTCGACGACGCCGTCGCCCAGGTCCGCGCCGGCATCCCCCTCGTCCTCCACCCCCTCGTCGGCGGGCTGCCGCCGGACGTGGCATGGCGCTACCTCCGCACCGTCGCCGACGAGGTCATGCCGCGCGTCACCCCCTGACACCACGACGTGGGGACGCAGATCGACGTCACAGCGCGATTCACGTCCCCACGTCGGGGGCCACTCCCCACGTGGGGACCCAGATCGACGTCACAGCGCGATTCACGTCCCCACGTCGGGGGCCACTCCCCACGTGGGGACGCAGATCGACGTCACAGCGCGATTCACGTCCCCACGTCGGGGGCCACTCCCCACGTGGGGACCCAGATCGACGTCACAGCGCGTCTCACGTCCCCACGTCGGGTTCGGGCGTGAGGACGTCGAAGGGCCAGTCGGGCTTCGGGCCCTGCATCGCGTCCACCGACGCGGCGACGACGTCGGGCGGCGGGGCGCCGGCACGGCAGTGCTCGGCGAAGTCCGCGAGGACGGCGTCGACGATCTCGGGTGACGCCTCTAGACGCCGCCCGCGCAGCGGCCGGCCCGCGAAGAGCACGACCCCGCGGCCGGCCAGCACGGCCACAGCGGCGGCGTCGAGCTCCCGCCGCGAGGCATAGGAGCCGGACGGCCACCGCTGCGCCCGGCCCGGCACCGCCTCGGTGGCCGCGAGGCAACCCCGCACCGCGTCCACGAGATCGCGCACCGTCGCAGCATCGCCGACGCCGTCGCGGGCGGCAGGCGTGGCGATCAAGAACTGCATCAGGGCCGGCAGGACGCGGACGTGCATGCGCCTGTCCGTGCGCGCGAGCACGTGGTGCTGGAACATGAACCAGCCCTTCTCGTCGGCCGTGTGCAACTCGAGGCGGTACTCGAAGTCACGGTACGGCGACAGGAGCAGGCGCGGAGCGATCGTGGGGCGCAGCCGCAGGCTCGCCCGGCGCAGCTCGTCCCAGGCGAACGACTTCGGCCGCACGAGGCCTCTGTCGAGCTCAGCGGCCGGGACCTCCTCGGCGATGCCTGCCGCGTCGATCCTCCACGGCCACCCCCTCACGGCCGCGGCCCCGAAGCGGAGGCGGCCGTCGTCGCCGGCCGACAGGAAACCGGTCGCTGTGTCAGGTGCGCGCACCGCGGCCTGCTACTGGCGGAGGAGCTTGCCCGTGCGGGGATCACGGACCACGAAGTACTTCGCCTCCGGGTGCGGGAGCACGATCGCGGCGGTCGACTGCTCGGGCGCCCACTGGAACTCGTCGCTGAGCTCGACGCCGATGCGGCCCGGGTCGAGCAGCTCGGACACCTTCACCTGCTCCGCGAGGTCGGGACAGGCGGGATAGCCCCACGAGTAGCGCCCGCCGCGGTAGCCCTGGCGGAAGATCGACGCGAGATCGGCCTTGTCGGCCTCGGCGAAGCCCCACTCCTCGCGCATGCGCCGGTGCCAGTACTCCATGAGCGCCTCGGCCATCTCCACCGACAGGCCGTGGAGGTGCAGGTAGTCCTTGTACTCGTTCGATGCGAACAGGTCGCTGGTGACCTCGCTCGCCCGCCGGCCCATCGTGACCACCACGAGACCGATCCAGTCCGGCAGTGCGTCACCGACAGGACGGACGAAGTCGGCGATGCACAGGTGACGCTCGTCGGGCTGGCGCGGGAACTCGAGCCGCAGCCACTCCTCGGTCGAGTCCGGCCGGTAGACGACGACCTCGTTCCCCTCCGACGCGGCGCGGAAGTACCCGTAGACGACGGCGGGCTGGAGGATCTGGTCGGTCTTGACACGTTGGAGCCACTCGCGCAGGAGGGGACGCACCTCGTCCTCGAGCTGTGCCTCGTACTCGGCGGCGCTCATCGCGCCGGGGACGTAGCGCCACTGGTTGCGGAACAACGCGGTCTGGTTCAGCCACTCGACGACGTCCTCGAGCGGCAGTCCCTTGATCACGCGGCTGCCCTCGAAGGGCGGCTCGAACACCTCGGCGTCGGCTTCGACGTCGGACCGCTCGGTCGAGAACACCAGCGGTCCCAGCGACTCTGGGTCGACGGCGCCGGAACCGGCACCCGCGGGGACGCGGCCGAACTCGGCGTCGAAGTCACCCGACACCAGCGTGCCGACCGTGTCCAGGCCCTCGAACGCGTCCTTGCAGTAGAACACCCTGCCCTTGAACACCTCGCGCAGGTCGTGCTCGACGTACTTGCGCGTGAGCGCCGCACCGCCGAGGAGGACCGGGAACTCGTCGAAGCTGTCGAGCTCGTTGAGCTCCTCGAGGTTCTCGCGCATGACCAGAGTCGACTTCACGAGGAGGCCGCTCATGCCGACCGCGTCTGCGCCCACCTCGCGCGCCTTCTGCAGGATCGGTGCGAGCGGCTGCTTGATACCGATGTTGTGGACCTCGTAGCCGTTGTTGGTGAGGATGATGTCGACGAGGTTCTTGCCGATGTCGTGGACGTCGCCCTTGACGGTCGCGAGCACGATCCGGCCCTTCGCCTGGCCCTCGACGCGGTCCATGTGCGGCTCGAGGTAAGCCACCGCGGTCTTCATGGTCTCGGCGGACTCGAGCACGAACGGGAGCTGCATCTCGCCACGGCCGAAGAGGTCGCCGACGACGGCCATGCCGTCGAGCAGCCAGTCGTTGACGATCTCGAGCGCGGGGCGCTCGGTCAGGGCCGCGTCGAGGTCGGCTTCGATGCCTTCACGCAGACCGTCGACGATGCGCCGCTTCAGGCGCTCGTCGACGGCGAGGCCGGCGAGGTCGTCCACGGTCGTGGTCGCGGTCGTCACGTCCTCGAACGCGGCGAGGAGCGCCTTGAGCGGGTCGTAGTCGGCAGGGGCCGAACCGTCGAGGCCGTCGGCGCCGCGGCGGTCGTGGATCAGGTCGAGGCAGATGCGGCGGTGCTCGTCGTCGATCTTGTGCAGGGGCAGGATCTTCTTGGCGTTCACGATCGCCGAGTCGAGGCCGGCCTTGACGGCCTCGTGCAGGAACATGCTGTTGAGCACGACGCGGGCGGCGGGTTTGAGCCCGAAGCTCACGTTCGACACGCCCAAGGTGGTGAAGCAGCCCGGGACCTCCTCCTTGATCCGGCGTATGCCCTCGAGGGTCGCGAGGCCGTCGCGGCGCAGCTCCTCCTGGCCGGTGGTGAGCGGGAAGGTGAGCGCGTCGAAGATCAGGTCCTCGTTGCGCACGCCGTGCTCGTGCGCGAGGTCGGCGATCCGGCGCGCCACGCGCAGCTTCCACTCGACGTCGCGGGCCTGGCCCTCCTCGTCGATGCAGAGGCACACGACCGCGGCACCGTACTTCTTCGCGAGCGGGAAGAGCTGACCGGGGCGGCCTTCGGGGCCGTCCTCGAGGTTGACCGAGTTGATGATGGGCCGGCCACCGATGTGCTCGAGCCCGGCCGCGATCACCTGCCACTCGGTCGAGTCGAGCATGAGCGGCAACGTCGACGCGGTGGCGAGCTTCGACACGAGTTCCGCCATGTCGACGCTGCCGTCACGGCCTGTGTAGTCCACGCAGACGTCGATGACGTGGGCGCCCTCACGCACCTGCTCGCGACCGACGGCGACCATCCCGTCGACGTCGCCGGCTTCGAGGAGCTCTCGGAATCGCTTCGACCCCTGGGCGTTGGCGCGCTCGCCCATCACGAGGAACGACGTGTCCTGGTGGATCGAGACGGGCGAGTACAACGACGCCACCGACGGCTCCCACGGCACCGTCTCGCGCGGCTGTGGGTCGAGGCCGCCGACTGCGCCGACGACGGCCGCGAGGTGCGCGGGCGTCGTGCCGCAGCAGCCGCCCACGATCTCGACGCCCATGTCGCGCACGAAGGTCGTGTGCCAGCGCGCGAGCTCCTCCGGCGTTAGGTCGTACACCGTCTGCTTGCCGTCGAGGCGGGGCAGCCCGGCGTTGGGCAGCACGCTGATCCGCTTCGGCGAGCGGTCCGCGAGGTGACGTACGTGCTCGACCATCTCGGCAGGGCCGGTGGCGCAGTTGATGCCGATCACGTCCACGTCGAACGGTTCGAGCGCCACCAGCGCGGCGCCGATCTCGGAGCCGAGGAGCATCGTGCCCGTCTGCTCGATGGTGACCTGGACGATCACAGGCACCTTCCGGCCTGCGTCGCGCATCGCCGCCTGGGCACCGGCGATCGCGGCCTTCACCTGCAGCAGGTCCTGGGCGGTCTCGATCTGGAGGAGGTCGACGCCGCCGGCGAGCAGCCCCGCCGCCTGCTCCGTGTAGCTCGCCTCGAGTGCTGCGAAGCCCACCTGTCCCAGGGACGGCAGACGCGTGCCGGGGCCCATGGATCCGGACACGAAGCGGGGACGGTCCCGCGTCGAGAAGTCCGCCGCGACCTCCCGCGCGATGCGGGCGGCGGTCTCGTTCAGCTCGAAGGTGTGCTCCACCATGTCGTACTCGTTGAGCACGACGTGGTTCGATCCGAAGCTGTCGGTCTCCACGACGTCGCAGCCGACCTCGAAGAACGACGCGTGGATCTCCTTGAGCACGTCGGGACGGGTGAGGCAGAGCATCTCGGTCATGCCCTCGTTACCGCGGTAGTCGTCCTCGACGGAGAGGTCGTAGCCCTGGATCGATGTGCCCATGCCACCGTCGAAGACGACGATCTTTGTGCGGGCGAGGTCGAGGAAGTCCATCTGGGAGCCTTCGGGCGGTCCGGGGGTGGCGGCTGCTCAGAACCTGTTAGCTGCCCGATTCCACCACGCCTCCGCGTTGTCCTGCCAGCGCCTTTGCCCTCGCGCGCCCGCGTAGGCTTCGGCGTCGTGGAGACCGATCTCGCGCCCACACCCGACGTGTCACCCGCGACCACGGTCGTGGGCGAGGGCCCCGTGGCGACTGTCTTCGAGGTCGACGGTGACGCTGTGAAGGTCTTCGAGGACGGCTTCGCGCCCGGTTCCGTGGCGCCCGTGCACCGCGCGATCCACGCCGAGACCGGTCGCGGGACGCTCGACGCACCGGACGGCCGCGAGGCCGCCTACATCCGCTCCCCCCTTGCGCGTCGCAGCCTCGATGCGCTCGTGCGCGAGCAGTCGAAGCGGTCGTGGCACGAGACGACGATCCTCGGTGTCCACCTCGCCGGAGCCCTCCAGACCGCACACGACGCGGGCCTCGTGCACGGCGCGGTGAAGCCCACCAACGTGCTCGTCACCGACTCCGGCGACGACGCCACGGAGTCGGCCGTGCTCACCGACTTCGACCACGGCTCGTGGCGTGTCGCCGAGAGCGACCGCGGGGTGCTCGGATACGTGGCGCCCGAGGTGCTCGACGGCGCGGCCGCGACCGCCGCCGCCGACGTGTACGGGCTCGGTGCCACGCTCGTGTTCGCGTTGTCGGGCAAGGCGCCGTTCACGCCCGCCGACGGGGAGACGCTCAT